>NZ_CAJMZF010000027.1:0-104303 GCF_905220245.1 Paraburkholderia sp. J63 | reverse complement strand
TGGTGCTTGAGCAGGACGAAGCCGGTATTCGAGTTCAGCAGGGGTTGCCCCTGGGCGTCCTTCGCGCCATCGGAAATGGCGCTCTTGCTGACCCGGTAAGCCACGACGTCGCCGTCGGCGATCGCTCGCACCGGTTCGTGCTGCTCACCAGGATTCAGATGCATGCCGCAGTGAAAACGGCGGTCGAAGGTGACTGGATAGACGCCGTGATGGCCGATCTCGAACTGGTCAACCAGGTCCATCATGGGATCGGGCCTCGACGCATCGGTAGACGTCAGGCCCGATGCGGGCAGAAAGGGAGGGCTGATAATCATGGCTTCAGTGGGACGACGAGTACTGGTCGGAGATTTTCAGGCTGGCCTTCGGCAGGGACGGCAGCGGCGTTGTGACGTTGTCCGGTCCAACGAAGGTAAACGAGGCGGCCTTGATGGTGTATGCGCCAGGACAATGGAACGTGATGTTGCCGTTCTCGATAACCACGGAAGCCCCACCGTTATTGAGGGTGATCTTCGACTTGGCCGATACCTGGACGTCCGCGCTTTCGCTCGCGATGCGCACCTGCTTCTGCGCAAAGAGGTCCAGCCCGTCCGTCAGCGCCGCTATCAGCACCTTGCCCTTCGCCGCGACAAAACTCAGCCCGAGCTTGTGCGCGCACAACGAGATCAGCTCGCCCGCCACCATGCGCAGCCGTTGCGTGACGCTCACGTCCATGTTCTGGCCGGCGGTGACGATCACGTTTTCGCCCGCCGAGTGCTGGGTCGATTTCGGCGTGACGAACGCCATGCCGCCCGGGGCGCTCGCGAGCAGCCCCGCGTCGCGAAGCTGGTTCAGCCCGTCGAGGAGCGCCGCCTGCGTCGCGCGGTCGGCAGGATCGGCCCCGGCCTGCGTCGTGGCCGCCGCGAGATCCGTCACGCGCTGTAGCGCCGACCTGAGCAGCGCAACGGCGGCAGGCATGTCGAGGTGAGGCGTATCGGCCCCCGCCGCCGCATCCGCCGTAAAGAACAGCCCTTTCGCCGCGCGCGTCGTGCCCCATCCCTGGGTCGTGATTTCGAACCCCTCCCCGCGCTTGAGCTTTTTGCTGTTGAGCAGGTACCCCTGGTTCATCGCCGTCTGGTTGTAGACCGTCGCGATCCGCGCGCTTTCCTTGCCCTGCAGATCGTTAAAGACGATCTCCGCGCCGCACAGCGGCGAGCGCCATATCGCGTAGGAAAACATCGCCTGCGCGCCATGCACCACGTCCGGGTGGGCATAGTCGTGCAGGGCGCCGGAGATATGGATACGGTCGACGTCGTTATGGGCCGCTTCGAGCAGGACCTCGGTGCCCGGCAGCAGCGGCGAATGGAAGCCCCCCTGATACGACGAGGACGGACGCAGCAGGCGCAGCTTCAGCAGTTGCCGGTCGGTATTGCCCGAGCCCTGCAGGAACTTCGGCAGGACCGGATAGCGGCCATATTCGTCCACGCACGCGTAGGGCGTCGAGTCAAATGTTGTCACGACGCCGACGACGGGGCCATTCAGAAATCGCCAATGCTTTTCGTAAA
This sequence comes from Paraburkholderia sp. J63, assembly GCF_905220245.1. Taxonomy (NCBI): domain Bacteria; kingdom Pseudomonadati; phylum Pseudomonadota; class Betaproteobacteria; order Burkholderiales; family Burkholderiaceae; genus Paraburkholderia; species Paraburkholderia sp. J63. The sequence continues at coordinate 102,762 of NZ_CAJMZF010000027.1, read as the reverse complement.
CGAATCGAGGCCGGTATGCGAGGTGCGCGGGCATGGCCTTGAAGCGGGTGAACGCCGGTTTCGTGCGGCTGCCCTTCATGACCATCGACGTGATCACGAAACCGTATTTCGCGCTCGCGAGCTTCGCGTTCGTCAGCTTCATGACCACGCCCGGCGCGACGCCCTTCGCGTCGGTCGTGCCCGAGAGCGTCGCCTGCCGCGCGACCAGTTCGTCGCGCCGCGTCTGCACGACGGCCTCGCCCTGCTGCCGCGCGAGGTGAAACTCCGCGCTGCGGCTGATCTGGCCGAACACCGAGCGGTCCCCTGCGTCGGCGCAGACCTTCGCGCTCGCCCGTAGCGGGTCGTCCGGCATGCGATAGTTGCGCTCCCACACCTCGACCGACGCGGCGACCAGCCTGCGGTGCTCGTTGATCTTCTGCGCCGCTTCCTGCCAGTTGCTGTTCAGCCCCGCACCGTCGAGCAGCGGTACGTCGATCGAGCGGACATAGGCGCGCGGATTATTCGCAAAAACAAGGGTATCAAGCCGCCCGTTCTTGGCGCGGCCCTGTTTGTAAAACCAGAAAACGCCCTTGCGGCGGCAATGACGGGCGATCAGGTTGTAAAGCGACTCCTCGTACATGACAACCTGTTCCATCTTCTCGTCGAGTCCCTCAATCTGGAACTCCACGTCGAAGGCGTCGAAATTCTTCCGGTCGACGATCACCGTTGTGATCAGTTCCCGGAGGGTGACGTCCTTGAACGTATCGGATTTGACGATCCGTTTGAGCAGGGCCGCGAAGCGTGGCTCGATGCGCAGGCGGTAGGTGCCCTCGTCGCGACTCACACTGACCCGCTTCCAGCGTGTAACAACGCCGTTCCAGGTTGCCGCCTCACGATCGACGAAGCCAGCATAGCTCGCCGAAGGCACCGCCGCGCGCTCGTCGATCTGCAACCCCGCGCGTTTGCCCACGCAGAGCGTGCCGTCGATGGCCAGTTCCGGCGACGTGACCGTGACGTCAACGAAATAGTCCTGGCAGAAGCCCGCCTTCGCCTTGAACCTGACCACGTCGAGCGGAATTTCGACGCCGCCTATCCACAGGCTCAGGCGCTGGCTCAGACGCGCGCTCGGGTGGAGCAAGGTATCCCTGAAACGTTTTGTCACGGCATCCATATACGCACCCCTGTCCGTTTGAAATTAACGAGGCGAAATCTGTTGCATTCGCAACTACGAGCAGGAAAATCTAGGGTCGAAGAAATAGATGGTCAATCGAACAAACCGACCGGCATCTGAAATTCCAGTCAGATTTATTGAATATCGATAAATCGCCGACCTTCGATTTATTGAGAGACGATGACGTGATAGCGAAGAGGGAGGGTGTTATTCGCGCACGATCAGCACAAGAGATTCACGCGAGGAGAATGGCCAACCATCGCAATTCTCACGACGCAGAACGATCGCTGCGTGAACGTGACCCGATTCGTTCAGCGATACGATCGGCCACACTGCTCGTCGGCAAAGAGGCCGCGCTGTTCCGCTTCACGGTGCGCCATAGCCTCTTTTTCGCGGCCATCGTCGGCGTGATGACGCTGATTCAGGCCTATGTGCTCACGGGCATGATCCCCCATTGAGCGCGCGAAAGACACGCTCACCCCGCGTTTTAAGGGACTTTTAAGCCGCGCTGCCTACTCTGGATTCGTCCGGCGCACAACACGCGCCGGAGTACCTGACCCATTGGAGGTAAACAATGAAAGCACGCTCAACTCCGTGGATGGGCGCGGCCGCTTCGCTTGCCGCCGCACTCGCGCTTGCACTCGGCGCGCAAGGCGCTTTCGCCGCCACCCCGAGCGCCCCTGGCGCCGCAGCGCCGGCCGCCGCCGGCACCCTGCCGCCGGCGCAGCATGCGGGCAGTATTGCTTATCTGTCCGGCGGCATCGGCAGCGACCAGTCGGCGGCGTTCAAGGCCGCGATGACGCGCTACCCGCTCTCGCTCGAATTCGCGCGCCAGTCGGCGGGCGGCAACGAGTACCTCGCGAACGTGCCCGTCAAGATTGCCGACGCGCACGGCCAGCCGCTCCTCTCCACCCGCACTAACGGCCCGTTCATGCTCCTCACGCTGCCCAACGGCCACTACGTCGTGACGGCAAGCCATGATGGCAAGACGGTCCACCGCTCCGTGGATATCGGCAAAACCTCGCACGCGCACGAAGCCTTCGTCTGGCCGATGTAACGCGAACGCGGCGCAGTTCAGTGCAAAACGACGCAAGACGGCACAAGACGGCACAAGCCGGCGTAATCCGGCGGCGCACGCCGCCACGGCGTCGGCCACGCATGCGCATACGCCCCAGTGCGGCGCGTCCCGCACGTCGCGCCACGCGCCGCGCGCATTCATGGCATCTACATCAACTCCGGCCCCGTTTGCGGCTATGATCGTGGTCTGCAGCCCGCAGGCGCACCTGGGGCACGCCTGCCGTGCCCTCACCCGCGCCATGCGGACGGCCCACGTCTTCAACCCGCACGCAGCGGATTTCCCGGAGGAAGTCGGATGGCTTTGGGCTGGCTCGTCATACTTCCGTTCGTGGGCGCGGCGCTCGTGGCGCTCACGGCCCCGCACGCCCGTGCGCTCTCCACCTGGATCGCGTTCGCGACGGCGCTCCTCGGCCTCGGGCTGGCCTTAAGCGAACGCGTGGGCATGCCCACCTATGGCGTCATGCAGTGGCGCCGCGAGTGGGTGCCCGAGATCGGTCTCGCGCTCTCGCTGCGCCTCGACGGCCTCTCGTTCATGTTCGCGCTGCTCGTGCTCGCGATCGGCCTGCTGGTCTTCATCTACGCGCGCTATTACCTCGCCGGCAGCGACACGCTTCCGCGCCTCTATCTGCTGCTCCTGCTGTTCATGGGCGCGATGCTCGGCGTCGTGCTCTCGAACAATCTGCTGCTGCTCGTGATCTTCTGGGAGCTCACGAGCCTCGTCTCGTTCCTCTTGATCGGCTTCTGGCCTGCGCGGCCCGACGCGCGGCGCGGCGCGCGCATGGCGCTCACCATCACGGGCGCGGGCGGGCTCGCGCTGCTCGCGGCGGTGCTGCTGCTCGGCCACGTGTGCGGCAGCTTCGAGCTCAACGACGTGCTCGCGCAAACCGGCAAGATCCAGCACGACCCGCTTTTTCCGGCCATTTTGCTGCTCACGCTCTTCGCGGCGTTCACGAAGTCGGCGCAGTTCCCGTTCCATTTCTGGCTGCCGCACGCGATGTCGGCGCCCACGCCGGTCTCCGCGTATCTGCATTCGGCAACGATGGTGAAGGCCGGCATCTTCCTGCTCGCGCGCCTCTACCCGGTCTTCGAAGGCACCGACTGGTGGGCCTACTCAGCCACGCTCGCCGGTCTCGTCACGCTCGTGGGCGGCGCCTCGATGGCGCTGTTCCAGCGCGACATCAAGGGCCTGCTCGCCTGGTCGACGATCAGCCACCTCGGCCTCATCGTGCTGCTGTTCGGTCTCGACACCCAGCTCTCCACCGTGGCCGCGCTCTTTCACACCGTCAATCACGCGGTATTCAAGGCGTCGCTCTTCATGGCCGCGGGCATCATCGACCATGAGACCGGCACGCGCGATCTGGGCCGCCTGCGCGGGCTCGCGAAATACATGCCGCATACGGCCGTGCTCGCGGGCGTGGCCTCGCTCGCGATGGCGGGCGTGCCGCTGCTCAACGGCTTTCTCTCGAAGGAAATGTTCTTCGGCGAAACGCTTGCGCAAGGCATGTTCGGGCCGTTCAACTGGGCGATTCCCGTGATCGCGATCGTGGCCGCCGCGCTCTCCGTGGCGTACTCGCTGCGCTTCGTCTGGGGCGTGTTCTTCGACGGCGCCGCGCCGCGCGACCTGCCCCACTATCCGCCACACGAGCCGCCGCGCTTCATGAAGCTGCCCGTGGAGATCCTCGTGGTGCTCTGTCTGCTGATCGGCCTCTTTCCGCAGCAGACCATCGGCAGGCTGCTCGAATCGGCGGCGTGGTTCACGCTCGGCGGCAAGGTGCCCGAGTACAGCCTGAGCCTGTGGCACGGCGTCAACACGCCGCTCGTCATGAGCCTGGTCTCGTTCGCGGCGGGCGCGCTGCTGTTCTTCCTGCGCCGCGACGCATTCCGCCATCACCGCTCGGTGCTCTCGGACATGAACGCGAGCGAAGGATTCGACCGTCTCGTGCAGCGGCTCGAAAAAGGCGCGGCTGTGGTGGTACGCGTATTCGAGACGCGCTCGCTGCCCGACTACCTCGCGTGGATGATCGCGGCGATGATCGTCGTGCCGGGCACCGCGTTCGTCGCGCTCGGCGCCTGGGGCGGCGACTTCGTGCGCCTGCCCATCGACCCGCTCACGCTGTGCGGCCTCGTGCTGATGGCGCTGCTCGCCGCGGGCGTCGTGCTGGTGCGTGCGCACACGCTCTACGCGCTCGTGATGCTGAGCACCTGCGGGCTGCTGGTGACGCTCGCGTTCGCGCGTTTTTCCGCGCCCGACCTCGCGCTCACGCAGGTGTCCGTGGAAGTGGTGACGGTGCTGCTGCTGGTGCTGGCCATCTACTTCCTGCCCAACCTGCAGCCCGACATCGAGCCGATTCCCACGCGCATGCGCAACGGCGCGCTCGCGCTCGCGGGCGGCGCGCTGCTCGGCAGCGTGGCCTATCAGGTCATGACGCGGCCGCCCGCGCAGGGCATCGCGCCGTACTTCCTCGCCAACGCGCTACCCGGCAGCGGCGGCCACAACGTCGTGAACGTGATCCTCGTGGACTTCCGCGGCTTCGACACCATGGTCGAGATCAGCGTGCTCGTGGTGGCCGGACTCGCCGTGAAGGCGCTGCTGCGCGGCCTGCGCCTGAAGGCGCCCGACACCGGGCCGGGCGGGCTGCCGTGGTCGTCGCAATCGCATCCGCTGCTGCTCGCGATTCTCGCGCGCCTGATGCTGCCACTCACCGCGCTCGTGGCCGTGTTCGTGTTCCTGCGCGGCCACAATCTGCCCGGCGGCGGCTTCATCGCCTCGCTCATCCTCTCGATCGCGCTGCTGCTCCAGTACATGGCGAGCGGCGTGCTGTGGGCCGAATCGCGCATGCGCCTCAACTACCGCGCACTCGCGGGGCTCGGCATTCTCGTTGCGGCCACAACGGGTTTGGGCAGCCTCGCGTTCGGTCATCCGTTCCTCACGAGCGCGTTCGGGCACTTCCATCTGCCGCTGATCGGCGAAATCGAGCTGAGCACGGCGATGCTGTTCGATCTCGGCGTGATGGGCGCGGTGGTGGGCACGACGCTCACGATCGTTTCGCACCTGGGCGTGCGCGACAAGGACATGCAATCCGTGGAGAAAAGCTGATGGAAGCCGCCTTCGCCGCCGCAATCGGCGTGCTCTGCGCGTGCGGCATCTACCTGTTGCTGTGCGCGCGCGTGCTGCCCGTGATCCTCGGCATCACGCTGTTCTCGTATGCGATCAACCTGTTCCTGCTCGGCATGGGGCGGCTCGCCACCGGCAAGCCACCCGTGATCGCGGGCGCCGGCACGCCTCAGCTGGGCGCCCAGTATGCGGACCCGGTGCCGCAGGCGCTCGTGCTCACGGCCATCGTGATCGGCTTTGCGATGACGGCCTTCACCGTGGTGCTCGCGCTGCGCTCGCTCGCGCTCACCGGCAGCGACCACGTGGACGATCAGGCCGGCGCAAAAGCCAGGCAGCAGGCGAACGGCGGGGAGACGCGCGGCGCATGAATCACGCCCTCCTGCTCCCCATCCTGATCCCGCTCTTCGCGGCGGGCGCCATCGTCGCGCTGCCGTTGCGCGCGAAGCGCGTGCAGCGCGCGCTCAACACGCTCGCGACGCTCGCGCTGCTGCCCGTCGCCTGCGTGCTGGCCGCGCGCGCGGCGCAAGGCGATATCGCGAGCTATGCGCTCGGCGCGTGGCCCGCGCCGTTCGGCATCGTATTGCAGCTCGACCGCCTCTCCGCATTGATGCTGGTGCTCACCGCCGTGCTCGCGTGCTGCTGCCTGCTGGGCACGTCGAGCGCCGACGCGCGGCGCGGGCGCTACTTCCGCGCGCTGTTCCAGTTCGAGCTGATGGGCCTGAACGGCGCCTTCCTCGCGGGCGACATGTTCAACCTGTTCGTGTTCTTCGAGCTGCTGCTGATTGCCTCGTATGCGCTGCTGCTGCATGGCGGCGGCGCGCGGCGCGTGCGCAACGGGCTGCACTATCTGATCATGAACCTCGTGGGCTCGTCGTTCTTCCTGATCGCGCTGGGCGTGCTGTACGGCATCACCGGCACGCTGAACATGGCCGACATGGGCGAGCGTCTCGCGCATCTGAACGCCGGGACGCTGCCGCTCGCGCAGTTCGCGGGCGCGACCCTCATGCTCGTGTTCGGCCTGAAGGCCGCCGTGTTTCCGATGTCGTTCTGGCTCCCGCAGGCGTATCGCAGCGCCATCGGCCCCGTCGCCGCGCTGTTCGCGATCATGACCAAGGTGGGCATCTACGCGATGCTCCGTTGCGACGCGCTCGTGTTCGGCGGCGGCAGCAACGGCGGCGTGCTCGACACGTTCATGCACGACTGGGCATGGTGGCTCGCCATCGCGACCATCGCTTTCGGTGCGCTGGGCGCGCTCGCCGTATCGAGCCTGAAAACCACCACGGGCTACCTCGTGCTCGTTTCGGTCGGACTCCTGATCGCCGCCGTCACGCAGCAAACACCACTTGCGTGGAGCTCACTGCTTTACTACCTCATCAGCACGACGCTGTGCACGGGCGCACTGTTCCTGCTCGCCGATACGCTGGAGCCCGAGGCCGCAACTACGGCGACGCACCCGACGAACGCGCTTCATGGCGTCGAGCCCGGCTCGCTCGAGGCGCTCGACGACGCGGCGGCCGCAGCGATCTCGCCCGAGTCGGACAGCGAAGCGGTCGCGACCCTCGCCGTGGCGACGGCAGCGGCGCAAGCCACGCTCGTGCCCGTGGCGGCATCGGTAGAGGTCGCCACGGCGGAAGACCCCGCGCCGCAGGTTCCGCCCAAAGAGCACGCCCCGTGGCCTTCGAACGCCGCCGCGCTGCTCTATCTCGCCGCCGCAGTCGGCGCGGCGGGGCTGCCACCGCTCTCCGGCTTTCTCGGCAAGGCCATGGTGCTCGCGGCCACGCCTGCTCATGAAGCGGCCGTGCTATGGCCCGCCGTGCTGATTTCGAGCCTCCTGCTGATCGTCGCGCTGAGCCGCACCGGCACGCGCCTGCTGTGGGCCGAACCCGCCGCGCGCGCCGCCGCTTTCGCACCCGCGCGCGCGCCGAAGGGCAGCGCGGCCAAGCTCGCGGCCTGCGCGCTGCTGCTCGCCTGCGTGGTGGCGGCCACGCTCGGCGCGGGGCCGCTGCGGCGCTATCTCGACGCCACGGCCACGCAGCTGTTCGATCGCGCCGCCTACGTGCACGCGATCCCGCCCGCGCAAGACGCATCATCGGCGCCGGCTGCGCCATCCACCCAGACCAACGGGAGCTGACGATGTTCAAAAGGCTCTTTCCGCACCCGTGGCTCACCGTCGTGCTGCTCGTCTGCTGGGTGCTGCTCATGAACGACGTCTCGCCCGGCAATCTGCTGCTGGGCGCCGTGCTGGGCACCGCGATCTCGTTCTGCGTGGGCGAAGGATTGTGGCTGCAGCCGGTGCGTTTCGGCAGGCCCTGGCTGCTCGTGCGCCTGTTCGTGCACGTGCTCATCGACATCGTCGTGGCCAACGTGGAAGTCGCGCTGCTCGTGCTCGGCCCCACGAAGCGCCTGCGCCCCGCGTTCATCGAAGTGCCGCTCGACAGCACGCATGAAATCGCGCTCACCGCGCTCATCAGCATCGTTTCGCTGAGCCCCGGCACGCTGTGCGCCGAACTCAGCGACGACCGCACGCGCCTCATCGTCCACGTGCTCGACCTGGCCGACGAAGCCGCGCTCGTCGCGCTCATCAAGTCCCGTTATGAAGCCCCATTGATGGAGATCTTCGCATGCTAGCCATCGTGATCCCGGTCTCGTTCGCGATCCTCGGCATCGCGTTCCTGCTCACGCTGCTGCGCCTCGTGCGCGGCCCTTCGCTGCCCGACCGCATCGTCGCGCTCGACACGCTCAATGTGAACGCGATCGCGCTGATCGTCGTGTACGGCATCAGCCTGCGCTCGACGGTCTTCTTCGAAACCGCGCTGCTCATCGCGCTGATGGGCTTCGTGGGCACCGTCGCGCTCACGAAGTATCTGCAGCGCGGCGACATCATCGAACTCAACTGAACGAACCCACCCACAGGAGGCCCGCCGATGCAAACCGTCGTCGAAGCGATCGTGAGCGTGCTGCTGCTCGTCGGCAGCCTGTTCACGCTGATCGGCGCCATCGGGCTCGCGCGCCTGCCCGACTTCTTCATGCGCCTGCATGGCCCCACCAAATCGACCACGCTCGGCGTGGGCGGGATCGTGCTCGCCTCGGTGATCTACTTCAGCGCGCACAATAATTTCGCGAGCCTCCATGAGCTCCTGATTCCCGCGTTTCTGTTTCTCACCGCGCCTATCAGCGCGCATATGCTCGCGAAGGCCGGCATTCAGCAGCGCGTGCCGCTTGCGGCGGGCACGCGCGGGCGGCCGCCTGCAACGGGCGCTTGCGCGGAGCATGGGGATACGCGCGAGACGAGCGGCGGCGATGAAAACGCGAATGACGGCAAGCCTGCTCAGGACCCCTGATCGGCCAGGGCGACCCCACGCCCGCTCTTGCGCGCCTCGGCCAATACATAGTCGATAAACGTGGAAGCCGCACGCGTATGGTGGCGATTGGGCATGTACAGCATGTACATCTGCGTGCCGAAGATGCTCAGGCGCCACGCGTCGAGCGAAGTCACGACCTGACCATTGCGGATATCGTCATGAACCACATAGTCGGGCACGATACCCACGCCTAATCCCGCCAGAATCGACTGCCGCAGAAAAAGGAAGTTCTCCGAAATAATGGAAGGTTCGAGCAGCACCTCGTGCCGCTCCTCGCCAAGGTAGCCTGCAAGCCGCAACTGCCGCCCCACCACGGTCGCGGTGATGACCGGCGCGCGCGCAAGGTCTTCGAGCGTCTCGGGCATGCCGTGCTCGGCGGCCCATTGCGCCGATGCGCACGCGATATACCGCACCGCGCCCATGTCGCGCGCGACAAGATTCTGCGGCGGCTCGTGCATCACGCGCACGGCGATATCCACTTCGTCGCGCAGCAAGTCTTCGACGCGGTTCTCGAACATCACATCGAGCACGATGCCGGGATACAGGCGCTTGAAGCGGATCAGCCATTCCGACATCACGAGCTGTCCATAGCCGCTCGGCACCGAAAGGCGCACGCGCCCCTGCAGGCTCTGCCCGAGCGTGGAGACGGACTCGCGCGCCGCGAGCAGCGCGTTCTGGATCGCGCGCCCGTGCTCGTAGAGCTTCAGGCCGATCTCGGTCGGCTCCACGCGGCGCGTGGTGCGCCGCACGAGTTGCAGGCCGATCGACTTTTCGAGGTGGTTGAGGTGATAGCTCACGTTCGCGCGGCTCATCTTGAGGCGCCGCGCGGCCTCGCTCAGGTTGCCCGCGTCGAGGATCTCCACCAGCAGGGTCAGCGCATTGACGTCCACGGTTCGGCTCACTGTCAAATAATCTTTGACAGCATGTCAATGAACCATGGGATTGTCAATTAACGCTGGCATCCACACAATGAAACCCACATTGGAGAACCGCCATCCGGCCCGCCGCCCGCCGTGCCTTCGCAGACAACGCAAAGGCGCAACGGCAGCCGCGATCCGCCCCTAATCTGGAGACATCCTGCATGGCAACCGAAACGGCCGCCCCCGCTTTTTCCCCCGTCACCCATGAACTGCGCGGCAAGGTGCTGCTCGTCACCGTCGACAATCCGCCCGTGAACGCGCTGGGCGTGGACGTGCGGCGCGGTCTCGCCGCCTCCATCGAGCATGCCGAGGCGAACGCGGCCGTGCAGGCCGTGCTGATCGTCGGCGCGGGACGCAACTTCATCGCCGGCGCGGATATCCGCGAATTCGGCAAGCCGCCGCAGCCGCCCGCGCTTCCCGACGTCTGCAATCGCATCGAGGCCTGCCACAAGCCCGTGATCGCGGCCATTCATGGCGCGGCGCTCGGCGGCGGTCTCGAGATCGCGCTGGCCGCGCATTACCGTCTCGCCGTGACGGGCGCGAAGCTCGGCCTGCCCGAAGTCCAGCTGGGCCTCTTGCCCGGCGCGGGCGGCACGCAGCGCACGCCGCGCCTGATCGGCGCCGAAGCGGCGCTCTCGCTGATGCTGAGCGGCCGCCACGTGGGCGCGGCCGAAGCGCTGAAGCTCGGGCTCGTCGACCGCGCGGGCGCGAGCGACGATATCCTCGCCGAAGGCCTCGCCTACGCGCAGGAACTGCTCGCCGGCCATGCCCACGTGCGCCGCACGCGCGACGCGCAAGGGCTGGCCGACCGCGCCGCCGCGCAAGCCGCCATCGACGCCGCGCGCGCCGAGACCGCAAAGAAGTCGCGCGGACTGTTCTCGCCGCTGAAGATCGTCGATTGCGTGCAGGCCGCGCTCGACGAATCGTTCGACGAAGGCCTGCGTTTCGAGCGCAAGCAGTTCCTCGCCTGCCTCGAAAGCCCGCAGCGCGCGGGCCTCGTGCACGCGTTCTTCGCCGAGCGCGAAGTGCAGAAAGCCCCTGAAACGAAGAGCGCCGCGCCACGCGCGATCGAAACCGTGGGCGTGATCGGCGGCGGCACGATGGGCGCGGGCATTGCCGTGGCCGTGCTCGACGCGGGCCTGCCCGTGACGATGATCGAGCGCGACGACGCCGCGCTCGCACGCGGCCGCGCGCACGTCGAAAAAGTCTATGACGGCCTGATCGCCAAGGGCCGCATGAAGCCCGAAGCGAAGACGCAGATCCTCGCGCGCTTCAGCGGCAGCACCTCGTACGATGCGCTCGCGAACGCCGATCTCGTGATCGAGGCCGTGTTCGAGGACATGGCCGTGAAGCAGGCCGTATTCGCCGAGCTCGATCGTGTCTGCAAGCCGGGCGCGGTGCTCGCGACCAACACCTCGTATCTCGACATCGACGCCATCGCGGCCAGCATCACGCGTGCGCAGGACGTGGTCGGCCTGCACTTCTTCTCGCCCGCGAACATCATGAAGCTGCTCGAAGTCGTGGTGCCGAAAGCCGTGAGCGCCGACGTCGTGGCCACCGCATTCGATCTCGCGAAGAAGCTGCGCAAGGTGCCGGTGCGCGCGGGCGTCTGCGACGGCTTCATCGGCAATCGCGTCCTCGCCGTGTATCGCACGGCCGCCGATCACCTGATGGAAGACGGCGCCTCGCCGTACCAGATCGACAAGGCCGTGCGCGAGTTCGGCTTCCCGATGGGCCCGTACCAGGTGGTCGATCTCGCGGGCGGCGACATCGGCTGGGCCACGCGCAAGCGCCGCGCGGCCACGCGCGACCCGAACGCGCGCTACGTGCAGATCGCCGACCGCCTCTGTGAGCGCGGCTGGTTCGGCCAGAAGACGGGCCGCGGCTTCTATCTCTACCCCGAAGGCGCGCGCACCGGCGCGCCCGATCCCGAAGTGGAAACGATCATCGCCGCCGAGCGCGAGCGCGCCGGCATCACGCCGCGCACCTTCAGCGACGAAGAAATCATCCGCCGCTACATGGCCGCGATGATCAACGAAGGCGCGAACGTGGTGTTCGAGAAGATTGCGCTGCGTCCGCTCGACGTGGACGTGACGCTGCTCTACGGCTATGGCTTCCCGCGCTATCGCGGCGGCCCGATGAAGTATGCCGATACCGTGGGCCTCGCGAACGTGCTCGCCGACATTCGCGAGTTCGCGAAGGAAGACCCGCTGTTCTGGCGTCCTTCGCCGCTGCTCGTCGAGCTGGTCGAGCGTGGCGCGGACTTCTCGAGCCTGAACCAAACCGCCTGAATACAGGGCTTGGCCCGCGCTCGCGCAGGGTCCGCCAGGAGCAAGACACATGGATCTGAAATTCACCGCCGAAGAAGAAGCCTTCCGCAGCGAAGTACTCGACTTCCTGCGCGAGCGCCTGCCGCAGCGCATTGCCGACAAGGTGCGCAACGGCCGCCATCTCACGCGTGAGGACATGGCGCAATGGCACGCGATCCTCAACGAGAAAGGCTGGTTCGCGAATCACTGGCCGAAGGAATACGGCGGCCCCGGCTGGAGCGCCGTGCAGAAGTTCATCTTCGAGAACGAATGCGCGATTGCGGGCGCACCGCGCATCGTGCCGTTCGGCGTGAACATGCTCGGGCCCGTGCTCATCAAGTACGGTAGCGAGGCGCAAAAGCGCCACTGGCTGCCGCGCATTCTCGACGGCTCCGACTGGTGGTGCCAGGGCTATTCGGAACCGGGCGCGGGCTCGGATCTCGCCTCGGTGCGCACGAGCGCCGTGCGCAAGACCGACGAGCAAGGTGATCACTACGTGGTGAACGGCCAGAAGACATGGACCACGCTCGGCCACTATGCGAACATGATCTTCTGCCTCGTGCGCACCGCCACCGACGTGCGCAAGCAGGAAGGCATCAGCTTTTTGCTGATCGACATGAACACGCCGGGCATCGAGGTGCGCCCGATCATCACGCTCGACGGCGAACATGAGGTGAACGAAGTATTTTTCACCGACGTGCGCGTGCCGGTCGAGAACCTCGTCGGCGAGGAAAACAAGGGCTGGACCTACGCGAAGTACCTGCTCACCTATGAGCGCACCAACATCGCGGGCGTGGGCTTTTCGGTGGCGGCGCTCGCGCGCCTGAAGCGCGCCGCGCAAACGGTCAAGCGCAACGGCAAGCCGCTCGCGCAGGACCCGCAGTTCGCGGCGCGCGTGGCCAAGGTCGAGATCGACCTCGAGAACATGAAGACCACGAATCTGCGCGTGATCGCGGCCGTGGCCGGCGGCGGCGTGCCGGGCGCGGAAAGCTCGATGCTCAAGATTCGCGGCACGGAAATTCGTCAGGAGATTTCGTCGCTGCTGCGCCGCGCGATGGGTCCGTATGCGGCGCCCTTCGTCGAAGAAGCGCTGCAGGAAGGCTACGAGGGCGAAGCCATCGGCCCCGAGGAAGCCGCCAGCGCCGCGGCGCTCTACTTCAACAACCGCAAGCTGTCGATCTTCGGCGGCTCCAACGAAATCCAGAAGAACATCATCTCCAAGATGATTCTCGGTCTTTGAGAGGCCCCGCCATGAACTTCGAGCACACCGAAGACCGCCGCATGCTTGCGGACACGCTCAACCGCTTCATCGCCGAGCAATATGGTTTCGATGCACGCGATAAAATCGCGCGCTCCAGTGACGGTTTCAGCGCCGAAATGTGGCAGCGCTTCGCGGAGCTGGGCGTGATCGGCGCGCTGTTCGACGAGGCCGATGGCGGCTTCGGCGGCCAGGGCTTCGACGTCGCCGTGGTATTCGAGTCGCTCGGGCGCGGTCTCGTGGTCGAGCCGTTCCTCGATACGATGATCGTGGGCCGCGCGCTCGCGCAGGCGGGCAGCGATGCGCAACGCGCGCGCATCGCCTCGTTCATCGACGGCTCGCAGATCGCGGCCCTCGCGCACGACGAGCCGGGCTCGCATTACGAAGCGTCGCGCGTGAGCACGCGCGCCGAAAAGACCGGTGACGGCTGGCTGCTGCAAGGCGCGAAAGGCGTCGTGCAGCATGCGGAACACGCCGACGTGCTGCTCGTTAGCGCGCGCATCTCGGGCGACGAATTCGACGAAGCGGGCATTGCGCTGTTCCTCGTGCCGCGCGATGCACAGGGCGTGAGCGTGCGCGGCTATCGCAAGATCGACGGCGGACGCGCGGCGGAAGTGAGGCTCGACAACGTGACGCTGGGCGCCGACGCGCTCGTGGGCGCGGCCGGCACGGGCTTCGCGACGCTCGAACACGCGCGCGGCTATGGCCTGCTCGCGCTCGCTTCAGAAGCCGTGGGCGCGATGGACGTCGCGCGCGATTACACGCTCGACTACCTGCGCACGCGCAAGCAGTTCGGCGCGCCCATCGGCAGCTTCCAGGCGTTGCAGCACCGCATGGCCGACGTGCTGCTCGAAATCGAGCAGGCGCGCTCGGCGGTCATCAACGCGGCGGCAGCCATCGACGCGCCGCGCGTCGCGCGCGAGCGGGCGCTTTCGGCGGCCAAGTACACGATCGGGCGCATCGGCGCGCGCGTGGCCGAAGAAGCGATTCAGCTGCACGGCGGCATCGGCATGACGTGGGAGCTGCCGCTCGCGCACTACGCCAAGCGCCTCGTGATGATCGACCATCAGCTCGGCGACGAAGATCATCATCTCGCGCGCTATATCGCACTGGAACCCGCCGCCGCCTAACCCTTGCGGGCGATGCGAAAGCTCGCCGCCGCGTATGACGCGCGGCGTGGCCTTCCATTCCCAACGAACCAGGAGTGCCTGCTGATGCAGAGCGACAACCCGAGCCTGCCACTGGCGGGCGTACGCGTCCTCGATTTTTCTCGCGTGCTGGCCGGACCGTGGAGCGCGATGGTGCTCGGCGACCTCGGCGCAGAAGTCATCAAGGTCGAGCATCCCGGCCGCGGCGACGACACGCGCGACTGGGGCGTGCGCGTCGGCAAGACCGAGACCGCGTATTTCAACAGCGTGAACCGCAACAAGCGTTCGGTCACGCTCGACCTGCAAACACCCGAAGGCCAGCAGATCGCGCGCGAGCTGGCGAAGACCTGCGACGTCCTCATTCAGAACTTCAAGTTCGGCGGCATCGACAAGCTCGGCCTCGGCTATGAAGCACTGAGCGCCGCGAATCCGCGTCTGATCTATTGCTCGATTACCGGCTACGACCGCACCGGGCCCGAGGCGAAGCGCCCCGGCTACGACCTCGTGGTGCAGGGCGAAGCAGGCCTGATGGCGCTGAACGGCGAGGCGCATCAGCCGCCGCTGAAGTTCGGCGTGGCCGCAGTCGATCTGTTCACGGGCATGTATTCGGCGCAGGCGATACTGGCCGCGCTCTACGAGCGCGAGCGCACCGGGCGCGGGCGCCACATCGAAATGGCGCTGTTCGACTGCGGTCTCATGATCACCGCCTACTACGGGCTCGAAGCGCTGCTGATAGGCGAGGACCCGCCGCGCTACGGCAACGCGCATCCGTCCATCGTGCCTTATGGCGTGTTCGATGCGGCCGATGGTCCGCTCGTCATCACCGTGGGCAACAACGCGCAATTCGAGCGCTTTTGCCGCGAGGTGATCGAGCGCCCCGACCTTGCCGACGACGCGCGCTACAAGACCAATATCCTGCGCGGGCAGAACCGCGAAACGCTCTTGCCCGAACTCACGCGCGAGCTGGGCAGCCGCCCTCGCAAGCTGCTGCTCGAACGCCTCGCACGCGCCGGCGTTCCGTGCGGCGAAGTGGCGGGCCTGCGCGAAGCGCTGCTCTCGCCGCGCGCGACGCAGGGAGGACTCGTCACGCAGCAACCGCATCCGCACACGGAAAGCGGCACGACGCCGGTGCTCGCGCCGCCGTGGCGCTTCGACGGCGAACGCATGCCCGTGCGCCGCGCGCCGCCGCAACTGGGCGAAGGCACGCGCGACGTGCTGGAACAGACGCTGGGCTATTCGGCGGAAAAGCTCGCCGAGCTCAAGAGCAAAGGCGTTATTTGACCGGTTTGAAATCAGGTGCATCAGGAGGAGTGCTATGAAAATTCTCGTACCCGTCAAGCGCGTGGTCGATTACAACGTGAAGGTTCGTGTGAAGTCGGATGGCACGGGCGTGGATATCGCGAACGTGAAGTTCTCGATGAATCCGTTCGATGAGATTGCGGTTGAAGAGGCGGTGCGGTTGAAAGAGGCGGGCGTAGCGACGGAAGTTATCGCTGTGTCCGCCGGGGTCGTGCAGGCGCAGGAGACGCTGCGTACGGCGCTCGCGATCGGCGCGGATCGCGCTGTGCTGATCGAATCGAATGAGGAGTTGCAGCCGCTTGCGGTGGCGAAGCTTTTGAAGGCGCTCGTCGATAAGGAGCAGCCTTCGCTGATCATTCTCGGCAAGCAGGCTATCGACGATGATTCGAACCAGACCGGGCAGATGCTTGCGGCTTTGGCGGGTCTGCCTCAGGCAACGTTTGCTTCGAAGATCACCGTCGCCGACGGCAAGGCCACGGTTGCGCGTGAAGTCGATGGCGGTGCTGAAACGCTTTCCCTGCAATTGCCCGCTGTGGTGACCACCGATCTTCGTTTGAACGAGCCGCGCTATGTCACGCTGCCCAACATCATGAAGGCGAAGAAGAAGCCGCTGGAGACGGTCAAGCCTGAGGATCTGGGTGTGGACGTGGCGCCGCGTCTGAAGACGCTGAAGGTGGCCGAGCCGCCCAAGCGTTCCGCAGGCGTGAAGGTCGCCGACGTGAAGACGCTGGTCGAGAAGCTGAAGACCGAAGCCAAGGTGCTGTGAGAAGCGAGGAAAAAATGACGAGTCTGGTTATTGCCGAACACGATAACGTGTCGATTAAAGCGGCAACGCTGAATACAGTTGCTGCGGCACAGAAGATTGGCGGCGACGTGCACGTGCTGATCGCGGGTCACAACGCGCAAGCCGCTGCCGATGCGGCAGCGAAGATCGCAGGCGTGTCGAAGGTGCTGCTGGCCGATGCGCCGCAGCTCGAAGTGGGTCTTGCTGAAAACGTCGAAGCGACGGTCCTGACGCTTGTGCAAGACCCGGCAAAGAACTACTCGCACATCCTGGCTCCTGCAACGGCAGCGGGCAAGAACGTCACGCCACGTATTGCCGCGAAGCTCGACGTCGCGCAGATCAGCGATATCACCGCAGTGGATTCGCCGGACACGTTCGAGCGTCCGATCTACGCGGGCAACGCGATTGCCACCGTGCAATCGCAAGACGCCATCAAGGTCATCACGGTCCGTACCACGGCATTCGATGCGGTCGCGGCCGTTGGCGGTAGCGCAGCGGTCGAAAAGCTCGAAGCGGCAGCAGACAGCGGCCTCTCGCAGTTCGTCGGCCGTGAGGTCACGAAGCTCGACCGTCCGGAACTAACGAGCGCGAAGATCATCGTCTCGGGCGGCCGTGGTCTGGGCAGCGGCGAGAACTACACGAAGGTTCTCGAACCGCTCGCCGACAAGCTCAACGCGGCACTGGGCGCCTCGCGCGCGGCGGTCGATGCGGGCTACGTGCCCAACGATTATCAAGTGGGTCAAACCGGCAAGATCGTCGCGCCGCAGCTTTACATCGCGGTCGGTATCTCGGGCGCGATCCAGCATCTCGCGGGCATGAAAGACTCGAAGGTGATCGTGGCGATCAACAAGGACGAAGAGGCACCGATCTTCAGCGTGGCCGATTACGGTCTCGTCGGCGATCTGTTCACGGTCGTGCCGGAGCTGGCAAGCACGCTCGCCTGACGGGGCGCGGGCCGCGAGACGCGCGTCGAGCGCACGCCATCGCGGCCACCACTCTCGCTCCACGCGCGCAATTGCGTGGCCGGTTATATTGCGCAGGGGGCGCCGCGCGCGACCGTGTGCAATCGGGCTCGACCTGGCGCACCCGGGCAGCGCGGTCCCCTGCCCGATCAACCGCCGCCACGCCCGCACCGAAGCCGCCTCGTCGATGGAGCACGCCTACGTCCAGTTGCTGCACCTGCTTGCCGACTACCCGGGCTGGACGCTCGCGTTCGTGGTGTTCGCCGCATTCGTCGAGTCGCTCGCGCTCGTCGGCACGTTTTTCCCCGGCAGCACGGCCATGTTCATCGCGGGCGCCTTCGCGGGCACGGGCACGCTCAATCTGGGCTGGCTGTTCGTCTGCGCGATCGCGGGCGCCGTGGCCGGCGACGCCCTGAGCTTCTGGATCGGCCGCCGCTATCGCGACTCCATCGCCCAGGTCTGGCCGTTCAGCCATCATCCCGGCATCCTCGAAAAAGCGCAGGCCTATTTCGAAAGCCACGGCACGCGCAGCGTGATCCTCGCGCGCTTCATCGCGCCGCTGCGCGCGGTGGTGCCCGTGGTCGCGGGCATGGCGGGCATGTCGCCGCTGCGCTTCTTCGCGATGAACGTGATCTCGGCGCTCGTCTGGGCGCCCGCGCACATCGTGCCGGGCGTGGTGTTCGGCGCGTCGCTGCAACTGGCGGGCGCCGTGTCGTTCCGGCTCGTGGTCGCGCTCGCGATCATCGTGCTCGCCGGCTGGCTGATCTGGCGCTTCACGCACATGCTGCTGGGCCACCTGGACGCCTGGGCCAGCGACTCGCGCCGCGCCGCGGCGCGCTGGGCCGCGGGCCACCAGGGGCCGGCGGGCCGCCGTCTCGCGCGGGTGCTCGATCCGCAGCAGCCGGCGCTCGCCGCGCTGCTCGTCGTCACGGCGCTCGTGCCCGTGTGCGCGGCCGTGTTTTCCTATGTGCTGAGCAATCTGCTGCACGGCGCGCCGCTCGTGCAGGTCGACCAGTCGGTGCGCCAGTTCCTCCACTCGATCCACACCACCTGGGCCGACGAGGTCCTCGCCCACGTCGAAACGCTCGGCAGCAACTACACGCTCGCGGCGCTCGTGGCCACCGTCACGGCGTGGATGGCGCTCGAGCGGCGCTGGCGCACCATCGGCTACTGGGCGCTCGCCGCGGGCGTCTCGCAGGCGCTCATCCTCGTGCTGCGCTTCGCGATCCACCACGACATCAACGGCGCGGCGCACGTGGGCGCCTATGTGTTCCCGAGCGACCGCGTGGCCTCGATGGTGATCGTCTACGGCTTCGCGATGTTCCTGCTCGTGCGGCGCGTGAACATGGCGCAGGCGGCCATGGTCGCGACGGTGGGCAACGCGATCGTGGTGGCGGTCACGTTCGCGGGCCTCTATTTCGACCGCTTCCTGTTCTCCGACGCCATCGGCGGCGCCGCGTTCGCCTCGATCTGGGTGGGGGCGGTCGTGCTGCTCTCGCTGTGGCGCTATCCGCAACGGCCCGCCGCTCGCAACGTGATGCCGTCCGTCGTGCTCGCCGTGCTCGCACTGGCCTTCGTGCTGCAGCGCGGCGTGGCGCAGCGCGAGGCCGAGCTCGCTTCGCACGAGGAGGCGCCGCCCGTGTCCGTCACGCAGCTCGCGTGGACCGATTCGCTCTGGAGGACGTTCGCGTGCTATCGCATCGACATGAAGGGCGAGCGGCGCGAGCCGATGACGATCCAGTGGGCCGCCAGCGCGAGCGATCTGCGCGCGGCGCTGCGCGACGCGGGCTGGAGCGAGGGCACGCAGTTCTCGCTGAAGAGCGTGCTCTCGCTCGTCGCGCCGAACGTGGATGTGCTTTCGCTGCCGCTTTTGCCCAAGCTGAACAACGGCATGCCCTCGCCGCTCGTGTTCGAGCGCGCGTATCTGCCCAGCGGACCGGCGCGGCCCGGCAGCCGCCGCGACGTGCTGCGCTTCTGGCCGACGGGCTATGCGATCGAGCGGCGCGCGGGCACGACGGCAACACCACCGACGCCAGCGTCCGGCGGCTCGGAGCTCACGCCGATCTGGGCGGGCTCGCTCGTGCACGAGCGCTTGCGGCGCGCGTCCTGGCCGTTCAACGTGCTGGCCACCTACACCGACAATGCCGCCAACGCGCGCGACGCCCGCCCCGACCTGGCTGCGCCGGGCCAGCCCCCGAGCTGGCGCGCGATCACCATGCCGGGCAGCGAGGGCTGCGAAGGCCGGCCCGTGACGCTGATCGTTTCCGGCGGCCGCTGAGCCCAACGCGCCTGCTGGAGCCGTTAGATCCACTGAACCTGCGCAACTCGCCGAGCCTGATCAACCCGCCGAGGCCGCCATATCCGCGCAACCCGCCAGCCCCACCGTCCCGCATCGGCGCCCCGGCCGCGCTAACCGCCGTGGCTTTCCGCCCAGCTTCCCGTCGCCCGAAAGCGGTCGATGCGCTCGCGCGCGTCGGCGTAGGCCGCGTCGAGCGCGGCATCGGGGCCGACGTAGTTGCGCATCAGATCGTGAAAGCGGATGCTGCGTCCTTCCAGATGCGCGTCCGCACCATGGCGGCAGATATAGCCGCTGTAATGAAAGAGCGGCTCGGGCGAGCGCGGCCCGAACGCCGGAATCGGCAACACCCAGATCTCGAAGCCTTCATGCTCGGTGTGATCCCACATGGTGTGTCTCTCAGAGGCCGTGACGACGACTATCGTCGCACGCCAGGCCGCTCGCCTGCAAACCGCCCTTTTTCGCGAGTTTGGCTAAACTATGCGGGCAGCCGGCTCGCGCGGCGCCTTGGCGCGCCCGCCGCGAGCGGCACCCCGCAAGCGCCCTGCGCCCCGACCTGGCACCGAACAAAGCCAAACCAAGCCGAGCGATACCCCACACCATGACGCCGTCCACCGCAACGCCCGATCCGCAGTCTGTTTCCACTCCCGTCACCCGCAGCGCGTTCTTCATCGTCGCGACCCTCAACGAAGACGCCGCGAGCCGCGCCGCCGTGCGCGCCTGGTGCGCCGACGTCGCCAATCTCGTGCGCGCGGTCGGCAAGCGCGTGCCGGGCGGCAACCTCTCGTGCGTGGTGGGCTTTTCGTCCGACGCATGGGACCGCTTGTTCGGCGACCCGCGCCCGGCCGAGCTGCATCCGTTCCGCGAATTCGGCTCGGGCGAGCGCGTGGCGCTCGCCACGCCCGGCGACCTGCTCCTGCACATCCGCGCCGACCAGACCGACCTCTGCTTCGAGCTGGCCACGCAACTGATGAGCCGGCTCGAAGGCGCGGTCACGACCGTCGATGAAGTGCACGGCTTCCGCAATTTCGACATGCGCGCGATGATCGGCTTCGTCGACGGCACCGAGAATCCCAGCGGCAACGAGGCCGTGCATTTCACGGTGATCGGCCCCGACGAGGACCCCGATTTCGCGGGCGGCAGCTACGTGCTGGTGCAAAAGTACCTGCACGACATGAAAGGCTGGAACGCGCTCACCGTGGAGGCGCAGGAGCGCGTCATCGGGCGCACCAAGCTGCAGGACATCGAGCTCGACGAAAGCGTGAAGCCGAGCTGCTCGCACAGCTCGCTCACCACGCTCGAAGACGCCGACGGCAACGAGATCAAGATCCTGCGCGACAACATGCCGTTCGGCCGGCCCGGCTCCGGCGAATTCGGCACCTACTTCATCGGCTACGCGCGCTCGCCCGCGCCCATCGAGCAGATGCTCGAAAACATGTTCGTCGGCAAGCCGCCCGGCAACTACGACCGTCTGCTCGACTTCAGCCGCGCCGTCACGGGGAGCCTGTTCTTCGTGCCCTCGGAGCCGCTGCTCGAAGCGCTCGCCGAGCGCGTGCCGGGCTCGGCCGCCACCATCGACGTGGCCCCCGCCGACGCGAACGCAAACACGAACACGAACGACCAACCTGAACCCGAGCCCGCTGCCGTGCCGTGCGCGGACGGCTCGCTCGCCATTGGATCCCTCAAAGGAGCACCCCGGTATGAATAATCTGCATCGCGAGCTGGCGCCCATTTCCACGGCTGCGTGGTCGCAAATCGAAGAAGAAGTCGCGCGCACCTTCAAGCGCTCGCTCGCGGGCCGCCGCGTCGTCGACGTGAACGGCCCCGGCGGCATGGACCTCGCCGCCGTCGGCACCGGTCACCAGAGCGGCATCGAGGCGCCGCTCGAAGGCATCCGCGCGCGCCAGCGCGAAGTGAAGGCGCTGGTCGAGCTGCGCGTGCCGTTCGAGCTTTCGCGCGAAGCCATCGACGACGTCGAGCGCGGCGCGGAAGACTCCGACTGGCAGCCGGCCAAGGACGCGGCCACGCGCCTCGCGTTCGCCGAAGACCGCGCGATCTTCGACGGCTACAAGGCCGCGCAGATCACGGGCATTCGCGAAGGCACGTCGAACCCGCTGCTGCCGATGCCCGCCGACGTGGCCGATTACCCGACCGTGATCGCCAAGGCGCTCGAGCAGTTGCGCCTGCAAGGCGTGGACGGCCCCTACGCGGTGCTGCTGGGCTCCGACGCCTACACGGCCGTGAGCGAGGCGAGCGACTCGGGCTACCCGGTCCTCGAGCACATCCGCCGCCTCGTGAAAGGCGAGATCATCTGGGCGCCGGCGCTCGAAGGCGGCAGCATCCTCACCACGCGCGGCGGCGACTTCGCGCTGCACCTGGGCCAGGACGTCTCGATCGGCTACTCGTCGCATGACGAGAACGTCGTGCGCCTCTATCTGCAGGAGAGCTTCACGTTCATGATGCTCACGTCCGAGGCTTCGGTCACGGTCACGGGGGAATAAGCGCGGCCGCTGCATGACGCGCAAGCACGTGCATACGCGCGTGTGAAAAAGCAGGGGGCGCCTCGAGCGCCCCCTGCTTCGTTTACGTCATGCGAGCGTGCGGCGCAAGCCTCACTGATAGAAGTTCAGCGTGACCATCGCCGAGCGGCCCGGCGCCCACGTCGCGTAGATCGGATACGCGCTCTGGTAGTACTTCCTGTCGAAGATGTTGTTCACGTTGAGCTGCAAATCGACCTTCTTCGTCACGCGCCACGTCGCCGAGGCGTCGAAGCGCGCGTAGCCCGGAATCCACTTGCGCGTGGTCGACGACACCGACGCATAAGTCTCGCTCGACACCGTCGCGCCCGCGCCCAGCGTGAGCTTCGGCATGACGTCGTAGCTCGTCCACAGCGTGAAGTTGTGCTTGGGCACCATCACCATCGGCAAGCCGGAGTTCTGCGGGCTGGTCGGGCCCGCGTTGGTCGTGATCGCATCGAGATACGAGTAGCCGCCGAACACGGCCCACTGGTTCGTCACGTTGCCCGCAAAGCCGAACTCGAAGCCGCGCACGCGCTGCGAGCCCGCGTTGATCGTGCCGCCAAGGCCGTCGCTCACGCGCGCGTTGGTCTTGTCGGTCTGGAACAGCGCCGTGGTGAGCGAGAGGCGCTCGTGGAGCACGTCCCACTTCGCGCCCACTTCGATATTGCGCGAGCGCTCGGGCGCGAGGTCCTGGTTGGTCGCCGTGATCTGGTCGGTGCCGCCGCCGAGGCCCGAATTCGCGCCCGGCGGATTCGCCGAGGTGCCATACGACGCGTACAGGCTCACAGTCTGGATCGGCTTGAACACGAGGCCGAACTGGTAGCTGAAGAGGTTCGAGGTATTCGACAGATCGGGCACGCCCGCCTGCTGCGCCGTGACGTCGAAGCGGTCGAAGCGCAGACCCGCGTTGAAGATCCAGCGCTCGGAAAGCTGCACGCTGTCGAACAGATAGGCCGAGGCGGTATTGGTCTGCGTATGCGTGGCCGGTCCCGGGAAGCTCTTGTCGCCGTTGAGCAGCACGCTGCCGGTCCACGGATTGTTCGGATTCCAGTACGCAAGCGGCGTGCAGTTGTAGGCCACCGAGCACGGGCCGCCCGAACGGATGTTGTTGCCCGCCGAATCGGCCACGAGATAGCCCTCGTAGAGATCCTGCTCGTGGCTGAACTCCACGCCCGCCGTGAGCGTATGACGCATGCCGTAGAGGTCGAACTTGGCCGAAGCCTCGGTCTGGTTCGCCACGCTGTTGGTCGCGTATTTGCCGCTCTTCGCCTGCAGGCTCAGGATGTTCGAGGTCGCGCTCGTGAGCTGCGGATTCGTCGCAATGTAGTCGAGCGTCGAGCGGCCGAACATCGTCGTGTTCTTGAGCTTCCACGCATCGTTGAAGCGGTGCTCGACCTTCACTTCGCCCGTGTCGTTCTGGCCGCGCCGGTAGTCGCGCGCGTTCAGCCCGTAGAACTGGCCGCGATTGGTGGGCACCGGCGTGCCGCCCGTCGAGCGGAACGGCACGCTGAAGTCGGGCATGTCGTAGGTGTTCAGGTGGTAGTAACTCAGCGTGACCGTGGTGGGCGTGTTCAGGCCGAACGCGATCGACGGCGCCACGCCCCACCGCTTGCTGTAGATGTCGGTGCGGCCCGGCTGGTCGGCGTCGTGGCCCATCGCGTTCAGGCGGATCGCCGTGGTGTCGTTGAGCTTCTGGTTCCAGTCGACGGTCGCGCGGCGGTAGCTGTCCGTACCCAGACCCACGCTGCCGTTGATGAAGTTGTCGTTCTGCGGCGTCTTGGTCGTGATGTCGATGCTGCCGCCCACCGAGCCGCGCCCCGCATAGACCGAGTCCGGGCCCTTCACGACGCTGATGTTCTCGACGTCGAAGGTCTCGCGGTTCTGCACGCCCGAGTCGCGCATGCCGTCGACGAAGATCGAGTTGCGCGACTCGAAGCCGCGAATCACGGGACGATCGGCGGAAGGATTCGCCGCCGCGTCGCCGCCGAGGAAGGTGATGCCGGGCACCGTGCGCAGCGCGTCCTCGAAGGTCGTGACGTTCTTTTCCTTGAGCACTTCCTGCGGGATCACCGTGACCGAGCGCGGCGTGTCGATGAGCGGCGAGGTGAACTTGTACGAGTCGAGCGTCTTCGCCTGCATTTCGGAGGGCGCCGACATGACCTTCACGGCGGGCAAAGTGGCTTCGGCGGCGGCGTTGGCGCCGGCGTTGGGGCTTGCATTGGAACCTGCATCGGCGCCCGCATCGGCGATGGACACGGGCGCGTCAGGCGCGGCGTGAGCGGCCTGGGCGTGAACGGCGGGTGCGAAAAAGCCGGAGCAATACAAGGCTGCAACGGACGCGACAGCGCGCATCCGCGTCGGGAAGAGGACGGACATGGTGAGCGTTTGGATTGAAGGCGGACACGTCCTGAGCCGGGCGTCACGCGCCGCCCGCGTCAGCGAAATCCTGTGTTAAGTCTTATTTACGAATGCGTATGATTCTCATTTGCTGTTGCAATTGTAATTAAACGTTATAGATGTGTAAACTGTCGTTATGCGTTTTGCAGGTTTTCGCTGACGGACTCAGGAAGACCTACCCCGCCAAAAGCACCGGGCCGCTTCGCCGCATGCGTCGAGGCCGGTATGATGTCGGTCCCGCTCCGGGCGCGCAGGATCGCGCCCGCCTGGCGCCAACGCATCCATTCACGACGACTCAGAGGAAGACCGCCATGACGGCCGCAACCCAATTCGACCAGGTTTCCGTAGTCCGCAAAGCCAACGTCTATTTCGACGGCAAGTGCGTCTCGCACACGGTGCTGTTCGCCGACGGCACGCGCAAGACGCTCGGCGTGATCCTGCCGGGCCAGCTGAACTTCGGCACCGACGCCCCCGAGCTGATGGAAGTGCAAGGCGGCAAGTGCCGCATCCGCCTCGACGGCAGCGATGAGTGGAAGACCTATGGCACAGGCGAGTCGTTCTCGGTGCCGGGCAAGAGCCGCTTCGACATCGACGTCGTCGAGACGCTCGACTACTGCTGCAGCTACCTGTAAAGCGCGCACGCGCTGGTGGCCGCCAGCCCACGCCCGCCCTGCCTCGCGCACGGCGGGCGTTGTTGTTTTTTGGGGTGAGGTGCTGCGGGAGATCGCGGCGCGCCAAGCGCCGGACGGGTGGAGTATGAAACGATGCGGCGCGCAGACGATCCGCGCGCCGCGAGCGTTCAGCGCATGGCGCGCGTCACGCGCCCAGATCGGCGAGCGGATGCGCCTGCGCACGCCACGGCGAGCACAGGAAATGCCGCACGCGCTCCTCGCGCAATTCAGCGAGCGTCGCGGGCGCCCAGCGCGGCTTGCGGTCCTTGTCGACGAGATGCGCACGCACGCCTTCGCAGAAGTCGCCCTCTTCGATTGCGCGCGCAACGATCCCGAGCTCCATGCGGAAGTTTTCGGCGAGTGTCAACTGGCGGCCGCGCAGCAGCGCCTCGCGCGTGACTTCGAGCATCGTGGGCGAGTAATGCGTGAGCGCGTCGAGCGTGGTTTCGAGCCATGCGCGCACGTCCTCGGGCTGCTCGCGCTCGAGGTCGGCGTGCAACGCGCCGACGATCTGCTCGACGCGCGCACGCGGCTCGAAGTAGCGGGCAATCTGCGGCGCACGCGCGATCAGCGTGCTGGCATCCGCGGCGTGAGACGGCGCGTCGCGAGATACGTCAAACACGCCGCGCAGCGCTTCGAGCACGTCGCCATCGAAGCGGGCCTGCGCGAGACGCGCCTCGTAGCCGTCGAGCCACTCGCCCGGCACGCAGATATCGGCGAGATGGCAGTGCAGTGCGTCGGCGCCCGAAAGCAGCACGCCGGTCAGCCCCACGTAGAGCCCGGTTTCCACCGGCATCTTCGCGAGGAAATGCGTGGCGCCCACGTCGGGCAACATGCCGATGCGCGTCTCCGGCATCGCGATCTTCGTGCGCGTCGTGGCCACGCGCAGCGCCGCCGCCTGGCCGAGGCCCATGCCGCCGCCCATCGTCACGCCGTCGAGCAGCGCGACGAGCGGCTTCTCGAACGTATGCAGCGCGTAGTCGAGCCGATATTCGTCGACGAAGAACTGCTGCCAGCCGTGTTCGCCCAGGCGCTCGCCCGCGCGCGCGAGCCGGTCGATCGCGCGCACGTCGCCGCCTGCGCAAAAGCCTTTCGGGCCCGCGCCTTCGAGCACGAGCGCGACGATCGCGTCGTCGCGGCGCACGCGTTCGAGCTGCACGGCAATCTCGCGCACCATCGCATGCGAAAGCGCGTTGAGCGCGGCAGGGCGGTTCAGCGTGATGATCGCGACGCGATTGACCACGCGGAACAACACGTCCTGTCCGGCTTCCGGTGGAGTCTCGGCGGAAGCGGGTAGTGCATTCATTGCTTAGTTCTCCGTTTCAATATGCCAGTGCGGCTTGCGCTTCTCGAGGAAGGCGTTCACGCCCTCGCGCTGGTTGGGCGAATCGAACAGGTCGACGAAGCGCTCGCGTTCCACCGCGAGCGCCGCGCCGCGCGGCACGCCGTTGCGCGCCTGATGGATCAGCGACTTGCTGAACGTGACGGCCTGCGGGCTCAGTGACGCCACGCGCGCGGCCATGGCGAGCGCGGCCTCGCGCGCCCCGCCCTGCGGGACCACTTCTTCGACGAGGCCGATGCGCAGCGCCGTGGCGGCATCCACGCGCTCGCCGGTGAGGATGATGCGCTTGGCCCAGCCCTCGCCCACGAGCCAGGGCAGCGTCTGCGTACCGCAGCCGCATGGCAGCAGGCCCACGGCGGGCTCGGGCAGCGCGAGCTGCGCGTGTTCTTCGGCGATACGGATATCGCAGGCGAGCGCGCATTCTAGCCCGCCGCCCATCGCATAGCCGTTGATCGCGGCGATCACCACGGGCCGCGCGTTCTGCAGCGTCTCGAACGCGGCGCCGAAGGCCGAGGCCGCCGCACGCGCGACGTCGCGATCGCCCGTGGCGAATGCGTTCAGGTCGGCGCCCGCGCTGAAGAATTTCGACCCGTTGCCGGTGATGACGATGGCACGCACCTTCGCCTCGCGGTTGAACGCCTCGATCACCTCCTGAAGCTGGCCCAGGCCATCGACGGTAAACGCGTTCGCGGGCGGACGCGCGAGCGTGATGAGGGCCACCGCGCCGTCATGCGCGTACTCGAACTCGATCATTTCGGACTCCAACTGGATTTCAACGCAACTCGGGGAAGTCCTCTTCCCAGTATTCGTCGGGCTGGCGCGCGGGTTCCCCGGTGCGCTCCATTTCGCGGCGGCGCAACTCGACGCGGCGGATCTTGCCGGAAATGGTCTTCGGCAAATCGCTGAACTGCAGGCGGCGAATGCGCTTGTACGGTGCGAGCTTTTCGCGCGAGAAGCGGAACACCTCGCGCGCGAGATCGGGGCCGGCCTCGTAGCCCTGGCGCACGATCACGAACGCCTTGGGCACCGAAAGCCGCAACGGGTCGGGGCTCGGCACGACGGCCGCTTCGGCAATCGCCTCGTGCTCGATCAGCACGCTCTCGAGCTCGAACGGACTCAGGCGGTAATCGGACGACTTGAACACGTCGTCGGCGCGGCCCACGTAGACGAAGTAGCCGTCGTCGCGGCGCAGCGCCACGTCGGACGTGTGGTAGTAGCCGTTGCGCATGGCCTGCTCGGTGGCCTTCGCGTTGTTCGCGTAACCGGTCATCAAACCGAGCGGACGATGCGCGAGCGACAGCGCGATTTCGCCCTCGCTCACGGGCTGATCGTCGGGATCGACGAGCTCGACGCGGTAGCCCGGCAGCGGCCGGCCCATCGCGCCGGCCACCACGGGCTGGCCCGGCGAATTGCCGATCTGGCAAGTGGTTTCGGTCTGGCCATAGCCATCGCGAATCGTGATGTCCCACGCGTGACGCACGCGCTCGATAATCTCGGGATTGAGCGGCTCGCCCGCGCCCACGATCTCGCGCAGCTTCACCGCGTAGCTCGCGAGCGGCTCCTGCACGAGCATGCGCCACACCGTAGGCGGCGCGCACAGCGTAGTCACGCCGCATTGCACGAGCGCGTCGAGCGTATCCTTCGGCACGAAGCGCGCGTAGTTGTAGACGAACACGCAGGCCTGCGCATTCCACGGCGCGAACAAGCAGCTCCACGCATGCTTGGCCCAGCCCGGCGAGCTGATGTTCCAGTGCACGTCGCCGGGCGTGAGGCCGATCCAGTACATCGTCGAGAGGTGCCCCACGGGATAGCTCTGGTGCGTATGCTCGACGAGCTTCGGCTTCGACGTGGTGCCCGAGGTGAAATAGAGCAGCAGCGGATCGCTCGCGCGCGTCGGGCCATCGGGCTCGAAGGCGGCGCTCGCTTCATAGGCGCGCGAGAGATCGACCCAGCCTTCGCGCGATGCACCCACGGCGATGCGCTTGACGTCTGCATCGAGCGTGTCGAATTTCGCGAGCTCGGCCGCATCGACCACGACGTAGCGCGCGCCGCCCGCCTCCACGCGCTCGCGCACGTCGTCGGGAGAGAGCTGAGTGGTGGCGGGCAGCACCACGGCGCCCAGCTTCATCGCCGCCAGCATCACGTCCCAGAGCTCGACGCGGTTGGGTAGCATCAGCAGCAGACGATCGCCGCGGCCCACGCCTTCCGCACGCAGGAAATTCGCCATGCGCGACGAACGCTCGGACATCTGCGCGAACGAATAGCGCGTGCCGCCGTTCGCGAGATCGTCGACGATCCAGAGCGCCGGATTGTCATTGCCGCGCGCCATCACGTCGAAGTAGTCGAGCGCCCAGTTGAAGGTGTCGAGCTGCGGCCACGCGAATGCCTCATACGCACGCGCATAGTCGGTGCGGTGACGCAGCAGCAAATCGCGTGCGTCGATAAAGGCCTGCGCGGAAGGGGTGAACCCGGTCATCGTCGTCTCCTTTCCTGTCCTAAGGCGCGTGCGCGCTCTATTTTTTCAACCCATTCAATACTTCGTTATCCTTCCTTATAGCTGGCGCGCGATCACCATGCGCTGCACTTCGCTCGTGCCTTCGTAGATCTGCGTGATGCGCGCGTCGCGGTAATGGCGCTCGACCGGATAGTCGTTGAGGAAGCCATAGCCGCCGTGAATCTGGATCGCGTGCGAGCAAACTTCCTCGGCCATTTCGGAAGCATAGAGCTTGGCCTGCGAAGCCTCCGAAAGACAGGGCAAGCCGCGCGTGCGCAGCCTGGCCGCATGATGCACGAGATGGCGCGCGGCGTTGATGCGCGTGTGCATGTCGGCGAGCATGTTGGCCACGCTCTGATGCCGGATCAGCGGCTCGCCGAACTGCACGCGCTCGTGCGCATAGGTGCGCGCCGCGTCGAAGGCCGCGCGCGCGATGCCGAGCGCCTGCGCCGCGATGCCGATGCGTCCGCCTTCGAGATTCGAGAGCGCGATCTTGAGGCCCTCGCCGCGCTGGCCGAGCAGGTTCGCCTCAGGAATCGCGCAGTCGACGAGCGAGATCGGGCAGGTGTCCGAGGCGCGAATGCCCATCTTCTTCTCGGGCGGCCCCACGTTGAAGCCCGGCGTGTCGGTGGGCACGACGAAGGCCGAGATGCCGCGCTTGCCCGCGTCGGGATCGGTCACCGCGAACACGATGGCGAGGCTCGCGCGCGAGCCGTTCGTCACGAACTGCTTGTTGCCGTTGAGCACCCACTTGCCATCGCGCAGCTCGGCGCGCGTGCGCAGGTTGTTGGCCTCGGAACCGGCCTGCGGCTCGGTCAGGCAAAACGCGCCGATCATCTCGCCGCTCGCGAGCTTCGCGAGCCAGCGGTCCTTCTGCGCGTCGGTGCCGTACTGGAGGATCGGCCCGCAGCCCACCGAGTTGTGCACGCTCACGAGCGTCGCGCACGAGGCGCAGCCCGCGG
Organism: Paraburkholderia sp. J63; assembly: GCF_905220245.1. NCBI lineage: Bacteria > Pseudomonadati > Pseudomonadota > Betaproteobacteria > Burkholderiales > Burkholderiaceae > Paraburkholderia > Paraburkholderia sp. J63. Next base: position 72,697 of record NZ_CAJMZF010000027.1, on the reverse strand, counting down.
CGATCTCCTCCATCGCGAGCGCATAGGCCACGTAGTCGGTATAGGAGCCGCCCTGCTCCTGCGGCACGATCATGCCGAGAAAGCCCAGCTCGCCCAGTTGCGCGACCACCTCGTCGGGCAGCTTGCCGTCGCGGTCCCATTGCGCCGCATTGGGCGCGAGGCGCTCGGTCGAGAAGTCGCGCGCGGCGTCGCGAATCATGCGTTGATCGTCGGTATAGAGCTCGTCCATCTGTGTCCCCTTCCTGTCTCGCCTGCGCGCCCGCGTCGCGTGGTGTCGTGGTCTCGTGACGGGAGCGCCTGTGCTTCAACTGTCGTCCCATGCGGCGGCCGCCGCAAGGTCTACGAAAAGTTTAGGCATCCGCGCCCCCGCATTCGATGCCCGCCACGATCAAAATCACTGAGCGAATTTGCCATAATGGCCTCCATAACCCCACTGGAGGCTATGCCTTGCATTCAGGGAAAACCAGCAAAGTGAGCGAAAAAGGCATGATCGCGATGAGCCTCGTGCACGAGACGCTCTCGCTCGCGCGAGCGCGCGGGCTCGACGTGGCGCCCGTCGTCGAGGCAGCGGGCATCGCCGCCAGCGCGCTCGATGCGCCGCAGGCGCGCGTGAGCGCCGCGCAGTACGGCGCGCTGTGGGCCGGCATCGCTGGCGCGCTCGACGACGAATTCTTCGGCCAGGACTCGCACGCGATGAAGCGCGGAAGCTTCATCGCCATGACGCACTCAGCGCTCGGCGCGCAGACGGGCCGCCAGGCGCTGCAGCGCACCGTGCACTTCATGCGCCTCGTTCTCGACGACCTCGCGGGCGAGATCGACATCGACACCACGCGCGTGCGCATCGCATTCCGCCAGCGCGCGGGCACGCCGGTGCCGACGCTGTTCGCCTACGCGACCTGGTTCATCCTTGTCTACGGATTGCTGTGCTGGCTCGTGGGGCGGCGCATTCCCGTGGTCGCGGCGCGCTTTCGCTGCGCGGCGCCGCCCGACGCGCACGAGTACCAGCTCATGATCTGCGAGGACATGGCCTTCGATCAGCCCGACTCGTGGTTCGACCTCGCGCCCGCGTTCCTCGAACTGCCCGTGATCCAGAGCGCCGCCTCGGCGCGCGCCTTCCTGCGCAATGCGCCCGGCAATTTCGTCGTGAAGTATCGCAATCCGGGCTCGTTCGCGGCACGCGTGCGGCGCGCGCTGCGCGCCCTGCCCGCGCACGCGTGGCCCGATGCCGACGCCATCGCGCAGCGCCTGAACGTGGCAAGCGCGACGCTGCGCCGACGCCTGCGCCAGGAAGGGCACAGTTGCCAGTCGATCAAGGACGAGCTGCGCCGCGACCTGGCGCTCGAGGCGTTGCAGGACCCCGCGCGCTCGGTCGCCGACGTGGCCGCCGCCGTGGGCTTCGCGGAGCCGAGCGCGTTCCATCGCGCGTTCCGCAAATGGACCGGCTTGCGCCCCGCCGAGTACCGGCAGCTGCGCGAACGGCCCGCTTCGAAGGCGCGGTCAGGGTGAGTTGAAGAGACACCGGATACGGCGCAAAGACCGACGCGCTGCGCGCGTATTTTTCTGGTTGCAAACCTTTCAGTTATCGAGATAACGCCTAAAATTCAAAGGGTTATCCCTTATACGAAAGGCATTGCCATGGACACTCTTTCGCGTGTGGCCACTGCTCTCGTGGCAGCGGCATGCTGCGTCGCTTCGGCGAGTGCGTGGGCCCAACCGTACAACCCGTCGGGTCCGTTGACGCGCGCCCAGGTGCTGGCTGACCTCGCTGCATGGCGTGCGGCGGGCTACGATCCACTCGACTGGATCCACTACCCCGAAAACGCCCAGCGCGCCGCGGCCATCGTCGCGCAACGGCGTGAAGCGAGCATGATGCCGCAATCGACGCAGTAAGCGTGGCGCGCTGAAGACTCTCCCCTCGGCGGGAGCGTCGATCCGTCTGCGAAGGCGGACCGAGGCTCCCGCTTTGTGCTTTTAGCGGCGTGCAGGCGCCCACCCCTACATTTGACGCACCGCAAACTGTTGCGGCCGTTCCACGTTCGCCAAGGCTTTTCTGCGTTTGCCGGACAATTGTTTAAAATCCCGCCCGTAAGCCGCGTGCACGGGTCCCGGCGACGCCCGCCGGCCGCCCGTGCAGCCTCCACAACAAATCAACCTGCACGACTCTCAAGGGCCCGACCTTCATGGACGCCATCAAACGCTATTTCGGATTCGAAGAAGCAGGAACGAACCTGCGCACCGAAGTGCTCGCCGGCTTCACCACCTTCCTCACGATGGCGTACATCATCTTCGTGAACCCGGCGATTCTCGGCGACGCCGGCATGCCCAAGGACGCCGTCTTCGTCGCCACCTGCCTCGTCTCGGCGCTGGCGTCGATCATCATGGGCCTCTACGCGAACTACCCCATCGCGCTCGCGCCCGGCATGGGCCTGAACGCGTACTTCGCGTACGCCGTGGTCAAGGGCATGGGCTTCACGTGGGAGGCGGCGCTCGGCGCGGTGTTCATCTCCGGGTGCCTGTTCTTCGTGGTCACGCTGCTGCGCGTGCGCGAGGCGATCATCAACGGGATTCCGCATTCGCTGCGGGTCGCGATCACCTCGGGTATCGGCCTCTTCCTCGCGATCATCTCGCTCAAGACCTCGGGCGTGATCGTCGGCAGCCAGGCCACGCTCGTCGAGCTCGGCAACCTGCACGACCCGCATACGCTGCTCGCGATCATCGGCTTTTTCGTCATCGTGACGCTCGACGTGCTCAAGGTGCGCGGCGCGATCCTGATCGGTATCGTGGGCGTGACGATCCTCTCGTTCTTCTTCGGCGGCAACCAGTTTCACGGCATCTTCTCGGCGCCGCCCTCGATCGCGCCGACCTTCGCGCATCTCGACATCAAGGCCGCGCTCTCGACCGGCATTCTGAACGTGGTGCTGGTGTTCTTCCTCGTCGAGCTGTTCGATGCGACCGGCACGCTGATGGGCGTGGCCAACCGCGCGGGCCTGCTCGTGCACGGCAAGATGCACCGCCTGAACCGCGCGCTGCTCGCGGACAGCACCGCGATTCTCGCGGGCTCGATCCTCGGCACCTCGTCGACCACGGCCTATATCGAAAGCGCCTCGGGCGTGCAGGCGGGCGGGCGCACCGGCGTGACGGCGCTCACCGTGGCCGTGCTGTTCCTCGCGAGCCTCTTTGTCGCGCCGCTCGCGGGCGTGGTGCCCGCCTACGCAACCGCGCCGGCGCTGCTCTACGTCTCGTGCCTGATGCTGCGCGAGCTCGCCGAGCTGCCCTGGGACGATGCCACCGAAGTCGTGCCCGCGGCGCTCACGGCGCTCGCGATGCCGTTCACGTATTCGATCGCGAACGGGGTGGCCTTCGGCTTCATCTCGTATGCGGGCCTGAAGCTGCTGACGGGCCGCGCGCGCCAGGTGCGCCTGATCGTCTGGATCATCGCGGCCGTGTTCCTGTTCCGCTACTTCTATCTGGGTTCGGAATAAGCGGCTGGCCCGTGCGCATCGTGGCCCGCGGTTGCGATCCTGCGCGAGCCACGTCAAGTATTCCGGCCACGCAGGCGCACGGCGCGCCATGTCGTCCTTATCATACGGATACCCGACGATACCGACGATAACGATCCCCGCAAAGGAACCGCCCCGTGGCCACCTACCCCGCCTCCGCAGAACGCTACTCGAAGCCCGCGATCTTCTTTCACTGGATCATCTTCCTGCTCGTCGCGCTCGCGTATCTCGCCATCGAGATACGCGGTCCCAAAGGCACGGACAGCCGCGTGTTCTGGAGCAACGTGCACTACTGGGCCGGCACGCTCGTGCTCTCGCTCGCCGTGCTGCGCCTCCTGTGGCGCATGTGGCACGGCGCGCCGCAGGATATCGATTCGAATCGCGTGCTCACGTTCCTGTCGCGGCTCGTGCACGTGGCGCTTTACGTATTCATCTTCGTGCAGCCGCTGCTCGGCATCCTGACGATCAACACCGGCGGCAAGCCGGTCACGCTCGCGGGCATCGACCTGCAGATCGTGCTGGTGGGCGCGGACCCGGTCGCGCGCAAGGTCATCAAGGAGGCGCACGAGCTGATCGGCAACGCGTTCTACTGGATCATCGGCATCCACGCGCTCGCGGCCATCGGGCACCATCTGGTGTTTCGCGACAACACGCTGCGCCGCATGATCTGAGCCGCGCACGAGCGCACGAGCGCACGCGGCCCGGCGCACGCCGTTGCGCGAGCAAAAACGAAAACCCCGCGACGTCTGGTACGTCGCGGAGAATCTCAAGACACTATTGGGACAAGAGACGGGACAAAAAACTCAGGACGCCGCCGCGTGCGCCTGCACGAAACGCACGTAGCCGCTGCGCAGCGTGAGGCACTGCGCACGCGTGTCGGAAAGCAGCCGGCGCGCGACTGCCTCGATGCGCTCGCGATGGTGATCGAATGCGTCGAGCATGTCTTCGGCGCGTGTCGAAGCCGCGCCAAAGTGATCCTCCAGCGCCGCCGCCGTGATCGTACATTCCACCCGCTCTCCATCGATCATCGCCGGAAACGCCAAGGTCAAATCGGGTCCCGAGTATTCGGGCACCTCATTCGGAAACAGAATCTGCATGAGAGTGGCCTTAGGTTGAGAGTGAGCGGGCCGCGCCTTTCGATGCTCCTCCCCGGCATACGCGCGGTTCAAATGTCGACCGCCGCAAGTGTCGCTTCGTTCGACACGATTGCGGCGGCCGTCTGGATTCACTTTAGGACACTTCCTGCCGCCCGCAAGCCCGACTTTGTCACACGCGCGAAAAGATCTTCGGGTCCGATTTTTTCAGCACTTTGCGAACAGGCCGTTGCGCGCGCAAACGGATGCTCCCGCGCCCTGGCCGCACATGGCATGGCGCACTGCAACACGGCACGCGCCGTCCGCACACGCGGGCGGCACATCGGGCACTCGACTTCGCAGAACCGGCTGTGCGAACTCACGATTCGCGATGCTGGCCATGCTCGATTTCGACGTCCTTCGGGTGCACGGTGAGCATCGCCACGAACGCGACGATGCCGCTCGACACGATCGCCATGCCGTACAGCACGACGCGGTGCTCGTCGAAGAGCAGACCGTGGATCGCGACCGCGAGACCCGCCAGCACGACAAAGACGGCGAGCGCCGCCACGAGGATCCTCAATTCGCCTTGGACCATGACGGCCCTCCGCAAGGAACCGCGGCCGCGCCCAAAACCCCGTCATGCCCGCTGCGCCGCCGCCGGGACGCCGCACGACGCCGCGCGTCTTGCGCCCCTGCCTTCATCCTGGCACTCGCGCGCGCAAAGGCAAGCCGCGCGTGAAGCGTGCGGGCCCGCGCCAATCGGCCCCCATCGTCCGGATTTGCCCGGAATCGCCCGGATGTGGCGCGCGCCGAGCTTCCTGTACCATGGACCGATTCGTACGCACGGATACAGCGCAGCGCCTGCGCAGCGTCAAATCAAGATTGGAGACACGCGTGACCCGACACCCCTCCGCCACCGTCAAGCCCCCCGAAGCGGCCCGTGCGGACATGATCGCCCAGGCGCACGCGCGCTCGCGCGCCATCGGCCTGCGCGTCTCCGAGGCGCCGGAATTCCATCCGCTCGGCCGCGCCGATCTGCGCGATCTGATCGACGGCAATCGCACGCTCTACACCCAGGCGCGGCCCGTGATGGATGCGCTGCACGCGCAGATCGTCGATACCGAGAGCATGGTGCTGCTCACCGACCGCAACGGCGTGATCCTGCACAGCCTCGGCGACCCCGACTTCGTCGAGAAAGCGCGGCGCGTGGCGCTGCGTCCCGGCGTCTCGTGGGCCGAGCGCGACCGCGGCACCAATGCGATCGGCACGGCGCTCGTCGACGGCCAGCCGACCACCGTCCACGCGGGCGAGCACTTCCTGCACGCGAACCACATCCTCACCTGCTCGTGCGCGCCGATCGCCGATCCGTGGGGCCGCACGCTGGGCGCGCTCGACGTGAGCGGCGCGCCACACGGTATGAACGGTTCTCACAAGCACACGCTCGCGCTCGTGCGCATGTCGGCGCAGATGATCGAGAACCATCTGTTCAACACCGAATTCGCCGATGCCATCCGGCTACAGTTTCACGCGCGCGCGGAGTTCATCGGCACGCTCTACGAAGGACTCGCCGCGTTCGCCGCCGACGGCACGCTGCTGTGCGCCAACCGCAGCGCGCTGTTCCAGTTCGGCTCGTCGCTCGCGGCGCTGCAGCAGCGCGGCTTCGAAGCGCTCTTTGGCCAGCCGTTTCCGGCGTTCATGCAGCAGCTCATGCGCGCGCGCGGCGAGCCGCGCAGCGAATTCATTGCGCTCACGCTGGCGAGCGGCGTGCGCGTGCTCGCACGCGGCACGCCGGGCGCGGCGGTCGTCGGCGCGCAGCCGGCCTGGCCCGAACGCGCCGCACGCCCCGCGCAGGCGGCCGAGCGAGATCCGGCGAGCGCCACCGCACCAGCCGGCGCGCGTACGGGCACGGCCGCGTGGCAACCCACGCTCGCCGACCTCGACACCGGCGACGCGCGCGTGGCCGCCGTGCTCGAGCGTGTCGCGCGCGTGCGCGGACGCGACATTCCCGTGCTCGTGCTCGGCCGCACCGGCACCGGCAAGGAATGGCTCGCGCGGGCGCTGCACCAGGATTCGCCGCGCCGCGATGCGCCGTTCGTCGCGCTCAACTGCGCGGCGCTGCCCGACACGCTGATCGAGGCCGAGCTGTTCGGCTACGAGGACGGCGCGTTCACGGGCGCGAGACGCCGCGGCAGCGCGGGCAAGATCGTGCAGGCGCACGGCGGCACGCTCTTTCTCGACGAGATCGGCGACATGCCGCTCGCGCAGCAAGTACGGCTCATGCGCGTGCTGCAGGAGCGCGCCGTGATGCCGCTCGGCGGGGCGCGCGCGGTGCCGGTCGACTTGCGCATCGTCTGCGCGACGCACCGCGACCTGCGCGCGATGATCGCCGAAGGCAGCTTCCGCGAGGACCTCTACTACCGCATCAACGGGCTCGCCGTCACGCTGCCGCCGCTGGCCGAGCGCAGCGATCTCGACGCGCTCGTCGCGCGCGTGCTGGACCACGTGCGGCGCGAGATCCACGCCGCGCCCACGCGGATCACGCCCGAGGTGCGCGACTATTTCGCGCGCTGCCGCTGGCCCGGCAATCTGCGTCAGCTTGCGAACGTGCTGCGCACCGCTGCGATCATGGCCGAGGGTGAGGACGCCATCGACCTCGTGCATCTGCCCGAGGACCTCGAGCACGACTGCGCGCCGGTTGAAAACGGCGATGTCGACGGCGATGGTGCCAACGCCCGCGATGCCGCTGTTGCGCAGACGCCTGGGTCTGCCTGCGCGCCGAAAGAAGGCGCCCACGCCTCGCGCCCGGCCCGCCTCTCGGACTGGCAGGCGCGCCTGATCGACGACGCGCTCTCGCGCCACGACGGCAACGTCTCAGCGGCGGCGCGCGAGCTGGGGCTCGCTCGCAACACGGTGTATCGGCATTTGCGGCGACGCTGAGGCGCGCGAGGCGGAGGGGATCGTACGGCCGTTGCTGATCGATCACGCTGAAGTCGTGCGAATCGAAGTCGTGCCGAAACGAAATCGCGTCGGACTCCGTTGAACCGCACCGAGCCGCATCTGAGCGCACGACCAGATCGCGGCCATTCGCACCGAGCCGCAACGAGCCACGCGCGCCCGCACGCGCTCGCCCCCCACTCTCACACGCCGCGCCGACAGACGAGTCCCGCCAGGTTAAGCTTCGCGTCAAACGAATCTCGCACGCGCATCATGGCCTCCCCTCAGGAACTCCGCCGCTACCGGCGCAACCTCGCCGACGAACTCGACAGCGCCGCCGTCTACGACACGCTCAGCGCCGTCGAGAAGGACGCGGGCCGGCGCCGGATCTTCGCCGAGCTCGCGGCGTCGGAGCGCGAGCACGCCCAGGTCTGGCGCGACAAGCTCGCCGCCAACGGCGTGCACGTGCGGCCGCACCGCCGCAGCGCGAAGACGCGTCTGCTGCAGACGCTCACGCGCACCTTCGGCCCCTCGCTCGTGCTGCCCACCGTCGCCGCCGCCGAGTACGCCGACCGCGACCGCTACGCGCGCGAACCCGGCGCGCAGACGCTTTCGGCGCAGGAGCAGCAGCACGCCGCCATCGTGCAGTCAATCGTGGCGAGCAAGCGCGCGCAAGGTCAGTCGAAGGGCGCGCAAATCGCGGGGGCCGAGTCGTGGCACAAAGGGGCGACCTCGGGCAACGACTTGCGCGCGGCGGTGCTCGGCGCCAACGACGGGCTGGTCTCGAACTTCTGCCTGATCATGGGTGTAGCCGGCGCCGGCAGCGCCAACCGCGCGATCCTGCTGACCGGCCTCGCCGGGCTGGTCGCGGGCGCGTGCTCGATGGCGCTTGGCGAATGGCTTTCGGTGACCAACGCGCGCGAACTCGCGCGCACGCAGCTCGCCAAGGAAGCCGACGAGCTCGAGAACACGCCTGACGCCGAGCGTCACGAACTCGCGCTCATCTATCAGGCCAAGGGCATCGACGCCGACGAAGCCCGCCGCGTGGCCGCGCAGATCATGCGCGACAAGAATGAGGCGCTGGATACGCTCGCGCGCGAAGAGCTCGGCATCGATCCGAAAGAGCTGGGCGGCAATCCGTGGACGGCCGCGGCCATGTCGTTCTGCCTGTTCGCGCTGGGCGCGGCGTTTCCCACGGCGGCGTTCCTCTGGGCGCACGGCATGGCGGCCATCGTGCAATGCGTTGCGCTGAGCACGCTCGGGCTCGCTGCCGTCGGCGTATTCACGTCGCTTTTCAACGGGCGCAGCGCGGCGTTCTCGGCGTTCCGCCAGATCGCCATCGGGCTCGCCGCCGCCGCGTTCACGGCGGGCGCGGGCCACTTGCTCGGGGTATCGGTCTCATGAGCATCGACGATTCCGGCAAGCGCGCAGGCGAGGAAAGCCGCGAGAACGGGTGTGGTGGCCAGAATGGCCGGAACGGCGATGGCGGCGAGCGCGCCAACGTAGCCGAGGGTGCCGCCGCAGACGTGCCATCAACGCCGCCGGCACCATCAACACCATCCGTGCCACCCGTACCGCTCGTGCGCATTGAGCCGCTTGGCCGCACGTTCGAAGCACCGCCCGAGCTCACGCTGCTCGAAGCGGCCGGATTCGCCGGCATCCGCCTGCCGCGCCTGTGCCGCAATGGCACGTGCCGCACCTGCCTGTGCCGCGTCGTGAGCGGCGAGGCGAGCTTCACGATCGAATGGCCAGGCCTGTCGCGAGAAGAAAAAGCCGAGGGCTATGTGCTGACTTGCGTCGCGGTGGCACGCACGGATCTCGTGCTCGACGTGCCGGACGCGGAACTCTTGTAGCCCGCTTCTGTGCCCACCCCAGCGCCCGCCCAAAAGCAAAACCGGCCCGCGACTCAACATCGCGGGCCGGTTGTCTTTGGCGAACCGAGGCGTCTGGCGCCCCGGCAGGCAGCGTTACTGGCTGACTTTACTGACCACCGAAATACACCGATTGCGGACCCGTGCGGGCGGCTTCGGAGACGTAGTGCGCGCCCGCCATCGACGACGAATTGCTCACGCCGCCATACGAGCTGTCACCCTGAGCGACGGGGGCGTTCACCGCCGTCACGCCGGCGTTCTGATTGCGCTGGGCCTGCTGGAACTCGACGAGCTGCGCGCGCACCTGGTCGCGTGTGAGGCCCTGGTCGGACTGCGCGAAAGCGGCCAGCGGCGCAGCGCAGGCAGTGGCGATGACAACGGCTTGAATGAGCGACTTCATGGCGATTACCTCCGAAATTGTATGAATCGCCTGGCATGCTGCATTGCGTCGCGCACCGCAGGCGTCGACTGGATTCTAGGCAAGCGCGGGCTCCGGATATATGGCGATCGTGACGAATTCCAGTTGCGAATTTCGCAATAATTCGCAGGCAAAGGCGGCACCAACATGTCCCCCAAAAACCCACTCCCATCGCGTCCCAAAGAAATAATCAGACAAAATCCGCGCGTGATTGTTGTCTCCAGGAGAACACTGAATTCGCTTTATCAGTATTTACCCTGATGCCCGGAAGACCTAAAGTGTCGACATGGGTCACGCCATCGTGCGAACCCCTTAAAAGAACTCGGAGGTCACAGTTATGAAGTCGCTTCTCAAGGCCGCAGTTGTAGCCGCAATCGTCGCCGTTCCGGCCCTTTCGTTCGCTCAATCGCAACAGCAACCTGTTACGCGCGCGCAAGTTCGTTCCGAACTCGCCCAGCTGCGCGCCGCAGGCTACGATCCGAGCGACTGGATGCACTATCCGGAAAACATCCAGGCTGCTGAAGCACGCGTCGCCGCCGACAAAGCCAACACAGCTTACGGCCCGTCGACGTCCGGCACCTCGCAGTCCGGTCAGTAAGTACGCTTGAACGGGGAAGCCGCGCGGTCGCGGTTTCCCCGTTCTGCTCCCGGCCGCCTTGCCCCTTACGTGGTCAGGAAGCGCCGAAGGAAATCAGGCCCGCCGCTCGAAAGAGCGGCGGGCCTGATCGTTTCTGCCGTTGAGAGCCTGGCGCGGTAGCCGTCAGTGACGACCTCCGCCGCCATGACCGCCACCCCGGCCATCGCCTCCGCCGTGGCCGCCACCCGAAGGTGCCCACGGGCCGCCGCTGTGGCCTCCGCCGCCATGCCAGCCGCCGGAATCGCCGTGACCGCCACCGCCGGGCCGTCCTCCCCATCCGCCGTGACCGCCGTCATGCCAACCGCCGTGATCGTGGTCATGGCCGTGGTAATAGCCGCCACCGCCGCCGCCCCAGATGCCGACGTTCACGCTGCCATACGCGGGCGCGACATAACCCGGCGCGTAGCCGTCATCGTAATAGCCGGGTTGTCCGTAGCCGTAGTCGTAACCCGGTGCAACACACCCGGCCAGCAGGGCCACGGCACCGGCCATCAACGCATATTTGAGCATGGCGAAGCCTCCTTTCTTACTGTAAGAAAGCAGCGCCAGTCTTAAGTTCTCTCTGAATTGTGAGCGTGGATTACGGATGTATCGACATATTCTGTCGGAATTCCGGCCCGCCGCTCGATCCCTTGCGCCTTAGTTGCGACGACCGAACGCGTCGTCGATCTTCCTGTCGGTCTGATATTGGCTCAGCGAATACACGGCCCAGATGGCGGCGGGAATCCAGCCGATCAGCGTGATTTGCAGGACCAGGCAGATGATGCCCGAGATGGGCCGGCCGATCGTGAAGAATAACAACCAGGGCAAAACGAGTGCAATCAGTAAACGCATCCTGGGACAATCCTCGCAAGTAAAAAAGTCAGTTGACGGGCGCGAATCGCGGCACGAGCGCGCCTTCGAATTCGACCAGTTCGAAGAAGATGGAAGCGGGCCGCGTCCAGATCGTGCCGTTCGCGGCCCGGTACACGATCATCGTGACCGAGGGATCGGACTCGAGCGTCGCCTCGCAAACCAGTTCGTAGATGCCACCCTTGTAGTGCCGATAACGCACCATTGCCTTGTCCTCGTCGATCGCGCAAACCGGTTTTGCGCCATCGGCGTAGTTTATCAATGGATCGCGCGCGGCCCGCCGGCTCGCGCGCGAGCGCGGTACGCTCCGCGCTCAGGTCGCCAGATCGGCGAACACGGACTTCAGGTCGCGGCCCGTGCGCAAGCGCGCCTGGCGCACCACGCGCGCCTCGATTTCACCCAGATGCTCGCGTACGGTGGCGAGCGCCGCCGCCTGATCGCCGGCTTCGAGCGCCGCGATGATCTGCGCGTGCTCGTCGGGTGCGCAAGAGGTGGCCTTCGACGGATCGAACAGCGCCTTGTAGAGCTCCGTGCGCGCGACGAGCTGCGCGAGCGCCGCCACGAGCGCCGCGCCACCCGCGAGCTCGGTCAGGATCAGGTGGAACTGGCCGGCGAGGCGCACGGCCTCGTCCACGCGGCCCTCGCGCAGCGCCTTCTTTTCGCTGCGCACGTGCGCGGCGAGCCTGCGGCGCATGCCCGCGTCGAGCGCGCCGCACAGGCTCACGACCACGCCCGCCTCCACCACCTGACGCGCCCGGTACGTCGCGCGGATGTCCTCCTCGGAGGGCGACGGCACGAATGCGCCGCGATTGGGTTCGAGCTCGAGCTTGCCTTCGAAGCCGAGGCGCGCGAGCACCTTGCGCAGCGCGCCGCGCGTGCAGCCGAACGCGGCCGCGAGCTCGCGCTCCACGAGCTGCTGGCCCGGCGCGAGCTTGCCTTGCAGAAGCGCCGAGTTGATGGAGGCATAGACGAGCGCTTCGACGTCGTCGGCGCTTTCGCCCGCGACGTGCCCTGCCTGGATGTCGGCTGTGCCGGTTGCCTCGCCGATGCGAGGCGGTTCGCCCGTACGGGCAGATCGTGTTGTCGAGGCCATGAGGAAGGCGCATGCGAACGGATTCAGGCGGCATTGTAGCGACGCACCTGGCCAGACGATATACGCAACGCGGTCGCCATCGTCATTTTTCGCTCTATACCGGGCATAGCACCCACACCCAGAATTGTTGACAATTATTTCGTATAATGGTCAACCAAACGACCGTATTAAAGTTGACCAGATGGGCATGACTTCCGACCCCGCTTCCGACTCCATGGATCCCAGCCAGCACGCAGTGGCCGTATCCGCACGCGCGAGCGCGCTCGCCTGGTACGCGGCCATCGTCGCCATCGGGCTGAATCTGCGGCCGCTGCTCACCTCGATCAGTCCCCTCATGGCGACCATCCGTCAGGCTACCGGCCTCTCGTTCTATGGCGCGTCGCTGCTCACGAGCCTGCCGGTCGTCGCGATGGGGCTCGGCGCGTTCGGCACCGGCGTGCTCGCGCGGCGCCTCGGCGAAACGCGAGGCGTGGCGCTCGGTCTCGTCGCGATTGCGGCGGCTTGCGGCGCGCGCGCGTTCGCGTCGACGGGCGGCGCGCTCATGCTCACCGCCACCGCGGCCGGCGCAGGCGTCGCGGCCATTCAGGCCCTGCTGCCCGCCGTGATGAAGCAGCGCTTCGCGCACCGCGTGCCGCTCGCGATGGGGCTTTTTTCGGCATCGATCATGGGCGGCGGCGGCCTCGGCGCGAGCCTGAGCCCGCTGGCCGCGCGCCTTGGCGGCTCGTGGCACGCGGGGCTCGCCGTCTGGGCGGTGCCCGCGCTCGCCGCGCTCGCGGTGTGGATCTGGCTCAGCCGCGGCGTGCAGCACGGCGCGCCGGCCAAGGCGACGGATAGAGCGGGGGCGGCCACGGCCGGCGCCCACCGCTCCGTGCCGGTGTGGCGCAAGCGCCGCGCGTGGACGCTCGGCCTGCACTTCGGCCTCGTGAACGGCGGCTATACGAGCCTCGTGGCGTGGCTGCCCGCGTACTACCAGCAGCACGGCGCGAGCGTCGAAAAAAGCGGCTCGCTGCTCGCCGCCATGACGGTCTTCCAGGCCATCTGCGCGCTCCTGCTGCCGCTCGCCGCGGCCCGCTTCAAGGACCGCCGCCCGTGGCTCGTCGCCGGGCTGACTGCGCAGTTGATCGGTATCGTCGGCCTCGCGGCCTGGCCCGAGGCCGCGCCGCTGCTGTGGGTGGCCGTCGCGGGCGCGGGGCTCGGCGGAACCTTCTCCGTTTCGCTCGTGACCGCGCTCGATCATTCGGGCGACCACCGCATCGCAGCGAGCCTCGTGGCGTTCGTGCAAGGGCTCGGCTTCGTGATCGCGGCGATCGCGCCCGTCGTGGCCGGCCGCGTGCGCGACCTCACCGGCGGCTTCACCGGCGCGTGGATCATGCTCGCCGTCTCCATCTCCGCGATGATCGTGCTCACGCTGGCTTTCTCGCCGCATAGCTATGGCCGCTGGCTCGGCCGGCACGGCACGGCCGCGCCCGACGCCTGAGCCACCGACCTCCGCACGCCGGGTGCCGCATCCACGCAACATTGGCGCGGTATGCTCCGTCAAACGTTTGCATTCACCGCTGTACGAATGTACAGTGCGTGCAGCCGATTCCCGTGCCGCCCGCTTGCCGTAGCGGGCTGCGCCGCCTTCGGGCGGGCGAGCCCGCCAGCCTTCGCACCGCGCGAGGCGAAGCGGCCAGGCGGGCCGGCTTACCGAAACGGAGATCACGACGTGCGATTCATCCTGACGGGGACCGTGCTGTGCGTCCTCGCATCCACCGCGCTCGCCGGGGAACATTACACCGAGGTCTGGAATCCGCCCGAGGCACGCATGCCCGCGCGTCTGCCCGGCGCAAATCCGGCCAGGCCCGAGAAGAAGGCTCATGCGCATCACGGCACGAAGCACAAGCTAGCGAGCGCCGGGCGCCCCGACGCGCGCAAGGTAGCCGAGCCCGCGGTACGCGCTTCGGCGGCAACGGTGCCGATGCTGCCCAATGTGACCAACAGCGGCGCCGGCCACTCGAAGCCGGACCGCGACCGCACGCCCTTTATCCCGCCGCAGATCGGCCCGGACGGCAACGTTCTCCAGGTGAGCTATGCGGCCCCCGCGCGCCGCGCGCCAAGTCCGCTGATGCCGGTGCCCACCGTCCCGGCCGCTGCGCCGTCCATCGTTCGCGCGCGCTGAGCGCCGCCGTCTCCTTCTCCAGACCAATCGGATCGCGGAAAAAAAGCGGCCCCGTCACCAGGCGGTGCGGGGCCGAATCCCATGTCAAGGAGATGCTCATGGAGGAGACGGTTTCATTCTGGCAGCGCCCGTAAAGCAACCCAACCAATGCTTTCAGCTATGCATATGGCGCGCGGCGTGCACGGCTGACCAGGCCCCATACGCATATCCTTAGAACAAAAAGTCGTTTCGCGAGGCGCGGCGCGCTCACTAAGATGGCGTTTCAGGCGTCAGGAGCGAAACCACGCGTTGCCGCGCGTCGCCGACGGCCCGCACCGGGCATCACCGCTTATCCGAGGAGCACCCCTTGAGCATCACCGATTCCAGACACCGCCCGCTCGTGGTCGGCATTGGCGGCACGACGCGCGAAGCGTCGTCGACCGAGCGCGCGCTCGCCTTCGCGCTGCGCGGCGCGGAGCAGTCCGGCGCGCGCACGCGGCTGTTCGGCGGCACCTTCCTGCACAGCCTGCCCCACTACGCGCCCGAAAGCGGCACGCTCACCGACGCCCAGCGCGAGCTGATCGAAACCGTGCGCGCGGCGGACGCCGTCATCATCGGGACGCCCGGCTATCACGGCGGCGTCTCGGGCCTCGTGAAGAACGCGCTCGACACGCTCGAAGAACTGCGCGCCGACGCGCGCCCGTATCTCGACGGCCGCGCCGTGGGCTGCATCGTGACCGCCTATGGCTGGCAGGCCGCCGGCTCGGTGCTCACCTCGCTGCGCTCGATCGTGCACGCGCTGCGCGGCTGGCCGACGCCGTTCGGCGCCGGCATCAACACGCTCGAGACGCGCTTCGAGAGCGCGCACCAGTGCTCAGATGCGAAAGTCGTCGAGCAGCTCTTCACGGTCGGGCAGCAGGCCGCGCAGTTCGCGCTCGCGTTCGATGCGCAGCGCGCGGCTTCGCAGGCCGGCGATACGCGCGCCATTGCGGCGGGCGCCGGCGCGGCGCGCAACGAGGATCGCCTGAGCCTCGCCGTCTGATTCGCTGCTGGATTCCGCGGGGCGCCTTCCGTGCGCCCCATGCGCTCGGCTCCGCCCCTGCCTCGCACCGCAGCACGTGCAACCGGCCTGACCCGCATTCGGGCGGAGGCTGCGCGCCCCATCCTGCATCCGCTCCACGTTCCTTCCTCCCGATCCGCACGCGCTACGCGCGCTGGCGCACACAGGCACGCGGGTTGCGTCATCCAGCCCACAGACGCCTCGTGCCGAGCGTTCCACATTGAAGCCGAACCGGCACCCTCGCCTCATCCGGATCATTCTGCTGACCGTTCCTGGCCACCCGTGATTTGCTTGCGACGAATGATTGGTTCCGCCCGCGCGCGGCAGCCCCTACGCTTCACTCGTACCGGCACACGAGCAACGAGGCGCCCATGCGTAATACGCACACGCACAAGAGCAGGACGCACCAGCAGGATCGAGAAGCCATGAATGCACCTATCCGCTATAAAGGCTACGAAGTCGCGCCCAGCGCAGAGCGGCTTCCGAACGGCCTGTACGCCGCCAATCTCACGATCGGCACGCTTTGCGCGCAAGCGTCGTCGCAGGCCGCAACGGCATCGAGCACTCCATCGAACGCAACTAACACATCGAACGCGCCGGACTCGCCTCGAAGCGCCCCGCGCGGCGCGCTCGTTTCGTTCGACGCGCTCGACTACTTTTTCGACGAACGCCACGCGCTCGCCTACGCGTGCCGCTGGGCGCGCATGTGGATCGACGAGCAGCGCCGCTGCGCGTGACGCCGCCCCTTCCCTTACAGTTGTGACAGAATAGGAGTCATATCACCGTCATCATTCACGCTCAATGTCCGAAACCGTGACGCAGCCAGCCGAGGGCGCAGACATCGACGAAAGCGCCCTCGCCGACCAGGACGCCGCGCTGCGGCACTGGACTCACGACACACCGGGGCCCATCAGGATCGGTTCGGCCGAGCACCGGACGATGTTCTCGCGGATGCTGCTCGACACGCACGATCCCTATCGCCCCGCCGTGCTCGACTGGCCGAAGCTCGAGCCCGACGAGCTGCGGCGCCTCACTTCGCTGCCGATCTGGGACATCGCCGTGCAGACCGAAGGACGCGCGTCGATCCGCGTGAAAACCTACGCCGCCACGGTCGCCGATCCGCTCCTGCGCGCCGCCATCGAAATGGACGGCGACGAGGAAGCGCGCCACAAGGTCGTGCTCTCGCATCTCGTCGAGGCCTACGGCATCGCGCTCGCCCCCGAACCCGCCTATCCGCCGCCGAAAGACCCGGAATGGGCGTGGATGTTCACGGGCTACAGCGAGTGCATCGACAGCTTCTTCGCGTTCGGCCTGTTCCGCTCGGCGCAGCGCTCGGGATTTTTCCCGGCCGAGCTCGTCGAGACCTTCGAGCCCGTGATCCAGGAGGAAGCGCGCCACATCCTTTTCTTCGTGAACTGGGTGGCCTGGTATCGCAAGAATCTGCCCTGGTGGCGCCGGCCGTGGCACTCGCTGCGCGTCGCGGCAATCTGGATCAAACTGGTGTGGGACCGCATGGCGATCGCGCGCGGCATCGACGCCGACGGCGTGGCGCACGACTCGAACTTCCTGCCCGCCAACCGCGAAGTGCTGGGCGATTCGCTCAAGCCGCGCGAGATGATCGAGCTGTGCCTGAGCGAAGACCGCGAGCGCATGAGGGGCTACGATTCGCGTCTGTTGCGCCCGACCTTCGTTCCCACGCTCGCCCGCCTCGCGCTGCGCTTGATGAAGCCGTAACCAGCGGCACGGCGCCGGATTTTGCACGATGAAGCACGCGGCGCGTGGGCATCGCGATGCATCGCCCCCACGGCTGCACGAGGAGGAGACCGCATGAACTGGACTGTCGACCAGCAACTCGACCTGAGCGCGACGCAAGCCGTCGAAGCCATCCGCGCGGGGCGGCTCAAAGCCGCCGATTACGTCGCCACCTTGCTCGCGCGCGCAGAGGCGCTCGAAAACCTCAACGCGCTCACGACGCTCGACGTGGAAGGCGCGCTCGCCGCCGCGCAGCGCATCGACGCGCTCGGCACGCACGAGCGCGCGCACCTGCCGCTCGCCGGCCTGCCCGTGGTCGTGAAGGACAACATCAACACGCGCGGCCTGCAGACCTCGGCGGGCACGCCCGCGCTCGAAGGCTTCGTGCCCGCGCGCCATGCGCCTTCGGTGCAGCGTCTCGTGGACGCGGGCGCGATCGTGCTCGGCAAGGCCAACATGCACGAGCTCGCGTT
This sequence comes from Paraburkholderia sp. J63, assembly GCF_905220245.1. Lineage (NCBI taxonomy): Bacteria > Pseudomonadati > Pseudomonadota > Betaproteobacteria > Burkholderiales > Burkholderiaceae > Paraburkholderia > Paraburkholderia sp. J63. The sequence continues at coordinate 54,891 of NZ_CAJMZF010000027.1, read as the reverse complement.
CGGCATCACGAGCACGAATCTCGCGCCGCACGCGGGCCCCGTGCGCAACCCCTGGGACCCCGAACGAATTCCCGGCGGCTCGTCGGGCGGCACGGCCGCCGCGATCGCGGCGCGCATCGTGCCCGCGGGCCTCGGCACCGACACCGGCGGCTCCACGCGCATCCCGGCCGCGCTATGCGGCATCGTCGGCTTGCGCCCGAGCGTGGGCGACGGCGGCACGCAGCGCCGCTACCACGACCCGCAAGCCGTGGTGCCGATCAGCCATACGCGCGACACGGTCGGGCCGATGGCGCGCACCGTCGCCGACGCCGCGCTCATCGACGGCGTGATCACCGGGCACGGCCCGCTCGCGCAAGCCGCCGTGACGAACCTGCGCGTGGGCTTGCCCGCGCCGTTCTGGGAAGGCCTCGAAGCCGCGACCGGGAACGTGGCCCGCGCGGCGCTCGCGAAGCTCGAAGCGGCCGGCGTGACGCTCGTGCCCGTGGAGATGAGCGACATCTTCGCGCTCAACGACCGCGTGAGCATGGCCATCGCGCTGCACGAGCCGATCGAGGACCTGCAGGCGTGGCTCGTCGCGAACCAGGCCCCCGCGCGGACCGTGGCCGACGTGGCGGCGCGCATCGCGAGCCCGGACGTGCGCGCGGCCTACGATGCGATCCTCGCGGACGTGCGCGGCGGCGACTATCAAACGGCAATGACGGTCTGGCGTCCGCGCCTGCAGCAGCTCTATGCGCAGACCTTCGCCGCCGGCGGGCTCGACGCGCTGCTGTTTCCGACCACGCGCCTCGCCGCGGTGAAGATCGACGAAGTGAACGGATCGTCGAGCGTCTCGATCGATGGCGGCGCACCGGTCGACGAACTGGAGGCGTATCTGCGCAACACCGACCCCGCGAGCAACGCGGGCATTCCGGGGCTCGCGCTGCCCGCGGGGCTGATCGACGCGCGGCTGCCGGTCGGCCTCGAACTCGACGGGCCGGCCGGCAGCGACCGCCGGCTGCTCGCGATCGGGCTCGCGTTCGAAGAGATTTTGGGGCCCTTGCCGGCGCCGGAAATTTGACGGGGTAAGATGCTTTTCGCGCGGCAAACGCGCAGTCCACTATTCGAAGAACCAGGAGACGTGTCATGAGGCTTTCGAAGCTCTTCCTTACAAGCGTACTTGCCGTATCGGCGTTTGGCCTGACCGCCGTCGCCGCTCATGCGGAAGACCTGCTCGATAGCGTGAAGCAGGCAGGGGTGCTCAAGATCGGTCTGGAAGGCACTTATCCGCCGTTCGATTCCCGCAACAGCCAGGGCGAGCTGGTCGGCTTCGACGTCGACGTCGCGAAAGCCGTGGCGGCCAAGCTGGGCGTGAAGCCTGAATTCATTCCCACCGAATGGAGCGGCATCATCGCGGCGCTGCAAGCCGGGAAATTCGATGTGATCGTCAATCAGGTGACCATCACGCCGCAGCGCCAGCAGGCGCTCGACTTCAGCCAGCCCTATACCTATTCGGCCGCCCAGTTGATCCAGCGTTCCGATGACAAGCGCGAGTTCAAGTCGCTCGACGAGTTCAAGGGCGACAAGAAGCTCGGCGTGACGCTCGGGACCAACTACGACCAGATGGCGCGCGCCGTGCCGGGCATCAACGTGCAGACCTATCCGGGCGCGCCGGAAAAGCTGCGCGATCTGTCCGCCAAGCGGATCGACGCGACGATCGACGACCGCCTGATGCTGCCGTACATCATCAAGAATTCCCAGTTGCCGCTGCGCCCCGGCGCCGTGCTCCAGGGCGCCAACCAGGACATGGGCATTCCGTTCCGCAAGGGTAATCCCAAGTTCGAGAAGGCGATCAACGACGCGCTGACTTCGCTGAAGCAGGACGGGACGCTCAAGAAGATCTCGGAGCACTGGTTCGGGACCGACGTTACGGTGCCGATCGCGCAGTAATGGGTGCGGTGAGGACGCGACAGTCGTGACTCCGGCACGCCGGCCGCGTTGACGGTCGGCGTGCGGGCAGCGATGAAAGAAGCCGCTAATTCCGCTATTGGCCGCGATCTCCGCTGAGATACGCCACGACGGCCCCGGTCAGCGCGAGGCCGCGCAACTCCTCGGGCGACGCCAGTTGCGCGGCGACGATCTCGCGATTATCGAGCCGCAACTCGGGCATGCGATCGAGGCGCAGCTCGAAGAAATACACCTGGTCTCTTCGTCCGTCCCAGATGCCGCAGGCGCTGCCCGCGGGGACCAACGGGCACGACGCGAGACCGATCTCCTCCTCCATTTCGCGCCGCGCCGCTGCCTCAGGCGCCTCACCGGGCCGGATACTGCCGCCCGGAAAATTCCACTCGGCCCGGTACGACGACTTCAGGAGCAGCAGCGCCTGCCCGACATAGATGGCGACGAGCGCGCCCTCATGACGAGGCCGCCGGACACGCCACCAGACACGCGCGAGCCGGAAGCCGACGCGAAGCGCCATGCGCCAGAGCGCGTCGATCAACATGGCCGGTCGCGCCCGCTTGAGGCTCGGCATGAACTCATGAGGTTTCTCCTTTCCGTTTTACCGAAAGGGTACCGGCTCTGCTCGCGCCATGCGTTTCAAACCGCCGTTGCGCCATGCTCGCCCCGCTGCGTCAATTGCCCGTACCCATCCATCCGGTTCCCGCGCTGGCGCCCGCTTCCCCTTGCCGCACGCAAAGGCGCGTCACATACTTTCGGCTACACTCCCCGCAGCACGACAAGCCCGCGCGGACGCGCCCTCTGCGCCGCGGCAACCCCGCTGCACCGCGCGGCCCCCGTACCCGACTTGCCCATCGCGCGCATCCATGCCTCACGTCTTCTCCGCCTGCCGCAGCCGCCGATCCGCTCTCGCGGCGCTCGCCCTCTCGCTCGCTGCCGCGTTCGCCGCCACCGGCTGCGTGCGTCTCTCCACGCTCGACGCAAACGGACTCTGGAAGGTCGTGGGCGAGCAATGCGTGCCGAACGCGCGCGACAAAGGCGAGCCCGGCCCCTGCACGACCGTGGACCTCCAGAAACGCTACGCAGTGCTCAAGGACATCAGCGGACGCGCGCAGTATCTGCTGATCCCCACCGACCGCGTGCCGGGCATCGAAAGCGCCGAGATTCTCTATGGCGGCTCGCCCGAATACTGGGCGGGCGCCTGGGCCGCGGGCCGCTACGTGGACGCGAAACTGAAGACGACGCTCGCGCCCACCGAGCTCGGCCTCGAAATCAACTCGTCGCAGCGGCGCTCGCAGAACCAGTTGCATATCCACGTCGATTGCATGCGCAACGATATCGCCGACGCGCTTGCGCCCTATCGTCACGACGCACCCGGAACATGGCGCTGGACGACGCTGGACGGCAAGCGTTATCGCGTCACGCGCGTGATGAGCCTCACCGATCGAGGCAATCCGTTCCGCGTGGTCGCGCGCGGCCTGGGCGCACAGCAAAGCATGGCGGTGCAGACGATCCTCGTGACCGGCGCCGGCCCCGACACCGCGCGCGACGGCTGGCTCGTCGTCAATAGCGGGCTCGACGTGGAAGGCGGCACGGGCACCGCCGAAGGCCTGCTCGATCATTCGTGCGCGCTCGCCCAGGCACACGCCCTGGCCCAATAACGCGGCGAGCGACGCTCACCGCGCTTCGTCCTCGCGCGCCAGTCGCGCCAGCCATCGACGGATCACCTGCTCCTCGTCGGGCGTAAAGCCTTCGGTCATCTGGGCCTCGAGTTTCTTCACGCGCACGCGGCACTGCTTGAGCAGCGTCTCGCCTGCGCCGGTCACCTCGATCTGCTGAATGCGGCCGTGGACCGGATGCGGCCGGCGCTCGATCGCGCCGCTGCGCTCGAGATTCGCGACGATCACGCTGACCGTTTGCGGCGTGAGCACGGCGAGCCGCGCGAGATCGGCGCCGGAAATCCCCGGATAGGCCGCGAGCATCGTCAGCACCACGAATTGCGGCGGCGTGATGCCGAGATCGGCCAGCGCACGCTCCATACGCAAGCGCTGCGCCGCGCCCGCCTGGCGCAGCAGATAGCCGATATGGCCCGCCTCACCGCGCTTTCCCTCGCCGGGTGCGGGGATGGGTACGTCACGAGTGCCTTCGTGCTTCGGCCCGGATTTCGCGGTCTTGCGCATGATGTCAGAGTTCGAATATGATGTTCGTGCTCTGATATTATCCTTCAACCGACGCGAGGTCCAGTCATGTCCGGCACTTCTTCCCGCATCAGCTACGAAACCTTCAGGCGCGACGCCGCGCAGGTGGCCGCCGCGCTTTCGGCGATGAGCAAGGCCGTCGACGACTCCGGGCTCGAAAAACCGCTCACCGAGTTGCTGAAGATCCGCGCATCGCAAATCAACGGCTGCGCGTTCTGTATTCAGTTCCACCTCAATATCGCGCGCGAGAAGAACGTGCCGCGCGCGAAGCTCGACCTGGTGGCGGCGTGGCACGAAGCGCCCGCGCTTTATAGCGAGCGAGAGCAGGTCGCGCTCGCTTATACCGAAGCGTTGACGTCGAAGCTGCACGAGGGGGTGAGTGACGCGTTGTACCGGAAGGTGGAAGAACAGTTTCCCGGGGCACAGTTGGCATTCCTGACTGCTGCCATCGCCAATATCAATGCGTGGAACAGGATTGCAGTGGCGTTGCAGTTTGCGCCGCCGGTGAAGGAAGAAAGCTGATCGTTTGCGCGCGCGACGGCTTCAGTTTTCGGCCGGGTTCGTGCCGCCTGTGCCGCTCTGTGGATCCCGGCTCATACAGGACGTGCCCCGGCGAGCACGGTCGCGCGGAACCGGTCGGGCAATGCGTTGGGGGTCAACACATCCACCGGTACGCCGAGCAGCTTGCGCAGCTCGTGACGAATTGCGCCGATGTCAAACAATGACGTTTCCGGTGTCGGGTCGACGAGGAGGTCGAGGTCACTGCCGTCCGTATCCAAACCCTGGAGGACTGAACCGAACACGCGCGCGTTTGCCGCGCGATGGGTTTCCACCACGCGCCGGATGGCTTCCCGATTCGATAGAAGTGCGTCTGAAGGCTTCACTACATGCTCCCGAGCCAGTTTTCGGTTCCATAATAGCAATGAATGCCTGACGCGACCCAAAAAAGGCGTTCCGCTCCAGCGAAACGCCCCAAGGGTCTCACTCTCAGTTCCTCATCCGCTCAAAGCCAAAGCATCACTCGGCTTCGAGCATCAGCAGTTGCGCACCATCGGCAACCTGATCGCCCACGGCGTAAAGCACTTCAGTCACCTTACCCGCCGCCGGCGCACCGATGGTGTGCTCCATCTTCATCGCCTCCATCACGATGAGCGGCGCGCCCTTCTCCACCACCGTGCCCGGCTCCACGAGCACGGCGATCACCTTGCCCGGCATCGGCGCCGTGAGGCGGCCTTCGCCGTGCTCGGCGTCCGCCGCGTGCGCAAGCAGGTTCTGCCATTCGAACGCCATGGCCGCGCCGAGGCAGAACACATGGAACACGTCGCCGTCGATGAACACCCGGCCCGTCACGCGCATATTGCCGATGGTCGCGCCGTATTCGTTCTCGCCTTCGCCGCGCCACCACGTGTAGCGCTCTTCCTCGTCCGCGCACGCGAACGTCTGCGCACCGCCATTGTGCGTGAAGGCCGTCGACAACGCCGCGTCGCTTTCGACGTCGCGCCACGCGAAGGTCTGCGCAAAGCCGCTATTGAGCCGCCAATGCGCCAGCGCCTGCCACGGCGATGCGCCCAGTCCCACGCTGCTCTCGCGCGCGATCAGCGCCGCACAGGCCAGCGCGAGCGCCTCGCGCTGCGGCTTGTTCTGCGGCGCGAACAGCGCGTCGTGATGACGCTCGATCAGGCCCGTGTCGAGATCGGCGCTCGCGAACGGCTCGCAGGTCACGAGCCGATGCAGGAACTCCACGTTCGTATGTGGGCCAACTACTTCGCATTCCTCAAGCGCGCGTCGCATCCGCGCGAGCGCGTCGTCGCGCGTCGCGCCATGCACGATGAGCTTCGCGATCATCGGGTCGTAGAACGGCGTGATGGTATCGCCCTCGCGCACGCCGCTGTCGATGCGCACGCTCGCGCGCTCGCCCGCGTCGCCGATCCTGAACTCGACGCCCTCGGGCATACGCAGATGCTTGAGCGTGCCCGTCGAAGGCAGGAAGCCGCGCGCCGGATTCTCGGCATAGATACGCGCTTCCAGCGCATGCCCCGTCACCGTGAGCTGCGCCTGGTCGAGCGGCAGCGGCTCGCCCGCGGCCACGCGCAACTGCCATTCGACGAGATCGAGGCCCGTGACCATTTCCGTCACCGGATGCTCGACCTGGAGGCGCGTATTCATCTCCATGAAGTAGAAGTCGGCGCCCGTCATGATGAACTCGACGGTGCCCGCGCCCACGTAGTTCACGGCGCGCGCCGCGGCAACGGCGGCTTCGCCCATGGCGCGCCGCACGCTGTCGTCGAGGCCCGGCGCGGGCGCTTCTTCGAGCACTTTCTGGTGGCGGCGCTGCACGGAGCAATCGCGGTCGAACAGGTACACGGCGCCCCCGTGCTGGTCCGCGAACACCTGCACTTCCACGTGGCGCGGACGCGTGAGGTACTTTTCGATCAGCACGCGGTCGTTGCCGAAGCTGCTCGCCGCCTCGCGCTTGCACGACGCGAGCGCGGCCGCGAAATCGGCGCTGCGCTCGACCACGCGCATGCCCTTGCCGCCGCCGCCCGCGCTTGCCTTGAGCAGCACGGGATAGCCCATCGCGTCGGCTTCGCGCTGGAGCAGCGCGGGGTCCTGGTCGTCGCCGTGGTAGCCCGGCACGAGCGGCACGGCCGCCGCGTGCATGAGCGCCTTGGCGGCGGCCTTCGAGCCCATCGCGGCGATCGCCTCCACAGGCGGCCCGATGAAGACGATGCCGGCCTCTTCGCATGCGCGCCCGAAATCTTCGTTTTCCGAAAGAAATCCGTAGCCCGGGTGAATGGCCTGCGCGCCGGTTGCTTTCGCGGCTGCGATGATGCGCTCGATGCGCAGATAGCTCTGCTGTGCGGCCGCCTCGCCGATATGCACGGCCTCGTCGCACGCGGCAACGTGCTTGGCATTGGCATCGGCGTCCGAATAAACGGCCACGCTCTTGATGCCGAGGCGTCGGCAAGTGGCCGCGACGCGGCAGGCAATCTCGCCGCGGTTGGCGATCAGAATCTTGTTGAACATAGGAGTCTCGCTATCGTTCTGGTTCGCCCGTCGATCACGCCGAATCGCGCCAGCGCGGCGTGCGTTTTTCAAGGAACGACGACACGCCGTCGCGCCCCTCTTCGCTCGCGCGGATGCGCGCAATGCGCACGGCCGTGTCTTCGATCAGCGTGTTATCGATCGTCTCGCCCGCGATGTCCTGCACGAGCTGCTTGCATTCGCGCACCGCGTTCGGGCTGTTCGCGCAGAGCGTATCGGCGATGCGCTGCACCGTGGCGTCGAGCTCGCTGGCGCTCACTGCTTCGCTCACGAGGCCGAGGCGCAGCGCCGTTGCGCAATCGAACGCCTCCGCCGTGACGAAGTAGCGGCGCGAGGCCTGCTCGCCGAGCGCGCGAATCACGTAGGGCGCGATGGTCGCGGGCATGAGCCCGAGGCGCGCTTCGGAAAGGCAGAAATGCACCGTCTCCACGGCCACGACGATATCGGCCACGCACACGAGGCCCATGCCGCCCGCGTAGGCGTCGCCGTGCACGCGCGCGATCACGGGCTTCGGGCAGCGGTACACGGCCGAGAGCATCTGCGCGAGACGCAAGGCGTCGGCGCGGTTTTCCTCGTCGGAGTAGCCGGCCATCTTGCGCATCCAGTTCAGGTCGGCGCCCGCGCAGAATGCCTTGCCGTTGCCCGCGAGCACGATCGCACGCACGTCGTCGCGCGCGCCGAGCGCCGTGAATGCGGCGGTCACGTCGGCGATCATCGTCTCGTTGAACGCGTTGCGCACGTCGGGGCGATTGAGCGTGACGGTCGCAACTTGGGCCCTCACCTCGACCAGCAGCGTTTCGTATTGCATCGTCATGTTCTCCTTCGCGCGCTCACATGCGGAACACGCCGAAGCGCGTTTCCTCGATCGGCGCGTTCATCGTGGCCGACAGCCCGAGGCCGAGCACGTCGCGCGTCTGGGCCGGATCGATCACGCCGTCGTCCCAGAGGCGCGCGCTGGCATAGTACGGATGCCCCTGGCGCTCGTACTGGTCGCGAATCGGCTGCTTGAACGCTTCTTCCTCGTCGGCGCTCCACGCGCCGCCCTTCGCTTCGATACCGTCGCGGCGCACCGTGGCGAGCACGGAGGCGGCCTGCTCGCCGCCCATCACCGAGATGCGCGCGTTCGGCCACATCCACAGGAAACGCGGCGAGTACGCGCGGCCGCACATGCCGTAATTGCCCGCGCCGAACGAGCCGCCGATGATGACCGTGAACTTCGGCACTTTCGCCGTGGCCACGGCCGTCACCATCTTCGCGCCGTTGCGCGCGATGCCTTCGTTCTCGTACTTGCGGCCCACCATGAAGCCCGTGATGTTCTGCAGGAACACGAGCGGAATCTTGCGCTGGCAGCAGAGCTCGATGAAATGCGTGCCCTTGAGCGCCGACTCGGAAAAGAGAATGCCGTTGTTCGCAACGATCCCCACCGGATGGCCCCAGATGTGCGCGAAGCCGGTGACGAGCGTGGTGCCGTAGCGCGCCTTGAATTCGTCGAAGGCGGAATCGTCGACGATACGCGCGATCACTTCGCGCACGTCGAAGGGCTTGCGCGTATCCACGGGAATCACGCCGTAGAGGCTTTTTGCGTCGTAGCGCGGCGGCATCGGCTCGCGCAGCACCACGGGCGGCGTCTTCGTGCGATTGAGATTACCGACGATCGAACGCGCGATCGCGAGCGCATGCGCGTCGTTCTGCGCGAGATGATCGGCCACGCCCGAAAGGCGCGTATGCACGTCGCCGCCGCCGAGGTCTTCGGCGCTCACTTCCTCGCCCGTTGCCGCCTTCACGAGCGGCGGGCCGCCGAGGAAAATCGTGCCCTGGTTCTTCACGATGATCGACTCGTCGCTCATCGCGGGCACGTAGGCGCCGCCTGCCGTGCACGAGCCCATCACCACGGCGATCTGCGGAATACCTTGCGACGAGAGATTCGCCTGGTTGTAGAAGATGCGGCCGAAGTGATCGCGGTCCGGAAATACGTCGTCCTGATTAGGCAGATTCGCGCCGCCCGAGTCGACGAGATACACGCATGGCAAGCGGTTTTCCTGCGCGATTTCCTGCGCGCGCACGTGCTTCTTCACGGTGACGGGGTAGTACGTGCCGCCCTTCACGGTGGCGTCGTTGCAGACGATCACGCACTCCTGGCCCGCGATGCGCCCGATGCCGGTGATGATGCCCGCGCCCGGCGCGTCGTCGTTGTACATGCCGTAGGCCGCGAGCTGCGAGAACTCGAGAAACGGCGTGCCCGGATCGAGCAGTTGCGCGATGCGCTCGCGCGGCAGCAGCTTGCCGCGCGAGACATGCTTGTCGCGCGCCGCCGCACCGCCGCCGAGCGACAGCTTCTGGATCTTCTCGCGCAGGTCCGCGACTACGGCTTCGAGCGCGGCGGCGTTCGCCTTGAAGTCATCCGAGCGCGGGTTGAGCTTCGATTCGATGATCGGCATCTCGTCTATCCTCAGGAATGCGAAATCAGGCGGTTTCCGCGAACAGCTCGCGGCCGATCAGCATGCGGCGAATCTCGCTCGTGCCCGCGCCGATTTCGTAGAGCTTCGCGTCGCGCCAGAGACGCCCGACCGGATACTCGTTGATATAGCCGTTGCCGCCGAGGATCTGGATGGCCTCGCCGGCCATCCACGTGGCCTTTTCGGCGGTGTAGAGAATCACGCCAGCGCAGTCCTTGCGCACCTGGCGCACGTGCTCCTTGCCGATCGTGTCTAGCTGGCGGCCGACCGCGTAGAGATACGCGCGGCACGCCTGGAACGTGGTGTAGAGGTCGGCGACCTTGCCCTGGATGAGCTGGAATTCGCCGATGGCCTGGCCGAACTGCTTGCGCTCGTGAATGTACGGCACGACCGAATCCATCACGGCGGCCATGATGCCGGTGGGACCGCCCGCGAGCACGGCGCGCTCGTAGTCGAGACCGCTCATGAGCACCTTCACGCCGCCATTGAGCTGGCCGAGAATATTTTCTTCCGGGACCTCAACATCCTGGAACACGAGTTCGCCGGTATGCGAGCCGCGCATGCCGAGCTTGTCGAGCTTTTGCGCCACGGAGAAGCCCTTCATGCCCTTCTCGACGATGAACGCCGTGATGCCGCGCGGGCCCGCTTCGAGATCGGTCTTCGCATAGACCACGAGCGTGTCGCAATCGGGGCCGTTGGTGATCCACATCTTCGTGCCGTTGAGCACGTACTTGTCGCCCTTTTTATCGGCGCGCAGCTTCATGCTGACCACGTCGGAACCCGCGTTCGGCTCGCTCATCGCGAGCGCGCCCACGTGCTCGCCCGAGACGAGCTTCGGCAGGTACTTGCGCTTTTGCGCCTCGGTGCCGTTGCGGTGGATCTGGTTCACGCAGAGGTTCGAGTGCGCGCCATACGAAAGGCCGACCGACGCCGAGGCGCGCGAGATTTCCTCCATCGCCACCATGTGCGCCGTGTAGCCCATGTTCGCGCCGCCGTATTCCTCCGAGACGGTCATGCCGAGCACGCCGAGGTCGCCAAACTTGCGCCAGAGGTCCATCGGGAACTGGTCGGTGCGGTCGATCTCGCCCGCGCGCGGGGCGATTTCCTTTGCGGCGAAGTTCGCGATGCTGTCGCGCAGCATTTCGACTTCTTCTCCAAGCGGGAACTGCAAACCGGGTACGTTGCTCATCTGCGTGTCTCCTTCCTGACTGTCGGGCGCGGGCGTTCTCGCGGCTGGCGCGACTGGCCCCTCGGGGACACATTTCACGCCACATTTACGTTAACGTCAATAGATATTTTTGAGTATCACTCAGATTTCCCGCCTGCCTATGTTTGCAAAGACCCGTACGCATTGCAAAGCGCGAGATATCGTGCATAATCGGCACGAATTCCGCCGGAAACTGAACTTTACTCAGAATGTCTACCGCCCCCAATACTTTCCTGCCCGCGTCGCGCCGCCAGCCCGCGGGCCGCAAGTCCCAGCAGCGCGTGAAGGAGATTCTCGAGGCCGGGCGCGAGGTGTTCTCCGAGAAGGGCTACACGCGCGCCACCACGGCGGAAATCGCCCAGCGCCTGGGTATCTCCGAAGCCACGGTGTTCAGTTACTTTCGCGGCAAGCGCGAGCTGTGCTCCCGCGTGATCGGCGACTGGTATGACGAGGCAATCGAGGCGATCGAGGCGGGCCTGCCGCGCGACGGCACCGTGCGCCAGCAATTCGCCTTCATCGTACGCATGCATCTGCGCCTGATGCTGGAAAGCGGCACGGGCATCTGCGAGCTCGTGCTTTCGGAAGGGCGCACGCGCCATCACGAGCTCAGCGAGGCGCTCACGGAAATGCAGCGGCGCTACACGGCGCCGCTCATGCGCGTGCTCGCGCGCGGCCAGGAATGCGGGCAGATTCGCAACGACATGCCGCTGCGCCTCTTGCGCTCGCTGATCTTCGGGCCGATGGAGCACGTGCTCTGGGACGCGACGCTCGCCAACCGCCGCACCGATATCGACGCCACAGCGGAGAAACTCGCCGACGTACTGTGGAATGCGCTGCAACCGCCCAATATCGAACTGGCCGCGCTCGCGCAATTCAGCCAGGACGTAGGCGAAGCCATGCGCCGCCTCGAACGCGAACGTGCGCCGCGCAAGGCGGGTCCGCCGGTGTCTTCGCACGATTAGCGTCTGGTTAGCGTCTGCTATGCCGGTAGCGGGCATCAAGGCGCGGCGTCCATCGCGCAGGCACCGCACGCAGATTTCGCGCTAAGCTGGCGCTTTCGTATCGGTGCTTCCCAGTCCTGCGTCCCACGTTGTTACGTCGCCGCGTTCAGACCACCATGCCCACCACGCTCACCGCTCCGCTCGCCTCCCGCTTCGCGTCGCTCGCGCTCGCTCACCTCACGCGCGAATATCCGAACAGGCTCACTCATTCGCTGGCCGGTCCGCAGGACGTGCAGGGCCCGCGCGCGCTGCATCCCGTGTTTTACGGCAGCTACGACTGGCATTCGTGCGTGCACGGCTACTGGCTCGTCGCGCATCTGCTCGAGCGCTTCCCCGGCTTGCCCGAAGCGCCGCGCATCGTCGCGGTGATCGACGAGCACTTCACCGATGCGAACATGGCCGGCGAGCGCGCCTATCTCGACCTGCCGCACAATCGCGGCTTCGAGCGCCCCTATGGCTGGGCCTGGCTGCTCGCGCTCGCGGCGCAACTGCACGGCATGCAGACGCCCGAGGCCCAGCGCTGGTCGCGCACGCTGACGCCGCTCACCGAGGCGTTCGTCGAGCGCTTCGAAGAGTTTCTGCCGAAAGCAACGTATCCGCTGCGTGTGGGCACGCACTTCAACACCGCGTTCGCGCTCACGCTCGCGCACGACTTCGCGCGCCGGACGTCGCGCGATGCGCTCGCGAAGCTGATCGAGGAGACGGCGCGGCGCTGGCACGAAGGCGATGCGGGATGCCAGGCGTGGGAGCCGTCGGGCGACGAATTCCTTTCGCCCGCGCTGATGGTCGCGGTGCTGATGAGCCGCACATTGGCCGCCAATGAATTCACCGCGTGGTTCGGGCGCTTTCTGCCCGCGCTGGCCGCACGCGAGCCGGCCACGCTGTTCATGCCCGCCACGGTCACCGACCGCAGCGACGGCAAGATCGCGCATCTGGACGGCCTGAACCTGAGCCGCGCGTGGTGCCAGCGCATGCTCGCGCGCGTGCTGCCCGCGGGCGACGCGCGCGCGGACGTGCTGCGCGAAGCCGCGCAAACGCATCTGGACACGGCGCTCGCGCACGTGGCCGGCGACTACATGGGCGAGCACTGGCTCGCGAGCTTCGCGACGCTTGCGCTCGAAGCCTGAGCGCTTCGCGCACCATCGCGGCGCTCAGAACGCCGCGGCTTCCTCGGCCACGCGCTCGCACAGCGGCACAGGATCGAGCAGCATCAAGGTGCCCTGCCCCGGCAACTCCACCGCCTCGCGCATGTCGCCGCGCGTTTGCATGCCCCCGGCGCGCGTGAACATCTCGGGCATCGTCAACTGCGCGCCGCCGTTGAGCGTGACGATGTCCTCGACCGAATCGACTAGCAGTCCGTACTTTTCTCCGCGATGCTCGACGATCAGGATCTTCGCGCGCGCGAGATCTTCGTAGGGCGGCATGGCATACATCGAGCGCACGTCGATGACCGTCACGAGCACGCCGCGCAGATTCAGCACGCCGCGCACGAAGGCGGGCAAGCCCGGCGTCCTGACGATATCGTCGCGATAGTCGATCACCTCGCGCAATTCGGCGATGCGCACACCGATCAACTGGCCGATGCGGAACGTCACGAGCGTCTGCCGCGTGCCGCCGCAACGCTTTTGCGCCGCATCGCCCGCCTGCACCGCCTTGCGATAGAGGTCGCGATGAGCCGTCGCCAGCGTCGCGATGCGCTCGTTCGCATAGAGGGCGTCGGCGCTCACGAGCAGCACGCCCGTCGAGTCGGCCGCCGCGAGATAGCCCGCGAACAGCGAGCGATGCGCGCCCCCATACGAAGGCATCGGCAAAAGCTCGTCTTCGTGGTACGCGACGATGCTCGCGACTTCGTCCACCAGCAGGCCGAAGCACCCCGCGTCGCGGTTGAGCACCACGATGCGCCGCTCGTCCGCGGCAGCCGGCGCATCGGGCGCAGGCGTAAAACCGAGGAAGGTGCCGAAATCGAGCACCGGCACGGTCGCGCCGCGCAGGTTGAGCATGCCGATACACACGTCGTCGGCCAGCGGCGAATGCTGGAGCGCCGGCACGCGGATGATCTCCTGGATCGCGCCCATCGGCAGCGCGAGCGCGGTGCCGCCCACCTTGAACGACACGTTCTGGTGCCGCTGGCCCTGCTGCGCCCTGCGCTCCGTTGTGTGCGCAACGTGTTCGGCAAAATGCGGCACGTCGCGTAATCCGAGCAGCGCCGCCGCCGAGAGCACCTGCAGGATATGCTCGCCGCCGTCGAGCTTGAGCACCGCGCCGATCGTCGCGGGCGCACTGCCTTCGGCCGTTTCGATCGCGATCACCTGATCCTTGGGCACGCGCAGTATCTCGCCGGTCGCATCGAACCGCAAGCCCACGCGTACGCCCGAGGCCTCCACGATGGCGATCTTGCGCGCGAGCGTCGCGCCTTCGTCGGGCAGATTGAGCAACTGGTGCAGATCGACCACGGGAATCAAGGTGCCGCGCAGATTGAACAGGCCGAGCAGATACGGCGGCGCGAGCGGGACCGGCGTGAGCGTCTCGGGATGATTGACGACCTCCTGGAGCGCGGCGACGGGCAACGCGAGCTCCGTGCCGGCGAGGAGAAACGACCCGTACAGCTCGAGCTGGGCGCCGGCGGCCAGCGTGCGATGGTTCATCGTGAAGCTCCCAAGCAAATTGAAACGGCGGGCATCGTCCGCAGGCCAATGCGCTGCATCCGGCAAGCAGGCGCGCCGCCTATGCAGGCCGCGAAAAGCGGCGCACCGCGTAGTCCTGCTGCCCGCAGTCGATGGTCAGTTGCCGCCCGCACTCGCCGCCCACGTCGGTGTGGATGACGCGCACGCGCGCGTGCGCGAGCAACTGCTGCGCCATGCGCACGTTGAGTTCGCCTATCGGCTCGTGAATCGTGGTGCGGTGATGCATCATGTTGGCGCCGCCCGCCAGCACGGCTTCGATTTCGCCTTCAGGCGCCGCCTCGGCGCCCATCATCGAGATCAGCGCGGGCAGCGCGTCGATCACGTACTTGGCATCCTGGCCGTCGCGCTCCGCTTTCACCGCGCGCAGCTTGCCCGCGGGCTGCGGCAGCAGGCAATGCGCGAGCCCGCAGGTGCCGCGCGCGCGCCACAAAAGCCCGATGCCCACGCACGAGCCCAGCGTGGCGCGCAGGATTCGGGCGTCCTCGCGCGTGCTCACCGCGATCTCGCACATGCGCACCTGCACGTCACGCGGGCTCATGATCGCGCTCCTCACTGTGCTGGCCGTTGCGGTAAATGAGCGGCTGCTCGAACGTGAAGCTCGTCGTCACCCGGCTCAGCGACTCCGACTCGCCCACGATCAGCACGGCATCGGGGCACATTGCGCGGCGCACGTTCGCGAGCACCGCCTGTTGGCCTTCGAGATCGAAATAGATCAGCACGTTGCGCAGCAGCACCAGATCGAACTGGCCAAGGTCGCGCGGCGCCGCGTAGAGATTGTGGCGGCGAAACGCAACATGCGCGCGCAACGCCTCGCCCACGTCCGCCTGCACCCCTTCGCTGCGAAAATACTTCTGCAGCAGCGCGGGATGACCCTGGCGCAGGCCTTCGATGCTGCGGCCCCGATAGCTGCCGGCGCGCGCACTCGCAAGAATGCCGTCCGAGATATCGGTGCCGACGATCGCGTAACGGAATGCCGTCTCGCGCTCCCGGAACTCCTCGCAGAGCATCGCCGTGGACCACGCTTCCTCGCCACTCGACGCCGCCGCCGACCACACGCGCAACGTCGCGCCGGCGTGCGCCGCGAACCATTGCGGCAAGAAAGTCTGCGCAAGATAGTCCCAGATGCGCGGCGTGCGGAAGAACGACGTTTCGTTCGTCGTCACGAGGTCGATGAAGTCGCCGATTTCATCGGCGTTCGTGTCGAGCACCTGCAAATAGTCGCGATAGTCGGGCAGACCGAGCGCCATCACGCGGCGGCGCAAGCGGCCCTTGAGCATGGTCCACTTGCGCTCGTTCATCGCGATGCCGGTATGGCGGCGCACCTGCTCGAACAACGCGCGCTGCACCGATGGTTCGACATCCTGATCGAAATCCACTGCATCCCCCGCGTCTTATACGACGAAGCGCGCCACCGTGTTGTCGAGCCCCTCGGCGCCGCCCTTGAGCGATGCCGCCGCGCGCGCGATGGTGTCGCAAGCGCCGGCCGACTTCTCGGTTTCCTCGGCCACCTGCTGGATCGCGGCGCTCACTTCGCGTGCGGCCACGAGCTGCTCGTCGGCGCCGCACGAGATTTCGGAGATCGCCTGGGTGGTCCGCGCGACGCCGGCCACGATCTTCTCGAACGCTTCGCCCGCCTGCTTCGAGATCTCGCTGCCCTGCGCGACCCGCTTGACCGACTCGTTGATGAGCTTGGAGATTTCCTTGGTCGCCTGCGAGGAGCGCTCGGCGAGCTTGCGCACTTCGTCGGCGACCACCGAGAAGCCGAGCCCGTGCTCGCCCGCGCGCGCCGCCTCGATCGCCGCATTGAACGCGAGCAGATTGGTCTGGCTCGCGATCTCGCCGATCACCTTGATGATCTCGCCGATGTCTTCGGACGAGCGGTTGATGAGCTCCATCGCTTCGATCGAACGCGTCACTGCCTTCGCGCCGCGTTCCGCTTCCTGCTGCGTGTCCTTGGCCAGTTGATCGGCGCCGCGCGAATTGTCGGCGATCGAGTTGATCGAGGCCGTGAGCTCCTCGATCGACGCGTTCATTTCCTCGACGGTTGCGCCGAGCAACTGCGCGCCGCCCGCGACCGTATCCGCACGCGCGGCAATGTCCTTCGACGAATCCTTGAACGTACCCGCCGATTCCACGACCTTACCGATCACGCCGGAGAGATCGCTCATCATGCTCTTGATGCCGGCCGCGAGCTGGTCGATGGGCTCGTCGCCGGCCACGTCCACGTGACCGGTCAGATCGCCCGACGCGGCGCTGCGCACCACGACCAGCAGCTTCTCGACCTTGTGCTGATCGGTCTCGGCGCGGCGCTTCACGCTTTCTTCGAGCTCGACCTGCGCGCTCACGTCGTTCGCGAACTTCACGACCTTGTAGAGGCGGCCGTTCACGTCGAAGATCGGGTTATAGGTGGCCTGAATCCACACGACGCGGCCGCCCTTGCCGATGCGTTTGTAGCGGCCCGCGTCGAACTCACCGCGGTTGAGCTTGGCCCAGAACTCGCGGTATTCGGCGCTCTGCGCGTGCGCGTCTTCGCAAAACATTCGGTGATGCTTGCCCTGGATCTCGTCGAGCCGGTAGCCGAGCGTATCGAGGAAATTCTGGTTGGCCTGCAGCACGATGCCGTTCGTGTCGAACTCGACCACGGCCTGGGCCTTGTCGATCGCGCGCAGGCGGCCTTCGTGGTCGGCGTGCTGCTGCTTGGCCTCGGTGATGTCGGTGGCGAACTTGATGACCTTGCAAGGGCGGCCGTCCGCACCGAGCACCGGGTTATAGGACGCGTTGATCCAGATTTCGCGGCCGCCGCGCCCGATGCGACGGTATTCGCCGCGATCGAACTCGCCGCGGCTAAGACGCTCCCAGAACTGGCGATACGCGTCGCTACGCACATAGTCAGGATCACAGAACATTCGATGGTGCTTGCCCCGCACCTCTTCGAGCGTATAGCCGAGCACCGCCAGAAAATTGTCGTTCGCATGCAGGACCGTGCCCTGCAGATCGAATTCGATCACGGCCTGCACCCGGTTCAGTGCTGCGCTCACTGCACTCAGCTCGATCAGTTCGAGTTGCCGGTCCGGCGTCGCATGTTCCATCTTTCTACCCCCGTTGTTGTTGCAGCGGCTGTGCCTCGCGGCGCAATCCAGCGACTCGCCCGCAGTTCGCGGGCGTTCTCTCATTGATTTTATTGACGTTTTTTATTACGTCTGCCTTTACATCGAAACCGATCGGGAAACACCCATTCCTGTGCCGACGCCGTCGCCCACGAATGGGCTTCCCTACTTGCGTAATAACGGCGCTCGCACGGTGCGGCTTGACCAGGGGTTTTCTCTAAGGCAAACGTTTGCTTTACGGGGCATTTTCGCGTTCCGGTGCGATCTTTTTCGTCCGCTCACGAATGAGCTTTTAAAGCGCGCAAATGATGAAAATTTAATGAAAGGTTTTTCCTTCCCGTGCAATTTTCTTTATTTCTCTTTGAATATTGCGCGGTTATGGCATTAAAGAAAAAGCGCGCCGTTGCGGCGCGCTTTTCATGGCATTGAGCGGGGAAAACTACCGCTGCACGTAGGCGACATAGGGCCCCGTCGCGCCCGCGCCCGACGACATCCCCTCGAGACCGTAATAGATGCGCCGGCCGTAGAAAAACGGCAGGCCCAGATCGACGGTCTGCGCGATGAAGGTGCCGAGATTGCTGAACGCGAAGTTCAGCGACGCGAACAGCGCATCCGCATTGCCGATGACGACGTTCGTCGTGGCATTCACGCCGTTCGTACCGGATAGCGTGACGGTGCGCTTGAGCGGCGAGGCGGGCACGTAAAAGCCGCTATCCTGGACGATCGACCAGTCCTCGAAACTCAGCGTGTTCGAACCCGAGTCCATGAACGTCTGCACCGTGCTGCCATTGCCAACGCTACCGCTGAAATTGCCCCAGCGATCGGTCGCGAGCACAGTGGCGCCCGCTCCGGCCAACAGGTTGTTCGCCTGCGTGCCGATGCCGAACGTGACCGTGCCGGTCGCGGTAGGCGCACCGTCCGCGGCAATCGCCGGCATGTCGACGATCAGGCCGTTGTTATCGATGGGGAAGAGCGCCACCGGATTCGCGACCTGATTGGCGAGCGGCATCGAAATGGGCGTGGCCGGACCGCTATCGGCGTAGTAGTAGCCCGCGCGCGGCGTGCTGCCCGCACACGCGGTGCCGCAGTCGTAGCGCGCGACACCGACGCCGAGGATGCCATTCGCGCCCAGCACCGCGGGGCTCGTGAGCGCCGTATTCCACACGCACGAGGCGGGCGCCTGCGAGGCGATCGCGGGGTCGGCGATGACCTGGATCGGCAGGCCGGCGGCGACCTCGCGCGCGAGCTTCACGTCCGCGGTGCGCAGGCTTCCCCACGTGTAGCCCGAGCCGAATGCGGCACAGGCCGCCACGCTCTTGCCGCTGGCGGGATCGGTCTGCACGGGCAGCGCGGCGAGCGTCGAGGCGGGAATCGCCGAAGCGTAGAGGCGCAGGCCGAACGAGCCGGTGTCGAGCAAGACATTGTCGATCGTCGAGCAGCTCGCCTGTGCGCCGCTGCCGGGCTGGCAAACCGTGACGCTCACGAGCGGAAAGTTGCGCACGACGCTTGCCGAGGAGACAAGTACCGGAATCGTATTGCCGATGTCGGCGGCGGAGCCGCCGCCCGAACCGGAGTTGCCGGAACCGGAGTCCGATGTGCCAGAGCCGGAGGTGCCTGAACCGGAGGTGCCTGAGCCCGAGGTGCCAGAGCCCGAGCTGCCCGAACCGGAGGTGCCCGAACCGGAGGTGCCCGAACCGGAGGTGCCCGAACCGGAGGTGCCCGAACCGGAAGTGCCCGAACCGGAAGTGCCCGAGCCCGAAGTGCCTGAGCCAGACGCACCTGAACCGGAGGCACCCGAGCCAGAAGTACCCGACCCGGACGCACCAGAACCCGAACCCCCGCTATTCGCTCCGCCCGACGCGCCGCCGCTCGTCGCGGCCGACGCCCCCGAAGCAGCCGAAGCACCCGAAGCACCGCCGTTCGACACCGCCGCGTTGTTGGCCGAATCGCCGTCACCCCCGCCACCGCAAGCCGACAGCAGCACACTCGCGCTGAGCGCGCAAACCATGATGATCTTGTTCATCGCGCGTTCCCCGCTTATTGAATCTGATCGGCGCTAATGCCTTGCGGCAGCGCCTTCGGCAACCACGCGCGGCCCGTCAAGGCGCCCATATGGCCGCCCGTTTCCACGACGAGATCGCTCTGACGCACGGCAACCGGTCCATAGCCGCCACCGCGCGCGGCCTGCGCCGCCGCGAGCCCCTTTTGCCACGCGGGAAAGTAGCCGCCCAGCAGCGTATCGAGCGAGCCGACACGCGGCCCGCGCCACGAAACGGCGAACACGGTGCCGCCGGAGTCGAGATATTCGTGGATCACCGTGCCGTTATCGAGCGTGGCCGTCGTGACGGTCCATGGCGCCGCAGCGGCATTTGCCGCGGCCATCAGGCGCGAGCCGGGCACGCGCTGGGCCTCCGGAAATGCGGGCGCGCCGCCCAACGCGGCCCACGTGGGCGCAGCGGCGAGCCCGATGGCGGCCGCCGCGCTTATTGTCAGAATCCCCTTCATATTGTAGTCCTTACTAAATCGATGACGTGCAACCGATGCTCCGCGCCTTGCACGGAGCGCCCGAGGAGTCTAAGTGGGTCGAGGGACGCGCATCCCGATCGGCCAGTCGAAATGACTATTCGAGTTCTTAGCGTCTCTTCGCGGCGTCAATACCTTACACCCTGAAAGCCTGCGCTCATCGGCATCGAAGGTGTCCAGGCGCGTGAAGGCAGCCGCATGGCGCGCCCTGCAACCGAGGGAAAAGCGCGAAACTTGATCGGCGTCTATTGCATCGACGCGAAATTCGGTCCACCCATCGATGTCCAAGTATTACAAGACCGCGTTTTTCCGCCTCGTTGTAACAACTCGAAAAAACAGTGGCGTTCGCGTAATTGCATTGAACGTCGCAATGTCATAGCGTTGCAGGATGTATGGACGTGCAAGGCCGGACCGGCGCGCGCGTCCGATTCAATTCCGTTCTGGAGATCGGTGTGAGAAGGTCGAAATGGATTTGCGGGGCTGCCGTGGCCGCCCTGGCCTGCGCCAGCGGCGCGGCGCAGGCGGCGCATGTGGGCGTCTTCATCAGCGGCGGCGTGCCTTATTACTACCCGGTCGCCCCGGTGCCCTACTACTATGCGCCGGCTCCCGTGGTCGTCGCGCCGCCTCCGCAGGCGCCCGACTACGTCGAGCAGGGCCAGCCGCAGGCTCAACCCCAAGCTCAGGCTCAAGGGCCCGGCGCGGACGACGGCCAGAACGCCGACACGTGGTACTACTGCGACGCGTCGAAAACCTACTACCCGTATGTGAAGCAATGCTCGTCGGGCTGGCGCGCCGTGCCGGCCCAACCGGCGCCTTCGAACTGAGCTGACCTGACGACATCGATCGAGTTAATCATGAAATCCACCTATTTCGCGCTGCTCGCCACGGCGGGCCTTCTGAGCGCATGCGCCGTGGTCCCGACCGGGCCGAGCGTGATGGCCTTGCCGGGCAGCGGCAAGAGCTTCGACCAGTTCCGCAACGACGACTACAACTGTCGCCAGTTCGCCTTCCAGCAGGTGGGCGGCGGCGCCACCAACCAGGCCGTGAGCAATACCGCCGTGGGGAGCGCAGTGGTCGGCACGGCGCTCGGCGCCGCCGCGGGCGCGGCGTTCGGCGGCGGCAGCGGCGCGGCCATCGGCGCGGGCGCCGGCCTGCTCGCGGGCAGCGCCGTCGGCATGGGCAACGCGCAAGGCTCGGCTTACGACGTCCAGCGCCGCTACGACTATGCGTACCTCCAGTGCATGTACGCCAACGGCAACCGCATTCCTGTCGCGGGCCGCATGCAGACGCAGCAGCCGTACTATCAGACTCAGCCGCGCTATCTGCCGCCTCCGCCGCCCGGATCGCCGCCCCCGCCGCCGCCCGGCGCGTACTGATCGACGGATCGCGCCGCTTCTCACGCTCGCCTGCGCGAGCGCTTGAGCCGTCCATCAAAAGAAACGCGCCCATTCCGGGCGCGTTTCGATCGATCCAGCAAAACCCACGAAGCTATGACGTCATTTCACATGCGTTTTCGCCTGAATTGATTCGGCATCCGAATAAAATCCCGGCGCCGTGCTGGACCAGCCAGCCGCCGTGCGCAATTGAGCGAGCGGCAAGCTCACATGCTGCACGGCGCCGGTTTGCTGATCGATCAGCGTCATCTCCTGCGAGTCGGTGCCGGCCTTCAGCTTGCCATCGGGCGCGTCCTTGTCCTCCAGCAGCGGTTGCAGCACCGGCGCAAGCGACTTCAGCAACTGCACCGAGAGCGCGCTCGTGAACGTATAGCGGGCCGCGTACGGCTCATGCACAAAGGCGGTAAGCGTACCGTAAAAGCGGTTGCCGATGACGAACACGAACGTCGCGGTGCGGTTCACCTTGCGCGATTCGATGAGCCGCGCGCCCGGCGCATACACGTTGAAGCGCTGATCGCCCGTGCCGGTCTTGCCGTAGACCTGCAGCGTCTTGCCGTCGGGGAGCGTCATGCCGTCGGCGAGCCGCTTGGCCGTGCCGCCTTGCACCACCATGTTCAGCGACTCGCGCACCACCTGGGCGATCTCGGGCGAGACGAGCGGCTGCGGCGGCACGCTCGCGTGCACGAAGCGCGTCTCGTACGGCGTGCCGCGCGCAAAGTCGAGCGACTCGAAGCTATGCGTCGGCAGCTTGTCGCCGTTGTTGGAGACGAGGCCGATCAGATACGCGAGCGCCGAAGGCCGGTCGCCCGACGCGCCAATCGCCGCGCCATACGAAGGCGTGATGTTGTCGAACGGATAGCCGAGCGCGCGCCACGACTTGCCGATCTCGGCATACGCCTTCATCTCGATCATGCGACGGATGCGCCTATTCTGCGTGGCGTAGTAGCGCGTCTTGAAGAGCCACTTGTAGGTATAGAGGCGCACGTCGCGGCTTTGCGCCTGGACCTGGGCGAGCGTCGCATCGGGATGCGCGCGCAGATAGTTCAGCAGCCACAGCTCGAGCGGATGGATGCCCGCGATATAGCCGCGATCGTTGAGGTTGAACTTGTCGATCGCGTACTTGTTGTAATAGTTGGCGAGGTCTTCGTCGTCGAGCCACTGGAACTTTGTATTCTTTAGTTGCGCGCGCATCAATGCGTTGAACCACGCCTGGTCGCCGTTGGGGTTCACGCTGCGCAGCACCGTCGCAATCCGCGCCGGGCCCTTGCGTGTGTGCTGCAGCAGAATCTGCAGCGCCTCGTCGTTGCTCTTGCCCGCATAGCGCGTGTAGAAGCGCTTCATGTAGACCTGGCTCTCGCCGTCGGCGAACTGCGTGAGGTAATGATTGCGCACGGCCGGATCGTCGAGGTAGGTCGAGGGCGGCCCCGAAACCTGGATCATCTCGTAGTGGACGATGTCGCGCATGAGCCGCACAAACACGAGATTCACCGAATGCTGGAATGCACGCTGCACGGTGAGGATCTGCGCGTTGTCGCTCGACTCGAAGTTATTGAAGGTCTGCGCGCCGCCGCCCGTATAGAAGGTCTCGCCCGGATTCGCCGAATACTTGCGCTGCACGGCCGCTTCGAGCATCGCGGAGAGCGAACGGTCGGGCGTCTTCGAGAGATAGTCGAGCGCCCAGCGCGTGAGCGCATCGCTCGGATCGACTTGCGGAATCATCGCGCGCAGCGTCTTCGCATCTTCGTCGGCGTACTTCGCATGCAGCGCGCTCACGATCTGCAGATACGTGATGATCGTGCGCAGCTTCGCCGTCGAGCCGAGATTCAGGCGCGCGCCGGAATTGATGTCGAACGGCTCGTTCACGCTATCGGTCTGCACGCGCACGAGATTCTCGCCGCCGCGCCGCTCGAACAGCGTGAAGCTGTAGGCGATCTTCGAGGGATCGTCGGCGGGCTTGAGCATCTCGAAGCCCACGAGCCCCGCTGCGCGCGCGCCGTCCTTGGTCGCGGCATCGGCGAGCCGGTCGCTCACGGCCTGCTGCACGGAGTCGTCGAGCGTGGAGGTGGCCGAGAGATCGAGGCGGTCGACGTCGTAGAGCGTCTTGAGGCCCAGCGCCTGCATCAGTTGCGTGCGCATCGTGAGCACGGCCTTGCGCTCGACGTAGGAGACCGCCGCGCGCGGCGCGGGCTTCGAGCGGTCGAGCGTGAGCTGCGTCGCGAGCGCCGCGTCGCGCAGCGCGGGCGAAATCACGCCGCCGCTGCCGAGCAAGCGCAGATAGCTATCCGTGAGCTTCGCGAGCGCGTCGTTGTTCTTCTGCAGGAAATACGAGGGCGCGCGCTGCGCGATCAAGAGCGAAAGCACCTGGCGGAACGCGAGCGCCTGCTCGTCGAGCGTCGTGCTCGAAACGGGCTCGCTCAGGATGCGGTTGACGTCGCGGAAGTCGCGTCCGTACCAGGCCGCGAGACCGTCGCCGATACCGTTGACTTCGCCCACGCCCGCCTTCGCCGAGAGCGGCACGGAATTCAGGTAGTGCACCAGAATCTGCTGGCGCGCGGGCATCGTCTGCGGGCCGTCGAGGTAGGCGCGCACCGAGGCCGAAGCGATCTGGCGCAGCTTCTCCGGCGGCGTGGCGGTGCGCCCGCCCGCGGAGTGGCGGAACTTCTCGATCTGCGTGGCAAGCGTGCTGCCGCCCGGCGTGTGCTGATGCTTGTTCACGAGCCGCGCGCCCTGGTCGACGAGTGCGCGCGAAAAGCGGCCCCAGTCGATGGCCGGATTGCGGTTCGGCTGGTCGGCGGCGAGCAGGTATTTGTCTTCGATGAAGAGCAGCGAATCGCGCACGAGCGGCGGCACGGCATCGAAGTTTTCGTAGGCGCGCTGCGGATAGCGCGTGTGGAACAGGGTCGCGCCATCGGCATCGCGCAGCACGATGCCGGCCTGGTCCTTCTCTTCGTAGGGCAGGAAAAGCCCCTCATCGGCGAGCGAGAGCATGCGCGCCGAATCGCGCGCCTGCGCGGCGACGGTGAAGCCGCGCTTTTCCAGCCGCCCGGTGAACGCAGGCAGCTCGGCGTAGCCAAGCCGCACGTCGTAGGGGCCGTTCGTGGTGGGAAAGCGGATGCTGTTGCTCGGTCCGGGCTCGACCGCGAAGCCGATGTCGCGCGTGAGCTCGGAGAGGTAGCGCGCCTGCAGCCGCGAGGTGTCGATTTCGATCTGGACGATGCGCACCACGATGGCGATGGCCGCCAGGATCGCGACGAGCAAACCCCACTTGATCCACCGCCAGATTGAACTGGCATGGGTGGCAGGAAGAGGAAAACGGACCGACGGGCGGCTCATGGTTATTCTCCCTGACGTCGCGTCAGATCGCGGAGTACACCTCTGAGATAGTCTATCTCGCCTGGTTGATTCGTGTGTAGCAGTGTCGCACCACAGCAGCACCAGTCGCATGCCCGCAACACCCGTGCCCGCCCCGTGTGTGCGGCGCCGCACCGATCCGCACACTTTTGCTCACATTGCTACTCGTGTTTCCACTGTATGCGGCCCGTATGTCGCGCTGATGGCGGGCCGCCAGCGCATGTCGCGCGACGCCGGCATGCGACATGCTGCCGCTATAATCTTCTGTTCCTTGCCGCGTGCGACCGCACGAAGGAGAAATATGAAGAAGCTTGCTGTACCCCTCGCCCTTTCGCTCAGCCTTGGCGCCTGCGCCTGGTTCCAGAGCAACCCGGATTCCGGCCAGCCCGTTATCGATTCCACGACCAGCCGTTCGGTTCAGGAGGTTGTCTCGTGCCTGACGGCGGAAGCCAGCCAGCACGGCGCGAGCTTCCAGACGACCGCGCTGCCGCAAGGCGAAATGCTCGACTTCGGCGACTCCAACGTCATCAAGATCCGCGCCGACAACGGCACGACCACCTATCGCTTCTACGCCGGCAAGCGTCACGCCGCCAATCTGTGGATCGAAGGCGCGAGCAAGACCTGCGCGCCCTGAGGTCCCTGCTTTCCCGCGTCCGTTTGCGCAGCGCCCCCCTTATCGGCGCAAGGCCGCTTACAAACGATTACGGAAGGCCGCGCCGTGTAGTACGGCGACACATTTTCGCGGCGGGTTTTAAGAATCGCTTAAGTCTTCGTCCGCATCATCGCGTCACCCGGAAGAAACGCTGCAGGAGGTAGTCGTGAACTGGACAGGATCGAAGCAGCAGGCAGCAACTCAGGCGGCAACTCAGGGAGCGACTTCGGCAGCCTCGCCGGCGCAACCCGCCAGGCCCGCAAAGCGCACGATGCTGCGCCGCCTGCTGAGCCATCACGAGCTCGCCACGCTGCTGTTGCTGCTGCATGCACCCATCGACGCCCACGCCAAACCCGAGGTCACCACGCTCCAGGAAGCGGGCCTCGTCGAGCAGGTGCCCGGCGACGCCACCGCGGGCGCGACGCAGATCCGCCTGACGCCGGAAGGCAACGCGGTGCTGCAGGGACTCGGTCTCGCACGCTGATACCCGCGGGCGGGCGCGTGGCGCCCGGGCGCCGCGCAATCCTCGCAAGCGCCCGCGCGGGGAGCCTGAAAATGCAAATGGCGGCACGCCACGCGTGCCGCCATTTTTTTATTTCCGTCTGAAAGGATGACGCAGCGTCAAGCCGCCTCGCGCTCGAAAGGCATCGACTCGTCCTGCAAGCGCAACAGCCGGTAGCCGCTCTTGTAGACGGGCTGAAGGCGAAAGCCGTTGTGCGCTTCGATTTCCAGCAGCACGCGCAGGCGCGAGACGTGACTGTCGATGGTGCGCGTGAGCGTGTGCAGCTCGCGGCCCCACACCATGGCGTAGATATGGTCGCGCGAGAGCACGCGCCCGACGTTCGCGAAAAACAGCGAGGCGAGCCGATACTGCGTACCCGAGAGTTCGACGGCCTTGCCGTGCACAGTGACGCTTTGGCGGCGCATGTCGAAGTGATACGGGCCGGCTTCGAGCGCCGTATTGTCGTAACGATCGGGGAAGGCGCGCCGCAGCAGCGCATTGACGCGCGCGCGCAGCACCGACGGACACACCGGCAGGCTCACGTAATCGTCCGCGCCCACCGAGAACGCGCGCACCACGCTCTCGTCCGAGTCATCCTCGGAGGCAAACAGCACCGGAATCTGGTTGCCGTTCACGGCACGCACCGTCTTCAGCAGTTCCGTGCCCGAGAGCCGCGAGCCCTGCCAGTCGAGCACGAGCATGTCGACGGTGGACGCGGCCAGCGCCTTGGCGAGCGTGATGCCGTCGCTGAATGGCATGCACGCGTGCCCGCACTGTGCGAGCGTGCGCTCGATCAACCCGCGCTGCGCGGCGTCACGCTGAAGAATCGCGATACGCATAGAGACCTCCCTTGACCCCTTAACCAATACGAATACGAACCGAACAAAGCGGGTGCAATTCTGTGGAGATGTGCAAAGGCCGCCCATAAGAGGACTCTTAATTGCGACGAGGCAGGGACAATTCCTGCGACACCGGCGGGCGCGGCTGACAGTCACGGCACCAGGGCGATGGCGCGCCCCCATGCTTCGATCTTTCACGCCGCGCTGAAACGTCGAAGCGGGCCCGCGTCCTAAGATAGTTCGCATGAATACGCCCCTTACCCCTGAGCCCTCCGCGCACCCTCCGCAGCCCGGCCAGCCCGGCCAGCCCGTGCGCTTCACGCCCGCGCTCGCGCGCGTCGTGGCGACCGTGAGCGTGGGCTTCGTCGTGACACAGCTCGACGTCACCATCGTCAATATCGCGCTGGCGCGCATCGCCGCCGATCTGCACGCGAACGTCGCCCGGCTGCAATGGATCGTCGACGCCTATACGCTCGCCTTCGCCGTGCTGATGCTCTCGGGCGGCGTGCTCGGCGACCGCTACGGCGCGCGCCGCATGTACGTGGCCGGCCTCGTGGTGTTCGCGCTCGCCTCGCTGGCCTGCGGGCTCGCGGCCAATCCGGCCTTGCTGATCGCCGCCCGGGCGCTGCAGGGCGCGGGCGCCGCCGCCATGCTGCCCAATTCGCTCGCGCTGCTCAACGAGGCCTGCCGCCACGAGCGCACGCTGCGCGCTCGCGCCGTGGGATTCTGGACGGCCGCCGGCGCCATCTCCATCGCCGCCGGGCCGATTGCCGGGGGCTTGCTGATCGCCGCGTTCGGCTGGCGCAGCATCTTCCTCGTCAATCTGCCGCTGTGCGCGGCGGGCCTCGCCGCCACGCTGATGTGGATTCCCGCGTCGAACCGCGAGGGCAGCGCATCGGCGAATCGGGACACGAATCGGGCTACAAGCGCCGCCGCCGAAGCGCCCGCGCAACGCCCGCGCAGCCTCGACGTGCGCGGCCAGCTACTCGCCATCGTCGCGCTCACGGCGTTCACAGGCGCCGTGATCGAGTGGCGCCCGCTCGGCTTCGCCCACTGGGCCGTCTGGGGCGGCTTCGTGCTGGCGCTCGCCGCGGGCGCGGCGTTCGTCGCGCTCGAGGCGCGCATCGACGCCCCCATGCTGCCGCTCGCCATGCTGCGCAACCGCACTTTCAGCGCGGCCGTGCTGTTCGGCATCTGTGTGAATCTGACTTATTACGGCACCGTGTTCGTGCTCGCGCTGTTCCTGCAGCACGCGCGCGGCCAGTCGCCGTTGCAGGCGGGGCTCACCTTCATCCCGCTCACGGGCGGCTTCCTGCTCTCCAATATCGCGAGCGGCCACGTGGTCGCCCGCTACGGCACGCGCTTGCCGATGATCGGCGGCGCGCTCGTGGCGGGGCTCGGCTATGCGCTGCTGATTCCCGTCGATGCGAACACGCCGCTCGTCGGCCTGCTCGCGGCATTTTTGCTGATTCCCAGCGGCATGGGGCTCGCGGTGCCGGCCATGACCACGACCGTGCTCGCGTCGGTGGAGCCGGCGCGCGCGGGCACGGCTTCGGCGCTGCTCAACACGGCGCGCCAGGCGGGCGGCGCGGTGGGCGTGGCGGCGTTCGGCGCGCTCACGGGCAACGGGACGGCGGCCCAGGTCGTGAGCGGCCTGCATGCGGATACGGCGATCTCGGCGGCGCTTCTGCTGATCGCCGCCTGCCTTGCCTGGAATATGCGCGCGGACGCGGCGCATCCGGCCCAGGCCGCTGCCGACGTGAAGCGCATGAAGGAGCCGCGCAGGGGCAAGCGCGCGTATGAATGAGGCGTGAAAGACTCAGCGCCTCGACCCGGCTCCGGCAATGACACGCGGAAACGGGAGCGCCCACCGGGCCCTTGCCCGGGCTCCGGGGCAAGAAGCGTCCGGCGGACGCGCGCCGCGGCTAAAGCGACGTTTCCTGGATCGCGCCGGTGCTCAGCGCACGTTCGATCAATCCTTCGGTCTGCGCCTTGTGTATGGCATGCTCGATCAGCCGGTCCGGCTCCTCGAGTTCGGCCTTGAGCGTGCCGATGAGTCCCGAGGCGTCGAGGATCACCAGTGTCTTCGCCGTATCGGCGGCACTGATCAGCACGCGCCGCGTGCCGTCTTCGGCAAGGCTCGCGCAGAATTGCCCGTCCTTGCCGCCCACGTTGAAATCGAAGTTCTTTATCACAGCCGGCTCCCAGGTTTCTCAGTGGATCTTATTCGTTGTCGAGGTGCTGCGCCTGTGGCCAGGGCCGCGCAACCCGGTGCTCGACCCAATGCACGGCGCGAAACACAGCGCGCCCGTTCAGCCCCGCAGGCCACCGCGCGGCGCACGCAATCCATCAATGGAAGCACGTCCCGCGCCCGTTACCGTGAGCAGCAGGAATCCGCCGGCGATCGCGATGTTCTTCCAGAAATGCACGACCGCGTCCTGCTGCAGCGCGGCCTCGGTGACGTTCCAGAAATCGTGCCCGAGAACGGCCGTGACGATGGCGTAGATAGCCAGCCCGAAGGCCACGAAGCGCGTGCGCACGCCGAACACGATCGCGAGGCCGCCGAGCAGTTCCACCGCCGTGGCGACGGGCGCCATGAATTTCGCATAGGGCACGCCGTGCGCGTGCAGATAGGCGATGAACCCCGCATACCCCAAAAGCTTCATGGCGCCGCCCCACAAAAACAGAATTGCGAGCGCAATACGGGCGATGAAGATGATCAGGGAATCAGCGGGACGGGTCATGAAGGGCTCCGGTATGCAATATGGCAGTGACACCGGTACTGTCCTACAGTTCCCGACCTAATGAACTACACGACGTGGCGGTCGGCGGGGTCGCGGCTGCTGGCTTGAGTCCACGCCCACCCGCGCTCACGACAGCCCGGAGCAACAGCCGCGAAAATTAATTCGGACTGCCATCTGTTTGGCGCCGGGGAACGCCTCTACCGGGCGGGTGACCCGCGTTTACCCGCACGCGGCTGATTTCGGAGATCGACTTGCTGGCACGCTCAATGCTTGTGACGCATGCCGTGTCCGCGGTGCGCGTCGAGCCATCGGGTCACGCGCTCTTCGAGCACGCCCCGGCTACGGCGCGATACGGCCCACATGGCCGCGCACACCAGCAGCATCACAGCCGGACCCAGCAAATAAGCAGCCACCGTTTCCCTCATGGCCATCTCCTGTCGACGGGACCTGGTCCCAACCCACGCGACGCTCGCCATACCATCGAACAAATTGTGAGATATGAATTCTAGGCGAAACGCGCGGACATCGATAAGCGGTCTGCGAGAACGTCGCGGAATTTTTTTCGCGCGGATTACTTATGACGGCGCACCCTGCCCGACGCGGCCCGCCCGCTGGCCTTTGCGCCCTGCAGGCGCGAATCCATTACCTCGCGGGTAATCGATCGAACGCGCCATTTCGCTAGAATCGGTGCCATGAACACGCTCGCTCACGCCTTCGCCGTTCCCCCCACCGCGCAGCCGGGCCCCGGCGCGGCCCGCCGCAGCGTCGGCGAATTGCTGCGCGAGTGGCGCCTGCGCCGCCGCATGAGCCAGCTCCTGCTCGCGACCGAGGCGGACATTTCCACGCGGCACCTGAGCTTCGTGGAGTCGGGCCGCTCGCTGCCGAGCCGCGAGATGGTCATGCACCTCGCCGAGCGCCTCGACGTGCCGCTGCGCGAGCGCAATGCGCTGCTCGTCGCGGCCGGCTATGCGCCGCTCTACCGGGAGCGCACGCTCGACGACCCGCAGCTCGCGGCGGCGCGTGAAGCGGTCGAACTCGTGCTGCGCGGCCACGAGCCCTACCCGGCGCTCGCCGTCGACCGGCACTGGAACATCGTGGCCGCCAACGCGTCGCTCGCGCCGCTCGTCGGCGAGGCCTCGCCCGCGCTGCTGGCCGCACCCGTGAATGCGCTGCGCCTTTCGCTGCATCCCGAAGGCATGGCGCCGCGCATCGTCAACTGGCACGCCTGGCGCGCGCATCTGCTCGCGCGCCTGCAGCGGCAGATCGAGGCGAGCGCCGATCCCGCCCTCGTCGCGCTCCACAACGAGCTGGCCGCCTGTCCCGCACCGCAACATGCCCAGCCCGCCGCCGCGGAACCGCTCCAGCATGCCATCGCGGTGCCGCTGCGCATACGCACGGCGCTCGGCGAGCTGTCGTTCTACAGCACGACGACCGTGTTCGGCACGCCCGTCGACATCACGCTGTCCGAACTCGCGATCGAAGCATTCTTTCCCGCCGACGAGCAAACCGCCAGAACGTTGCGCGCACAATTAATTTGATGTGCTTGATACGGCATTTACGCTTCGATCCAGAAAATGAACGAAGCTCCATTCACAGACTCATCGAATTATTTAGAACCACGAAAATATTTGATTAACCGATTCATGGCGAATTTTATTTCCGCCGGAATACATTGAATTCGTCGATGAATACCGCATCACGGAATTGTCGCACCGATATTCCCATATAAATACAACGAAAACGATTAATAACATCTCAATCCGGCCCGCCAAAAGACAGGCGAACTCCTCTTCAAACACCATGAAATCGAGGAATTAGCGATTATCCAGATTGCATTGCACGAGCCGAGCGGAAAGAAAAACATAGGCCGCTGAATTTATTTGTTGCATCAGCTTTACTTCTTCACATTCATCTTCTTAAATCAATCCTGTCCCCCAAACAGCAGTCTGGAGATGCCATGAGTCATTTTCTGGATCGTCTGCGTTACTTCACTACGGCCAGGCCACAATTCGCGGACGGCCACGGCGCCGTTACAGACGAAGACCGCAAATGGGAGGACGCCTACCGCACGCGCTGGGCGCACGACAAAATCGTACGCTCCACGCATGGCGTGAATTGCACGGGCTCGTGCTCATGGAAGATCTATGTGAAGGGCGGCATTGTCGCGTGGGAGACGCAGCAGACCGACTACCCGCGCACGCGCCCCGACATGCCCAATCACGAGCCGCGCGGCTGCTCGCGCGGCGCGTCGTACTCGTGGTATCTCTATAGCGCGAACCGCCTCAAGTATCCGCTCGTGCGCAGCGCGCTCGTGAAGCTGTGGCGCGAGAAGCGCCGCACGCTCTCGCCCGTGGACGCGTGGGCCGCGATCGTCGACGACGACGAGGCGCGCAAGAGCTACCAGTCGCGGCGCGGCCTCGGGGGCTTCGTGCGCGCCGACTGGAGCGAGGTGACCGAGATCGTCGCGGCGGCCAACGTGCATACGGTCAAGCGCCACGGCCCTGACCGCGTGATCGGCTTCTCGCCCATTCCTGCGATGTCGATGGTCTCGTATGCGGCGGGCTCGCGCTATCTCTCGCTGATCGGCGGCGTGTGCCTCTCGTTCTACGACTGGTATTGCGACCTGCCGCCCGCCTCGCCGCAAACGTGGGGCGAGCAGACCGACGTGCCGGAGTCGGCCGACTGGTACAACTCCACGTTCATCATGCTGTGGGGCTCGAACGTGCCGCAAACGCGCACGCCCGACGCGCACTTCATGGTGGAGGCGCGCTACCGCGGCACGAAGATCGTGTCGATCTTTCCCGATTACGCCGAAGGCGCGAAGTTCGGCGACATCTGGCTGCATCCCAAGCAGGGCACCGACGCCGCGCTCGCGCTCGCGATGGGCCACGTGATCCTCAAGGAATACCATCTCGCGGGCAAGAGCGCGTATTTCGCCGATTACTGCCGCCGCTACACCGACATGTCGTGCCTCGTCACGCTCGCCGAGCGCGACGGCCAGTACGTGCCCGAGCGCTATTTGCGCGCCTCCGATTTCGCCGACGCTCTCGGCCAGGCCAACAACCCCGACTGGAAGACCGTCGTGATCGACTCCGCGAATGGCGCCTTCGCGGTGCCCGCGGGTTCGGCGGGCTTTCGCTGGGGCCAGCAGGAAGGCGGCGATCTCGGCAAATGGAATCTGCGCGAGGAAAGCGCGCAGGGCGCGCCGCTCACGCCGGCGCTCTCGCTCGTCGCGGGCCACGACCAGGTGGTCGACGTGGCGTTCCCGTACTTCGGCAACGTCGCGCATGCGCACTACGCGCACACCGATCACCAGTCGGTGCTGAGCCGCCGCATCGGCGTGCGCCGCGTGGCCACGCGCGATGGCGAGCGGCTCGTGGCCACCGTCTACGATCTGTTCATCGCGAACTACGGGCTCGATCAGGGCCTCGGCGGCAAGGACGTCGCGCAAAGCTACGACGACGACGTGCCCTACACGCCCGCCTGGCAGGAAGCGATCACGGGCGTCAAGCGCGCGGACGTGATCAACGTCGCGCGCCAGTTCGCGGAGAACGCGGACAAGACCCAGGGCAAGTCGATGGTCATCATCGGCGCGGGCATCAATCACTGGTATCACATGGACATGGCGTACCGCGCCATCATCAACATGCTGGTGATGTGCGGGTGCGTGGGCCAGTCGGGCGGCGGCTGGTCGCATTACGTGGGCCAGGAGAAGCTGCGCCCGCAAACGGGCTGGACTGCGCTCGCGTTCGCGCTCGACTGGAGCCGTCCGCCGCGCCAGATGAACGCGACCTCGTTCTTCTATGCGCACACCGACCAGTGGCGCTACGACCCGATGAACCCCACCGACCTGCTCTCGCCGCTCGCGGACAAGTCGGCGTATCACGGCACGCCCATCGACTACAACGTGCGCGCCGAGCGCATGGGCTGGCTGCCCTCGGCGCCACAGCTCGCGTGCAACCCGCTCGAACTCGGGCGCGCGCTCGGCGAAGCCGCACAGGCGGGCGCGACAGTGGCGGACAAGCTCAAGGACGGCAGCCTCAAGCTCGCCTGCGAGGACCCCGACAATCCTGCCGTCTTCCCCCGCAACCTGTTCGTGTGGCGCTCGAACCTGCTCGGCTCGTCGGGCAAGGGCCACGAGTATTTTCTCAAGCATTTGCTCGGCACCACTAACGGTGTGCAGGGCGAGGAAGTCGCGAAGCACGGTGCGCCGCGCCCCGAGGAAGTCGTCTGGCACGAGCAAGCGCCGCGCGGCAAGCTCGACCTGCTCTGCACGCTGGACTTCCGCATGTCCACCACCTGCATGTACTCGGACGTCGTGCTGCCCACGGCCACGTGGTACGAGAAGGACGACATGAACACGTCCGACATGCATCCGTTCATTCACCCGCTCTCCGCCGCCGTGGACCCCGCGTGGCAGGCGAAGAGCGACTGGGAGATCTTCAAGGGCATCGCGAAGCGCTTCTCGGAGCTCGCCGTGGGGCACCTGGGCCGCGAACGCGACGTGGTGCTCTCGCCCATCGCGCACGACGCGCCGGGCGAGCTCGCGCAGCCCTTCGGCGTGGCCGACTGGAAGCGCGGCGAGTGCGAGCCGGTGCCGGGCAAGACCATGCCGGCGGTGGCCGTGCTCGAGCGCAACTACCCCGAGACATACCATCGCTTCACCTCGCTCGGACCGCTGATGGACAAGCTCGGCAACGGCGGCAAGGGCATTAGCTGGAACACCGAGCACGAGGTGAACGAGCTTGGCGCCCTCAACTACCGTCATGCGAACGAGCCCCGCTTCGGCGACGCCGCGGGCCGCCCGCGCATCGAGACCGCGCTCGACGCGGCCGAAACGATCCTCTCGCTCGCGCCCGAGACCAACGGCGAAGTCGCGGTGAAGGCGTGGGAGGCGCTCGGCAAGATCACCGGCATCGGGCACGAGCATCTGGCCGAAGCGCGCGCCGACGAAAAGATCCGCTTCCGCGATATCCAGGCCCAGCCGCGCAAGATCATTTCGTCGCCTACGTGGAGCGGCATCGAATCCGAGCACGTCTCGTACAACGCGGGCTACACCAACGTGCACGAGCTGATTCCGTGGCGCACGCTGAGCGGCAGACAGCAGCTTTATCAGGACCACGAATGGATGCGCGCGTTCGGCGAAGCGCTGTGCGTCTACAAGCCGCCCATCGACACCGGCAGCTACGCGCACATGGAAGGCACGCGCTCGAACGGCAATCCCGAGATCGCGCTCAACTTCATCACGCCGCACCAGAAGTGGGGCATTCACAGCACCTACACGGACAATCTGCTCATGCTCACGCTCTCGCGCGGCGGCCCGATCGTCTGGATCTCGGAGCAGGATGCCGCGCAGATCGGCGTGGCGGACAACGACTGGATCGAGTGCTTCAACTCGAACGGCGCGCTGTGCGCGCGCGCCGTGGTGAGCCAGCGCATTCCGCGCGGCATGGTGATGATGTATCACGCGCAGGAGAAGATCGTGAATACGCCGGGCTCGGAAATCACGGGCACGCGCGGCGGCATTCACAACTCGGTCACGCGCATCTCGCTCAAGCCCACGCACATGATCGGCGGCTATGTCCAACTTGCTTACGGCTTCAACTACTACGGCACGGTGGGCTCGAATCGCGACGAGTTCCTGCTCGTGCGCAAGATGAAAAACATCGACTGGCTCGACAGCGAAGAAACGCCCGTGGGCGCCCTGCCCCCCGCCGTCAACGCGGCCGTCCGCGAAGGAGAAGCGTCATGAAGGTGCGCGCACAGATTGCCATGGTGTTGAACCTCGACAAGTGCATCGGCTGCCACACGTGCTCGGTCACCTGCAAGAACGTCTGGACGAGCCGCGAGGGCATGGAGTACGCGTGGTTCAACAATGTCGAGACGAAGCCCGGCATCGGCTATCCGAAGGAATGGGAGAACCAGGAGCGCTGGCGCGGCGGCTGGGTGCGCAAGGCCGACGGCAAGATCGAGCCGCGCCAGGGCAGCAAGTGGCGACTGCTCGCGAAGATCTTCGCCAACCCGCATCTGCCCGAGATCGACGACTACTACGAGCCCTTCACCTTCGATTACGCGCATCTGCAGGAAGCGGGCAACACGAAAGCGATGCCCGTTGCGCGGCCGCGCTCGCTCGTGAGCGGCGAGCGCATGGAGAAGATCGAATGGGGGCCGAACTGGGAAGAGATTCTGGGCGGCGAGTTCGAGAAGCGCTCGAAGGACTATAACTTCGAAAACGTGCAGAAGGACATCTACGGCCAGTTCGAAAACACCTTCATGATGTATCTGCCGCGCCTGTGCGAGCACTGCCTCAATCCGGCCTGCGTGGCCTCGTGTCCGTCCGGCTCGATCTACAAGCGCGAGGAAGACGGTATCGTGCTCATCGACCAGGACAAGTGCCGCGGCTGGCGCATGTGCGTCTCGGGCTGCCCGTACAAGAAGATTTATTTCAACTGGCGTAGCGGCAAGGCCGAGAAGTGCATCTTCTGCTATCCGCGTATCGAGGCGGGGCAGCCCACGGTGTGCTCGGAAACCTGTGTGGGCCGCATCCGCTATCTGGGCGTGCTGCTCTACGACGCCGATCGCATCGAACAGGCCGCCAGCGTGGCCGACGAGAAAGACCTCTATCAGGCGCAGCTCGATGTGTTCCTCGACCCGTTCGATCCTGAAGTGATCGCGCAGGCCGCGCGCGACGGCGTTCCGCAGGCGTGGATCGACGGCGCGCAGCGCTCGCCTGTCTACAAGATGGCGATCGACTGGAAGATCGCGTTCCCGCTGCACCCGGAGTACCGCACGCTGCCGATGGTCTGGTACGTGCCGCCGCTCTCGCCGATCAACTCGGCCGCGAACAGCGGCGACCTGGGCATGAACGGCTACCTGCCCGACGTGGAGTCGCTGCGCATTCCGCTGCGCTATCTCGCGAATCTGCTCACCGCCGGCGACGAGCAGCCCGTGAAGGTGGCACTCGAGCGCATGCTCGCGATGCGCGCGTTCATGCGCGCGCGTCACGTAGACCGCGTGGACGCCACCCAGGTGCTCGAGCAGGCGGGGCTTTCGCTGCATCAGGTCGAGGAGATGTACCGCTATCTCGCGATCGCGAATTACGAGGACCGCTTCGTGATCCCCACGACGCACCGCGAATATGCGGAGGACGCGTTCGATCTGCGCTCGGGCTGCGGCTTCACCTTCGGCAACGGCTGCTCGGACGGCCGCAGCGAGGCCAGCCTGTTCGCGCCGAAGAGCGGCCATCGCCAGATTCCCATTCAGGAGATCTGAATGTTTGCGACCCGCCCCAATAGCCTCACGTTCCGGCTGCTCGCCGCGTGCCTCGAATATCCGAACGACGCGCTGCTCGGCTCGCTCGACGAAGTGCGCACCCTCGTGCAGGGCGAGCGCGCGCTGCGAGGCGAGACGCGCGAGCGTCTGCTGCGCTTTCTCGACTATCTCGGCTCGCGCGATCTGCTCGCGCTCCAGGAGAACTACGTCGCGCTGTTCGATCGCGGCCGCGCCACCTCGCTGCATCTGTTCGAGCACGTGCATGGCGAGTCGCGCGAGCGCGGCCAGGCCATGATCGACCTGAAGCAGATGTACGAGCGCCACGGCCTGCTGCTCGGCCCCGAGCAACTGCCCGACTATCTGCCGGTGTTCCTCGAATATCTCTCGATACTCGAAGCGGGCGAGGCGCGCACGCTGCTCGGCGAGACCGCCGCGATCCTGCAGTCGATCACCGCGGAGCTGAGCCGCCGCAACAGCCACTACGCGTATGTGACGGGCGCCGTGCTCGCGCT
The DNA here is from genome assembly GCF_905220245.1 of Paraburkholderia sp. J63. Lineage (NCBI taxonomy): Bacteria > Pseudomonadati > Pseudomonadota > Betaproteobacteria > Burkholderiales > Burkholderiaceae > Paraburkholderia > Paraburkholderia sp. J63. Next base: position 17,469 of record NZ_CAJMZF010000027.1, on the reverse strand, counting down.
CGCGGGCAACGTCGCCGGCGACATCGAGGCGGCGCTGCCCGCAGCCGCGCACGACGACGATGCGAACGCGCCGCACGACGGTCAGGACCTCGATGCGCTCGACGCCGCGTGGAGCGAGGAGCCCGTGCGCTTCATGGGTAACGCGCAGCCGGCCGTGGCGCCCGTGCAGTTCCATGCGCGCCGTCCGCCGCGTTGAAACACGGACAGGAGCACGCAGCACCCGGTTCAGTACAGCGCGCGGTACCCGACGCATTCAGCAAACAAGGAGCAGTCATGGGCCCATATTTCCATCAGTTCCTGTTCGGCATCTATCCGTACATCTGCCTCGCGGTGCTGCTGTTCGGCTCGCTCGTGCGGTTCGACCGCGAGCAATACACGTGGAAAAGCGACTCGTCGCAACTGCTGCGGCAGGGTACGCTGCGCGTCGGCAGCAATCTCTTTCACTGGGGCATCCTCGTCGTGGTGATGGGGCACTTCGTGGGCTTTCTCGCGCCGCACTGGCTCGTGGCGCCGTTCATCTCGGCGTCCGTGCACCAGTTGCTCGCGATGGTCGCGGGCGGCGTCGCCGGCCTCTTCGCCATCGTCGGCTTGACGATGCTGATCGCGCGGCGTCTCGGCGACTCGCGCATCCGCCACAACAGCCGCACGTGGGACATCGTCATCGTGCTGATGCTGTGGGTGCAGCTCGCGCTGGGGCTCGCCACCGTCGTGCTTTCGGCGCGCCACATGGACGGCGCGATGTTCGAGCAGCTCACCGATTACGTGAAGGGCGTCGTGACGTTCCGCAGCAATATCGCCGGCCTCCTCGACGGCGTGCCGCTCGTCTACCAGACGCACATCGCGCTCGGCTTCACGATCTTCCTCGTCTCGCCGTTCACGCGCATGGTGCATATCTGGAGCGGCATCGCTTCGGTGGCCTATCTGCTGCGCCCTTATCAACTCGTGCGCAAGCGCTGAAACGCCGGGGAGACCGAACATGAATGCCGATTCGCAAGCCGTGGCGGACGCCGGGTATGACGCACCCGCCCGCGTGAACCAGGTGGCCATCGATCTGGACGCGATCGCCGACGAAAGCCGCCATCACGCCGACGATCCCAACCCGCTGCTCGCGGCGCGCCGCGCGCTGGTGGTGCGCGAACTGCTGCGCCAACGTGCAGTGGCGCTCGCGCTGATCGATGCCGCAAGCCCGCTCGACGACGACGTGCTCGAAGCGCTGCTCGCGCGGGAATTGCGGACGCCGGAGCCGACGCCGGAGGACTGCCGGCGCTTCTACGAGCAGCATCCCACGCGCTTCATCCGCAACGAGATCGTCTACGCGAGCCATATTCTCTTCGCGGTGACCGACCGTGTGCCGCTCGCGCTGCTGCGCCACAAGGCCGAGGAAGCGCTCAACACGCTGCTGCACGAGCCCGAGAGCTTCGAGGCGCGTGCCCGCGAGCTCTCGAACTGTCCCTCGGCGGGCGTGGGCGGCAGCCTTGGCCAGCTGATGCGCGGCGACACCGTGCCCGAATTCGAGAGCGCGCTCTTCGACAGCCCCGAAGTGGGCCTGCTGCCGCGTCTCGTGCGCACGCGCTACGGCTTTCATCTCGTGCGCATCGAGCGCCGCGTGCCCGGCGAGCCCGTTGCGTTCGACGCTGCCGCCGACGACATTGCGCGCTTCCTGAGCGAGCGGGTGCGCCACAAGGCCATCCAGCAGTACGTGTCGATTCTCGCTTCGGAGGCGACGCTAGAAAACGCCGCCGTCGATGCCGCAACGAGCCCGCTGGTTCAATGATTTAATGATCCGGACTGCCAGGGAGACGTCATGAATCTGCGTAACGCCTCAACCCGCATGCCCACCCAGGGCGCCGCGCCGCCCGTGGTGGCGGACGCCAAAGCGTGGTCCGTGCTGCTCGTGAGCACGCTCGCGTTCATGGTCTGCTTCGTCGTATGGATGATGTTCGGCGTGCTCGGCGTGGAGTTGCGCGAGGAGCTCAAGCTCAACAGCACCGAGTTCGGCCTGCTCACGGCCACGCCCGTGCTGACCGGCGCCGTGATGCGGCTGCCGCTGGGCACGTGGACCGACCGCTTCGGCGGGCGCATCGTCATGACGATCCTGCTCGTGGTCTGCGCTGTGCCCGTCTATATCATCAGTTATGCGAACGAGCTATGGCAATTCCTCGTAATCGGCCTCTTTCTGGGCTGCGTGGGCGCCTCGTTTGCGGTGGGCACGCCCTATGTCGCGCGCTTCTTTCCGCCGAAGCAGCGCGGCTTCGCCATGGGCTTCTTCGGCGCGGGCACCGTGGGCGCCGCGGTCAACCTGTTCGTGACGCCGGAACTGGAGAAGCTCTACGGCTGGCGCTTCGTGCCGCGCGTCTATGCGCTCGCGCTCCTCGTGACCGCCGTGATCTTCTGGCTGGGCTCCGCGCGCGACCCCGGCGCGGGCAAGTCGAACGGCTCGTGGCTCGACGCCTTCAAGGTGCTCGCCGACTCGCGCGTCTGGCGCCTTTGCCAGTATTACTCGATCACGTTCGGTGGATTCACGGCGCTCTCACTATGGATTCCTCAATATCTGAAGGCCGAATACGGCATGTCGCTTGTGATGGCCTCGGCATTTGCGGCGGGCTTCTCGCTGCCGGGATCGGTGCTGCGGGCGGTGGGCGGCGTGCTCGCCGACAAGCTGGGCGCGCACAACGTCACCTGGTGGGGCTTGTGGGTCGCGTGGATCTGCCTGTTCATTCTCTCGTATCCGGCCACCGACTTCGTTATCCACACCATCGACGGCGCCGCAACGCTGCACATCAGCATGCCGCTCGCGGGCTTCGTCGCGCTCACCTTCGTGCTGGGCGGCGTGCTCGCGTTCGGCATGGCCTCGACCTTCAAGTACGTGGCCGACGACTTTCCCTCCAACATGGGCGTCGTGACCGGCGTGGTCGGCCTCGCGGGCGGGCTGGGCGGCTTCCTGCTGCCGATCCTGTTCGGCATGCTGCTCGACCTGCTCAAGATCCGTTCGAGCTGCTTCATGCTGCTCTACGGCATCGTGTGGGTCTCGCTCATCCTGCTCTATATCAGCGAGGTCAAGCGCGCGCCGATCCTCGGCGACAAGCGGGCCCCAGTCTCCGGGGCGCATGCACATACTTAGTTAGCGCGCTCCTGGCTCGGCGCTCGCACGACTCGCAAACGGCACACACGGCTCAGGCGGCCGCCGCTTCGGCTGCCTCCGGCGCCGTCACCACGAGCACGCTGCACGAGACCCGGTCGAGCAGCTTGCGGTCGTCGCGGCCGTCCCACCAGCGCGCAAACGGGCCCCTGCGATGATGGGCCAGCACGATGAGGTCGGCGCTGAACGACGCGCTCGCGCGGGCGATCTCATCGATCGCGCGGCCCACGGCGAAATGCCCCGTGGCCTCGAGCCCGAGCGCCTTCAGGCGCGCCACGCCGTCTTCGAGGATGTCCTTGGCCGCCGCCTCCGCGGCCTCATAGGGCACGGCCGACGCGATGTCGGTGCCCCATTGCAGCGGCGACTGGTCCAGCACCGCGAGCAGATGCGTCTGCGCCCGGCATTCGAGCGCCAGCTCCTTGCCCTCGCGCAACGCGCGGCGCCCCTCGCGGGTGGCGTCGTAACACAGCAGAATGCGATTGAACGCGCCCATCCCGGTTCTCCCTCGTTCGTTCCCGAACCCAACCTGCCAACCAAACTACACCATTATTTTATATCACGTCGTGATATAAAACGATAATAAAGCCCGTGTGGGCGCGATCCTCTCCAAGCGGCGCCATGCCGACGGCGGCTATCTTCATCAGAAGATTGGGGGCCGCCTCATGCGATTGACACACCCACGTCAACGAGCCGCGTTACAAAGCGCGTCAACGCGACCGACGGCTCGTCCGTTTGTCACATCTTGATAGAACTGGTTACACAGGGTCGCAACACCTGTTACAAGTCAATCTTCATACCTATTTGATTTGTAACGCGCAGTTATTACCGATAAACGCAATTCCTTTCAATTCCGTTATCCGTAACGCATCAATAAAGCACGCTTCCTGATTCATTGCGCATGCCTCGGCACCCTTCCGAAAAACCCTTATGCCGCAGTGCCTTACGGAAAACTCCTTGTCCCATAAGGTTTGGCTGATCCGTGCTATGAGTCAGCCGGAACAGGCAAGAACAAATTACCGAAAAGCTTTGTAACAGACAGATTATTTTTTGAGAAAAGGATTGATTTCTCGAAGTTGTCCTCATACAATTCGCTCCAACATGTTACGAGTTGTAACGTGTTGTATCAAAGAGTCAGGCGACGCCACCAAAGAGCGAGCCGGCCAAAGACCAAAAAAGTTACAACGGCGAACAACGCCGGGGGGTTAATCGGGGCTTCGGAAAAGAGAGAAATGGACCGCAGCAGCGAGACGCTGGATTCAATCCGCGAAATTAACTTGTCGTATCTGATGCTCGCACAGCGCATGCTGCGCGAGGACAAGCCAGTCGGTATGTTCCGGCTGGGACTGTCGTCGGAACTGGCCGATCTGCTTTCCGGTCTGTCGCTCGCGCAGATCGTAAAGCTGGCCGCTTCCGACCAGCTCCTTTGTTTGTTCCGCTTCGACGACCATGCCATGCTGTCCGCGCTCACGCAGACGACCCGGCATGCCGACGTGGCGGCCACCCACGCGGCCATCCTGCTTGCAGGGCAGCCCGCTGTGCAATTCGCCTGAGGACGGGCCATGTCGACCAACCGGCGCAGCCTCACCGAAGACGCACAGGAAGTGTTTCGCGCGATCGCGCTGATCGAGCTGGGCGCGCGCATGCAGGTGCTGGAGAGCGAGCTTTCGCTCTCGCGCGACCGCATGATCCGCCTGTATCGCGAGATCCGCGGCGTGTCGCCGCCCAAGGGAATGTTGCCGTTTTCGGCGGACTGGTACATGACGTGGCTCGCGAACATCCACGCGTCGCTGTTCTACAACACGTACCTGTTCCTGAAGCATGAAGCGCGTTGCTCGCATCTCGACGCGCTCACCAAGGGGTTCCGGCTGTATCTGGAACACTGCCGCCACAGCGGGACCGAGCCGGTGCTCGATCTCACGCGTGCGTGGACCCTGGTGCGGTTTTTTGATGCCGATATTCTGCAGATGACGCCTTGCTGCCGTTGTGGTGGCAAATTCGTCGCGCACCGTCACGACCTGCAGCACAACGTCGTGTGTGGCGCATGCCAGCCGCCTTCGCGCGCTGGCAAGACGAAGAAGGCGGCTGCAGCGCGACGGGGCGCCGAGCAGACCGACCGCGACCTTCCGGTGCAGACGCCGGATGGCATTGCCGAGGCTGCATAAGCGTAGGAGACCAAAGATCCGGCGTGTCGCGCAGGCACAAAACCGGACGCATCAACACTAGACGCGAAGCCGTCCGGCGCTCGGAACGAGGGCCGGACGGCGAAGCGCATTCAGGGCCGTTCTGTGGCCCCGCTGCGAGCGCCGCGCGCGCCGCCTTCTTCCCTCTCCCTCAATTCCCGCTGAACGTCTGCCAGACGAGCCACAGGTTCGCCGCCGTAATCACGGCAAACAGCAGCCACGCAATCAGGCGCGTGGGCAGCCGGTTCGCAAATTCCCCCATCAGCGCCCGGTCGTTGGTCATGCGGATGAGCGGCCACAGCGCGAACGGCAGTTGCAGGCTCAGCACCACCTGGCTTGCCACCAGCAACTTGCCCACCGCGCCGTTGCCGAGCAGCCACACGCCCACGAAAGCGGGAATCAGCGCGAGCACGCGCGTGATGAGACGCCGCTGATAGCACGGGATCTTCATCTGCAGAAAGCCTTCCATCACGACCTGCCCCGCCACGGTGCCGGTGAAGGTCGAGCTCTGCCCGGAGGCCAGCAGCGTCACGGCGAACAGCACGGCCGCCGCGCCGCTGCCCACGATGGGCGCGAGCAGCTTGTAGGCGTCTTCGATCTCGGTGACCTGGGTGTGGCCCGTCGCATGAAAAGCCGCCGCCGCGAGAATCAGAATGGCTGCGTTGATGAGCAGCGCGAGCGTGAGCGAGACCAGAGTGTCGAGCCGCGAAAGCCCGATGGCCTGCGCGAGGCTCGCGTGGTCGCGCTTCACGGCGCGCGTCTGCACGATGGACGAGTGCAGATAGAGGTTATGCGGCATGACCGTCGCGCCGAGAATGCCGATGGCGAGATACAGCGGCTCCTGCGATGCAATCGCGTGCCACGAGGGCACGGCGCCCGCGAACACCGCGGGCCAGTGCGGCTTCACAAGCGCTAGCTCGATCACGTAGCCCACGCCGATGGTGGCGATGAGCCCGGCCATGATCGCTTCGAGCGTGCGGAAATTCTTGCCCTTGAGGCCGAGCACGATCAGGGTGTCGAAGGCCGTGAGCGCCACGCCCCACAACAACGAGCAGCCCAGCAGCAGATGGAACGCGAGCGCGCCGCCCAGCACCTCGGCAAGATCGCACGCGATGATCGCGACTTCGGCCAGCGCCCACTGCCCGAGCACGACGGGCCGCGGATAGCGCGTGCGCGAGAGTTCGGCCAGGTCGCGCCCGGTAACGATGCCGAGGCGCATCGCGAGGCATTGCAGCGCCATGGCCGCGATGCTCGAAAGCACGACGATGAACAACAGGTCGTAGCCGTAGCGCGAACCGGCCTCGATGTCGGTGGCCCAGTTGCCGGGGTCCATGTAGCCGATCGACACCAGCAAGCCGGGCCCGGCGAACTGCAAGAACTTTTTCCAGAATGGCGCCCGTGGCGAAACCTCCACGCTGCCCTGCACTTCGGACGGGCAGAACGGCGCCGTCGCCGTAGTCGGTAGCTTGAACTCCAACGGAACGTTCCTCGAGAGATGGACGGTCGCGCGCGGGCCGCGGTTGCATCGGGCACAGCGCGCAAGGCGTGCTGAGCTGGGTGCGGGGCAAGATCCCCACTCTCTCACCGGGCCGCGCGATCGGTCCCTCAAGTGTACAGCGTCGGCTCCGGCAGCTCCTGCGTGAGTGCGTGGCGGCCCACGTCGCGCACACGGTAATCGAGCGGGTCGTGCAGCGTATGCACGCGCGCATTGCGCCAGAAGCGGTCGAGCGCGAGCGCGGCGTTGGTGGCGCGCGCGCCGCAGGCATCGAACAGTTGCTCGCCCGCGTAGAGCGCCGCGCGGTGCGCCACGATCTTCGCCTCCGAAATGGCGAGCGAGACTTCGGCGCGCGCCGCCGCGTCGAGATCGTCGCCCGCTTCCCACGCGGCATCAAGAATGGACGCCGCGCGATCCGCGAGCACGGCCGCCGACAAGGCCTGGATACGCATTTCGCCAAAGCGCTGCTGAAGATACGGATCCTCGGCGGCGCGCTGCACGCCCGCGTTGACCCACGGGCGGCCATGGGCGAGCACGTAGGCGCGCGCCTCGTCGAGCGCGCCTTCGGCCAGACCCACGAAGAGATTGGTCAGCACGAGCTGCGAAACCAGCGTGCGCAGCGACGCGCGCGGCGTTTCGGGCCGATTCAGTACCTCGGACGCGCGCACTTCGACGGCATCGAACGACACCGTGCCGCTATCGGTCTGACGCTGGCCGATCGGGTCCCAGTCGTCGTGCACCGTAATGCCTTCGCGCGTCGTGGGCACCACGGCGAAGACGGGCTTGCCCGTGGCGGGATCGTGCGCGCTCACGGTCATCATCTGCGAGCCCCAGGTGCCCGAGCAGAAGCCCTTCTTGCCGTGCAGGCGCCAGCCGCCCGCCTTGTCCGGCTGCGCGACGAGGCGCGTGTCGAGCGGATTGACCGCGTTGCCCCACCACCAGCGATACTCGACCGTGCCTTGCAGCCAGTTCGCTCGCTGCGCGGCGTTGCCCCAGAGATCGACGCTCGCGATCTGCAGATATTGAAAGCCGAGCAGGTGCGCAAGCGCGCTGTCGACGCGCGCAATCGCGCGAATGGTTTCGTAGAGCGCGCCCCAGCGCAGCCCGCCCTCGCCGAATGCGCCACCGAACGCGCCGCCGAACTCGCGCGGCACGGCGAGCGCGAGCAGGCCCGCATCGGCGATGCGCTGCTTTTCCGCTCCGGCGTGGCCGCCCGCCAAGTCGCGCCGCGCGGCGCTCTCGCGCAAGGTCTCGATCAGCGCCGAGAGTGAGGCGTCGCGGCGCGCGGATGCAGTGTGCGAGGCCGGTGGCCGGCGTCGATCGTTCATGCCTGTGTTCCCCTGTGAGTAGCCCGAAGCGATGACCGGAGCGCCGTGCGCCACTAGCCGAGCGCCACTAGCCGTGCGCCACTAGCCGTGCGCCACCATCCACGAACGCAGACGTTATACGAATACGAACGACGATCGCGCGCCATCCGCTCCAGCTTCGATCGACCGATGATAGTGGCGCGCGCGCCGGCGGTCTACGAACTGATTGCGCAAACGAAATCGCGGCTGGCGATATGCGTGGACATATCGGCCAGCCGCGAGGCGACTGCGTGCGGGTTCGGCGCTCAGCGAGCAGCGAGCGGCGCTAAAGGCCCCGCGCTCGCGGCCGGCGCATTGACTGGCTGCGCACCAGGCGCCGCGTCGGGCCGCGCATCGCCCCAGCCGCCGCCCAGCGCGCGGATCAGATTGACGGTCGCCACCGCCTGCGAGCCCTCCAAATGGCTCGCCTGCAGTTGCGAGACCAGCACCGAGCGCTCGCTGTCGATCACGTTCAGATAGCTGACCTCGCCCTCCTCGTACTGCGTGCGCGAAAGATGCGCGGCGCGCTGCGAGGCGCTCACCGCATCGTCCTGCGCGCTGATCTGGTCGTCGAGCAGACGCAGGTCGGAGAGGTTGTCCTCCACCTCGCGGAACGCCACGAGCACCTGCTGGCGATATTGCGCGACGTCCTCGTCGTACTTCGCGCGCGCCTGCGCGAGGTTGGCCTTGCGCCGCCCGCCGTCGAACAGCGGCAAGGTGAGCGCCGTGCCCGCGAACGGTCCGAGCAGAAACGCGCGGCTCGACCACATGAAGAGGTCGCCGAGCGAGGCCGACTCGTAGCCGAACGCGCCCGTGATATCGAGCTTCGGAAAGAACGCTGACTTCGCGAGGCCCACGCGCGCGTTCGCGGCGGCCATCGCACGCTCGGCGGCGGCGATGTCGGGGCGGCGTTCGAGCAGCGTCGACGGCAGCCCCGGCGGCACCTGCACGACCACGGGCGCGAGCGGCGTCTCGGGGAACGTGAAGTCCGCCGGCGCCTTGCCGAGCAGGATCGCGAGGCTGTGCTCCGAGGCCGCGCGCTGGCGCGCCACGCCCACGGCGTCGGCGCGCGCGCTCGCCAGCTCGTTGCGCGCCTGCGATACGTCGAGCTCGCTGATGTCACCTTCCTTGAAGCGGCGCTCGACGAGCTTGAGCGCGTCTTCGCGCAGCGCCACCGTGCGCCGGTAGAGATCGGCATCGGAGTCGAACTGGCGCAACTGGAAGTAGTTCTGCGCAACGTCGGCCTGCAGCGCGAGCTGCACCGAGCGGAACAATGCTTCGCTCTGCTGCGCATCGGCCTGAGTGGCGTGCACGTTCGAGCTCACGCGGCCGAACAGATCGACTTCGTAGCTCGCCGTGGCCTGCGCGCGCCACAGCGTTTGCGCGGGCACGTTGGCGTTCTGCGGCAGATACTGCGAGGCCGGCGAGGCGCGCTCGTAGGTCGGCCCGAAGCCCGAATCGATGGACGGGAACCACGAGGCGCGCGCCGCCTGCGTGAGCGCGCGCGACTGCTGCACGCGCGCGGCGGCAGCCTTGAGGTCCTGATTCGCGGCCTGCGCCTGATCTTCGAGCTGGTCGAGCGTGGGATCGCCGAACGCCTTCCACCACTCGCCGCGATGCGCGTCGTCGGCGGGTTGCGCGGGCGTCCATGAGCCCACGTCGTGCGGGCCTGCAGGCTGGGCCTGCGTTTGCAGCGGCGCTTCCTTGTACGCGTTCGGCACGCCCGCGTCGGGCACCTTGTAGGTCGGCTCGACGTTGCACGCCGCGAGCCACGCAAACAACGCGACGCTCGCGGCCAGCCGCGTCAGGCGCCAGAAGCCGCTCATCTCGCCGCTCATCTCGCCGATCTGGCGCGGCTTCGTCGATGGAACTGAATAGTTAGTCATCTTGATGATCCTTCGTTACGCATCCACCGTGGAGCGGGTCGTGCGCGCGTTGTCCTTCTGCGCGACGTGTATCTTGCCGCCCGCGATCGTGCGCAGCACCACGTAGAACACCGGCGTCAGCAGCAGGCCGAAAGCCGTCACGCCGAGCATGCCGAAGAACACGGCCACCCCCATCGCATGGCGCATCTCGGAGCCCGCGCCCGACGACAGCACGAGCGGCACTACGCCCATGATGAACGCGATCGACGTCATCAGAATCGGACGCAAACGCAGCCGGCTCGCCTCGATGGCAGCCGTTAGCGGCGTATGTCCGTCATGCTCGAGCTCGCGCGCGAACTCCACGATCAGGATCGCGTTCTTCGAGGCGAGGCCCACCAGCACCATCAGGCCGATCTGCGTGAAGATGTTGTTGTCGCCCTGGGTGAGCCACACGCCGGTCAGCGCGCACAGCACGCTCATCGGCACGATCAGGATGACCGCGAGCGGCAGCGTCAGGCTCTCGTAGAGCGCCGCGAGCACGAGGAACACGAGCAGCACGCTGATCGGAAACACCCAGATGCCAGAGTTGCCCGCGAGAATCTGCTGATACGTGAGGTCGGTCCACTCGAACTTGATGCCGCGCGGCAGCACCTCGGCCGCAATGCGCTCGGCCGCCGCCTGCGCCTGCCCCGACGAATAGCCGGGCGCCGGGCCGCCGTTGATGTCGGCCGCGGTATAGCCGTTGTAGCGCACCACCATCTCGGGCCCGTACGTGGGCGTCACCGTCACGAGCGACGAGAGCGGCACCATATCGCCCGCGGCGTTGCGCGTCTTCAGTTGCAGGATGTCGTCGGCCTTCTGGCGGAACGGCGCATCGGCCTGCACGCGCACCTGATAGACGCGCCCGAAGCGATTGAAGTCGTTCACGTAGAGCGAGCCCAGATAGATCTGCATCGTGTCGAACACGTCCGTGACCGGCACGCCGAGTTGCTTGGCCTTGGTGCGGTCCAGATCGACGTTCAGTTGCGGCACGTTGATCTGATAGCTCGAGAAGGTCGGGCCCAGCTCGGGCGTCTTCGCGGCGCGCTTCACGAAGTCCTCGGTCGCGCGGTTGAGCGCTTCATAGCCGAGCGCGCCGTGATCCTCTAGCTGCATCTTGAAGCCGCCTAGCGTGCCGAGACCGAGCACCGGCGGCGGCGGGAACACCGCAATAAAGGAGTCCTTGATACCCGCGTATTGCTGGTTGAGCGCGCCCGCGATCGCGCCCGCCGAAAGCGCGTTGCCCTTGCGTTCCTTGAACGGCTTGAGCGTGACGAACACGATGCCGGCACTCGAACTATTGGTGAAGCCGTTCACCGAAAGACCCGGGAACGCCACCGCGCTTTCCACGCCCGGCTGCTTGAGCGCGATCGCGCTCATGTCGCGGATTACGTTTTCCGTGCGGTCGAGCGAGGCGCCGTTGGGCAGCTGCGCAAACGCGATCAGATATTCCTTGTCCTGCGCGGGCACGAAGCCGCCCGGCACGATGCGCGCCATCAGCACCGTCGCGCCGATCAGCACGGCGTAGACCGCGAGCATCCCGCCCTTGTGGCGCAGCACGCCATTCACGCCGCGCCCGTAGTCCTCCGAGCCGCGATGGAACACCTTGTTGAAGCGCCGGAAAAAGCCGCCCAGCACACGGTTCATCACGCGCGTGAGCCAGTCTTCCTTCGCGCCGTGGCCGCGCAGCAAAAGCGCCGAGAGCGCCGGCGAAAGCGTGAGCGAGTTGAACGCCGAGATCACCGTCGAAATGGCGATGGTCATGGCGAACTGCTTGTAGAACTGGCCCGTGAGGCCGCTCATGAACGCGAGCGGCACGAACACGGCCACGAGCGTGAGCGCGATCGCGATGATCGGGCCGCTCACTTCCTGCATGGCCTTGTAAGTGGCGTCGCGCGCGGAAAGCCCGCTGGCGATGTTGCGCTCGACGTTCTCCACCACCACGATCGCATCGTCCACCACGATGCCGATGGCGAGCACCATGCCGAACAGCGACAACGCGTTGATCGAGAAGCCGAACGCGAGCAGCAGCGAGAACGTCCCGACGATCGACACCGGCACGGCGATGAGCGGAATGATCGACGCGCGCCACGTTTGCAGGAACACGATCACCACGACCACGACCAGCGCAATCGCTTCGAGCAGCGTATGCACGACCGCCTCGATACTCGATCTCACGAACTGCGTGGGGTCGTAGACGATCTTGTAGTCCACGCCCGCGGGCATGTCCTCCTTTAGCTCCTTCATCGCCGCGCGCACCTGGTCGGAGATCGCGAGCGAATTCGCGCCGGGCGCCTGATTGATGGCGAGCGCCACGGCGGGCTTGTTGTCGAGCAGCGAGCGCAGGCCATATTCGGACGCCGCGAGCTCGATGCGCGCGATGTCGCGCAGATAGGTCACGCCGCCGTCGGGGTTGGTCTTGACGATGATGTTGCCGAATTCGCTTTCCGTGCGCAAACGCCCGCGCGCATTCACGTTCAGTTGCAGCGGCGTGCCCGGCACGCTCGGCGAGGCGCCGATCACGCCCGCCGCGACCTGCACGTTCTGCTCGCGAATCGCGTTGACGACGTCCTGCGCCGTGAGATTGCGCTGCGCGACCTTCTGCGGATCGAGCCAGATGCGCATGGCGTAATCGCCCGCGCCCCACAATTGCACCTCGCCCACGCCCTGGATGTTCGAGAGACGGTCCTTGACGTTGAGCAGCGCATAGTTGCGCAGATACGTCATGTCGTACTGATTGTTCGGCGAGATCAGGTGCACCACCATCGTGAGCGTGGGCGAGCTCTTGATGGTCGTGATGCCGAGCCTCTGCACGTCCTCGGGCAGGCGCGGCAGCGCCTGGTTCACGCGGTTCTGCACGAGCTGCGTGGCCTTGTCGGGGTCGGTGCCGAGACGGAACGTGACCGTGAGCGTGAGATTGCCGTCGCTGTTCGCCTGCGACTGCATGTAGAGCATGTTCTCGACGCCGTTGATCTGCTCTTCGAGCGGCGCGGCCACGGCTTCGGCGATCACTTTCGGATTCGCGCCCGGATACTGCGCGTGGACGACCACCGAAGGCGGCACGACCTCGGGATACTCGGAGATCGGCAACTGGAACAGTGCGATCACCCCGGCCAGCAGGATCAGCACGGACAGCACGCCCGCGAAGATCGGCCGGTCGATGAAGAATTTCGATATGTTCATGGGTCGCTCTAAATTTCGGATGACTAACTGGATGCGTGGCCGTGGGCCGCCGAAGCGGCAGGCACTACGCGCGTCAGGAAGTCTTGGCGGGCTTCGAGGCAGAATTCGCGAGCGAGGACGCCGCATCGCCGTCGGGGTCGCCGTTCATCGGCACCTCATGCGAGCGCACGGCTTCGCCGGGCCGCACGCGCTGCGTGCCGTTCACGATCACGTGGTCGCCCACCTGCAGGCCGCCCACGATCACGCGCAGATTGCCCTGCTGGCCGCCGATCTGCACGTTGCGATACGCGACCTTGCCCGCGCCGTCCACGACATAGACGAACTTCTTGTCCTGGTCCGTGCCGATGGCCGCTTCGTCGACGAGCAGCGCCGGATGAGGCGCGCTGCCGCTCACCTTGATGCGCGCATAGAGACCCGGCACGAGCGCGCCGTCCGCGTTGTCGAAGCGCGCGCGCACGCGGATCGTGCCCGAGGCGGTGTCGAGCCGGTTGTCCACCGACTCGATCGTGCCGCTGCGCGAGTAGCCGGTCTCATTCGCGAGCCCCAGTTCGACGGGCACTTTCGAGCCATCCTTCATGCGGCTGATGTAGTCGAGATAGGTCTGCTCGTCGGCGTCGAATTCGGCGTAGATGGGCGACACCGAAACGAGCGTCGTGAGCGGCGGCGCGCTCGCGCCCGCCGAGACCACGTTGCCCACCGTGATCTCGGCGCGCGAGACGCGCCCCGAGACCGGCGCGACGATGCGCGTATAGCCGAGATTGATCTGCGCGGCTTCGAGCGCGGCCTGCGCGGCCTTGAGATTCGCGCTCGCCTCGCGCGCGGCGTTCTGCTTCTCGTCGTAGTCGCGCTTCGCAATGGCGTTGTCGCCAATGAGGCGCTGCGCGCGCTCCCAGTCGCTCTGCGCATAGCCGGTGCGCGCCTGCGCGGCGGCCACCTGGGCCGCGGCCTGATCGACGGCGGCCTGATACGGACGCGGATCGATCACGAACAGCGTGTCGCCCTTTTTCACGAGCGCGCCGTCGCGGAAGTTCACGGAGACGATCGTGCCCGAGACCTGCGGGCGGACCTCGACTTTCTCGACGGCGGCCATGCGCCCCGAGTAGCTTTGCCAGTCGGTGACGTTGCGCTTGAGCACGGCGGCGACATCGACCTCGGGCGCCGGCGGCGCTTCGGCGGCCACGGCCGGGTGCGAGTCCAGACGCATGGCGACGAGCGAGCCGAACCCCGCAACAACGAGAACAGCGGCCACCGCTAGCGCGATGCGCTTACGGGAATGCGAGTTGAGTGACATGGCGGGCTCCAGAAAAATAAGGGCTTGTTTTTCGATGAATACGTTTTCCGGTTCGCTACGGCGGCGCTAACAGGCCGCGCCGGCTTCGAAGCAACAGCGGAAAAAGCGCACCGCTTCGGCCAGCGCTTCGGGATACGCGCCGATCTGCGCGTGCGAGACACTCGGGTAGCGCACCACATGCGTGCGCACGCCCGCTTCGATCAGGCGTACCGCGTACTTCTCCGCTTCGATATGCAGGACGTCGTTTTGCGCGGTGACGATGAACGTGGGCGGCAAGCCCCCAAGACGCGACGACTCCAGCGGCGCCGCATACGGATGCATGCGCTGCGCGGCTTCGGGCAGATACGCGCGATAGCAGGCCGCGCATTCGCTCGCGGAAATGTCGGAGGCGAGCCGCGCTTCGTCGCCGAGGCGCGTGAGGCTCGGGTCGAGCATCGGCGCGAACAGCGCCTGCGCGGCAAGCCGCACGTCGCCGCGATCGCGCCCGATAAACGCGAGCACGTTGGCGATCTGGCCACCTGCGTCATGTCCCGCGGCAACGATGCGCTTCGTGCTGCCACCGAATGCGCGGGCACGCGTGAGCACCCATTGCGCGGCGCGATACGCGTCTTCGGGTGCGGCCGGAAATGGAAACTGCGGCGCGAGCGAATAGCCCACCGACACGACGAGCGCAGGTAAGCGCTCTGCGAAAAAGCGGCTGGCCGCGTCGGCGTCGTCGAGCGTGCCGCGCACGAAGCCGCCGCCGTGGAAATACAGCAGCACGGGCAGATTGTTTGCGCCGCGCGGACGGTACAGGCGCAGCACGATCTCCTGCGCGTAGCCTTCGATCGTCACTTCGCTCACGTCGATGGGCGTCTGTGCCGTCTGGGCCGCTTGTGTGGCCTGGGCCCTGCCCGCCGGGGCCGGCGCCGGTGCTGCGGCGAGGCGCGGCGCGGCCGTGCCGCCAGCCGAAGGGCGCGCCGATAGCGGCGCGCCCTCGGCAGCGCTACCGGAGAGGTCGGCGGAAATCCACGGCGTCGAACGTTTGAAGGCATCCATGTCGAAACGGCGCAATGCGCGAGAATAGAATCGAATGGTGCGAATTGTGGGTTCGGCAGACTTGCAAATAAATGCCTATAATCCGGCAACACAATTCGGCGCACCTGAACAATCTGTTTCCTTTATTCGCGCGACTGGCCTCGCACAAAGCCGCGCGGCGTGCGTCCGATGTCTTTCGGAGAGTGGCAATGGACCGCCTTCAGGCCATGCAGGTGTTCACCCGCGTCGTCGACACCAACAGCTTCACGCGCGCAGCCGAGACGCTCGACATGCCGCGCGCCTCGGTCACGACGATCATCCAGAATCTCGAAGCCTTTCTCGGCGTGCGCCTCATGCACCGCACCACGCGCCGCCTTTCGCTCACGCCCGACGGCGCGGCGTACTACGAGCGCTGCGTGCGCATTCTTGCGGACGTCGAAGAAACCGAGCTGACGTTCCAGGACCGCAACCGCAAGCCGCACGGCAAGCTGCGCATCGACATGCCGGGGTCGATCGGACGCCTCATCGTGATTCCTTCGCTGTGCGAATTTCACGGGCGCTACCCCGACATCGACCTGCAACTGGGCCTGACCGACCGCCCGGTCGATCTGCTCCAGGAGGGCGTGGATTGCGTCGTGCGCGTGGGCGCGCTGCAGGATTCGTCGCTGGTCGCGCGCCGCATCGGCCTGTTCGAAGGCGTCTCGTGCGCGGCGCCCTCGTATCTGGAGCGCCACGGCACGCCGCAGACGCTCGAGGAGCTGAGCGGGCATCGCGCCGTGAATTACTTTTCGCCTCGCACGGGGCGCGTGATCGACTGGGCGTTTCTCGTCGACGGCAAGGAAGTGGAGATCAAGCTCAAGAGCATGATTTCGGTGAACGACGCCGATGCCTATGTGACGTGCGGCATCGAAGGTTTCGGCCTGATTCAGGGGCCGCGCTACATGGTGCTGCCGCATCTGAAATCGGGCGCGCTCGTCGAGGTCCTGCCCGATTTCAAGCCGCTGCCCATGCCGATTTCGGCCGTGTATCCGCACAGCCGCCATCTGTCGCCGAAGGTGCGCGTGTTCGTCGACTGGATCGCCGAAGTCTTCGACCGCTGCCCGCTCCTCTCCGGCCGCGCCTCGCTCGACAAGGCCTGCACGCTGCGCACGCTCGAAGAGCGCGAGCAGGCGCCCGCGCTCGAAACGCCGGTGATTTCGGAATGGGCAGCGTAGGCCGGGCTGTATAAGCCGCCAGGCCGCATCCCACGCATCTTCCCAATACGCGCGCCATCAGGAGCAACATGATGGCGCGCGTTTTCACGATTGTTCCGGTTTTTCGACAATTCCTTTCGCGTTCGGGACGTTTATCGCGCGAGCCTGCACATCTACATTTGCACCTGTCGCCACGGCCATCGGTTCATCGTTCAGAGCCAGGGCGCCTATAAACAGGAGCAGATCATGAAACGCACTCTCGCAACCGCGCTCGGCGCCACCCTCGTCATCACGCTCGCCGCGAGCGCATCGGCCTTCGCGGGCGGCATCGGCCGCGCGGGCACGTATGGCCCGCAAAGCGATCAGCCAACCGTTGCGCAAACCGCGCCACAAGCAGAGCAAGCTACACAAGTCGACAACAGCACGCCTAAAACGCGCGCACAAGTGAAGGCGGAAGTAGTCGAGGCTTATCGCAACGGCACGCTGCCCTCGCTCAACAAGACGACGTATCCGGAGCAGAGCCTGATCGGCCGCACGCAGGCCCAGCGCATCGCGCTGCAGGAAAGCCGCGCCAACGACGCTACGCGCCTGGCACGCGCGGGCGAATGAGCGTCACCAACCCAATTTGATAAGGATATCTTATCATGTTCAATACACAGCCTTCCGAGCTGGATAGCTGGGACGAAACCACTCCCGTGTGGGCGCCGTTCCGCCACTAGCA
>NZ_CAJMZF010000026.1:0-107872 GCF_905220245.1 Paraburkholderia sp. J63 | reverse complement strand
ACCGGGGTTCTGGCGTTTACGCGGATGAAAAGTAGCGGAGAACTGCAAGCAACCAATACCCGCTCAATAAACACCTCAGACACCCAGTCGCGTACACAAAAAAAGCCGTCCCAAGGGACGGCTGTTTTGCATTCGGCCTCAGAACTACCGCGGGCCGGGTTTCAATGCGTAGCTTTCGCCTTCTGCGTTGCCGCGAGCACATCGGGTGCCGAAATCGCGGCGGCGTCTGCGAGCTGCTCCTGCGTGAGCTCTTCGAGCAACGCCATATCGCGAGCGATTACCTGCGGGAGATGCGCGCGCAGGAATTCCACCCAGGTCTTCGTTTTTGCATCCACGAACTTGCGCGACGGATACAGCGCATACACATGGTTCTTCTGCAGGATGTGCTGGGGCAGCACGCGCACGAGCGTGCCGTTGCGCAGACCTTCTATTGCCGCATACACCGGCAGCATGCCGATGCCCATTCCTTCGCGAATCGCTACCGCTAGCGACTCTGCAATATTCACCTGTACCGGACCGTCCACCTGCATCTCGACGCTTCCTTCAGGACCTTCGAGCACCCATTCGTGCGCGGGCGCCGTCGGCGTCTTGAGGATCAGGCAGTCGTGATGCGCGAGATCCGCCGGCGTGCGCGGTGCGCCGTGCGTATGCACGTAGGCCGGCGACGCACACAGGATGCTGCACGACGAACCTAGTTGATGCGAGACGAGATCGGAATTCGGCAATGAAGCCGCAGTCACCACCGAGACGTCGCTGCTGCCTTCGAACAGATCGGGCATGCGTTGGGAGAGCGTAAGCTCGACCGTTACTTCGGGGTGCAAAGCACGGTAACGCGAAATTGCGGGCAGCACGTACTGTTGCCCGATGCTCGCGAAACTGTGCATACGCAATGCACCCGCGGGGCGCTCGTGGGCGCAACTGGCTTCTTCTTCGGCGCTGTCGACGTCCGCGAGAATTTGCGAGCAGCGTTTCAGATAACGTTCGCCGGCGGGCGTGAGCGCGAGTCGGCGCGTCGAGCGGTTCAAGAGGCGCGTACGCAGATGCGCTTCGAGTTCAGAGACCGCGCGCGACATCGCGCCCGTGGTCGAATCGAGCGACTGGGCCGCGGCGGTGAAACTGCCGGCTTCGACAACGCGGACAAACACCCGCATATTTTGTAGCGTATCCATCAGACCTTCTTTAAGAACTTCTTGTTCGGTACGAAAACAATATTGTCCGCCTTGCGGACCCCGACATTGTTGAGTGATCTGGAACGGACGTTCCCCGCCCGTCCCGTTAATTCGCTCAACTGACGCTCCTACAATCGGCGCCTGTCGACCAGAGTTTGCGCTTCAGTGCTTTCTGGTCTCATGCAACTTCGTTACCGAGCCACTGCATCCGCAGCGCCTTTCTTCGTAACAATCCGGACGTAGTGCGTTTTAAATGAACCGCCAGCCAGCGATACATCGAGCGATCGACCCGCGTCGTCGCGCCGAAATCATATGGCGAGCCGCGCGGCGCGGCTTGAGAGACTGGCAGGGCAGCAGTGGTGCGATCTGGCTGCATCTGCTGAAAACGGTGGCTGCGGGATTGCTCGCGATGGGCATTTCGATGCTGCTCGACCTGCCTCAGCCGCGCATTGCGATGACGACAGTGTTCGTGCTGATGCAGCCGCTCTCGGGCATGGTGTTCGCGAAGAGCGTCTACCGCATCGTGGGCACCGCGGTGGGCATGGTCGCGGCGGTGGTGCTGGGGGCCGTGTTCATCCAGCAGCCCGAACTCTACATACTCGGGATGACGGGATGGGTGGCCGCGTGTACCGCGGCCGCCATGCGCAATCGCCATTTTCGTTGGTACGCTTTCGTGCTGGCAGGCTATACCGCTGCGCTGATCGGCATTCCGCTCGTGATGCAGCCCAACGGACTCTTTCTCGCCGCGCTTGGGCGCGGGGCCGAAGTGGCGGTCGGGATTCTGTGCTCCGGGGTGGTCAGTGCCGTTATCGTGCCCCGGCAGTCGGGCTCGGTGCTCGAACGCACCTTGCGCGCTCGCTATCTTGATTTTACTGCGTTCGCAGCGCTTGTGCTGTCCGGTGGACTCGAAAGAGGCGCATTTGAAGGGCGATTCGCGAAGCTCGTCGATGAGATCGTCGGCTTTGAGGCCACGCGCGCTTTCTCATTTTTCGAGGACCCGACCATGCGCTCGCGCAGCCAGCTGCTCGCGCGCCTGAACAGCGAGTTCATGGACGTTTGCGCGCGCCTGCATGCGCTGCGTCAGTTGAAGAAGCGTCTGCGCTGGAGCGACGAAACCATCGCGCCGCTTGCGCCGTATTTCAGCGAGCTTGCGACGCTGCTCGCGCAACGTCCTCGTCAAGGCGAGACCGATCGTGCGTATGCACTGCGGATCGCGCAAGACCTGGAGGCGTTCAAGCGCACGCTACCGCGTCACGTGCGCGAGACGCGCCGGCCGCTCGAGGCGGCTGGGCCCGATGCGCTGCAGGACTTCGATACCTCCGCCGAGCTGATCTATCGCTTCACGAGCGAGATTGGCCGCTACAGCAGCACGTGGGCATCGCTCACGCAGGCCGGTCTGCCGCCCGAGCCGCGCATCACGCGCTATGTGCCGCGCACGAGCTGGTACGTCGTGGCGTTCACCTTCATGCGCACCGCCGTGGTGGTGGCCGCGCTGGGCTGGTTCTGGGTGGAGACCGACTGGCCGAGCGGCGGCCTCGCGATGATCGCCGCCGCGCTGACCTGCGCGCTCACCTCGTCGGCGCCACGCGCCACGCGCATGGCTTTCCAGATGGCCGCGGGCGCCGGTTGTGCGGCCGTCGTCGGCTATCTGCTCACCTGCTACGTGTATCCGAACGTCGACGGCTTCCCGCTGCTCTGCGCCGCGCTCGCACCGGTGCTCGCGCTGGGCGCGTTCTTCGCGACGCGGCCACGGATCGCCGGTTTCGGGGTCGGGTTCTCGGTGTTTTTCTGTCTGCTCGCGGGCCCCGACAACGTGATCGCCTACACGCCCGATCTGCTGATCAACAACGGCATTGCAGTCGTCGCGGCGATGGTCGTGGCCGCGCTCGCGTTCGCGGTGGTCTTTCCCCCGCACATGAACTGGCTCGTCGAGCGCATGCGCGTCGCGCTGCGCGCTCAAGTCGAACTGGCCTGCCGCGGCGAGCTGCCAGGCCTCGGCCAGCAATTCCAGTCCGGTACGCATGACCTGATGCATCAGCTGCGGCTGCTGCTCAACGGCCGCCAGCAGGCACACCGGCGCGCGCTGCGCTGGATGCTGATCACGCTCGAAGTGGGGCACGCCGTGATCGACTTGCGCCACGAAGCGCGGGCGGCCACGTGGCTCGATGCTGCCGAGCCCAGATGGTCGGCGAGTTTCGATCAGGTGCTCGACGATATCGCGCGCCTTTTCGAGAGCCCCGGCGCGGCGCAACAGGAGCGTGCGCTCTCGTCGGTGCGTGCGGCCACCTGGATCGCTCAGGAAGCGCTTCCCGGCGTTCACCACGACCGCGAGCGCAGGCACGACGTGCAGCGGCTCCTGAGCCATCTGCATTTCATCCGCAGCGCGCTGATCGACCGCGATGCGCCGCTCGGCGCGCTGTCGCGTCAGGCACGACGCCGCCATGCGCGCCGTTACTCGCGCGGTCATTCGTTGCCTCAGGGAACACCTTGAAGCGACGGTTGCGCAAAGCGCTCGTGCGCGATCTTGCCGCAGTCTGGAAATATGCCTTCCACCCCGCCCTCTTAATCATTCCTGGCCTCGGTCATATAGTCACATCACTGCTTCGCAGTACCCGTTAGCACTGGAGAGTAAAATGAAGTCCCTGAAGATCGCTGTTGTTGCCTGTTCGCTGTTTGCCGCCGCCGCTGCTTATGCACAGAACGAAGCACCGGCAGCGAGCGTCCCTCAGCAGGTCGCGCAAAGCGCAGCCCAGCCGGCTGCGCAGGCGCCCGCCAATCAGATCGCAAAGCCGGAAAAGAAAGACGAATGCGTCGGTCCGGTCAGCTTTTGCAACCTTTATTTCGGTAGCTGAGATCGAGTGACCGCCCGCCATCATGAGCGAGGCGCAAGCTTGAATTCCTTGCCGCGGCGCCTTCGTAAGAGGTCCCGCGGCTTTGCGCATTGTGGCTGCAAAGCTGTATTGCAAATGCCGTAATGCAAGGCCGCCGAAGCGAGACCTGAAAAGGGCACTTGGCGATCAGTGAGTTTGTGGAGACTTTGATGTACGAAGACCGTATTCGTTGTGCCGCATTGCGCGGGAAGATCACTTCGGCTGCCGAGGCCGCGAAACTCGTGCGCAACGGCATGCGCGTCGGCGCGAGCGGCTTCACGCGAGCGGGCGACACGAAGGCCGTGCCCATCGAACTGGCGCGCCGCGCGCGCGAAGAGAAGGAGCCGCTGCGCATCACGCTGATGACGGGCGCCTCGCTCGGCCACGACGTGGACCGCATGCTGACCGAAGCCGGCGTGCTCGAGCGCCGCTTGCCGTTCCAGGTGGACACCACGTTGCGCAAGGCCATCAATCGCGGCGAAGTCATGTTCGTGGACCAGCATCTCTCCGAGACGGTCGAGATGCTGCGTGCGAACCTGCTCGGCAAGCTCGACCTCGCGATCATCGAAGCCGCCGCGATCACCGAGACGGGCGGCATCGTCCCCACGACTTCGGTCGGCAATTCGGCGAGCTTCGCGATCCTCGCGGAGAAAGTGATCGTCGAACTCAATCTCGCCCAGCCGCTCGCGCTCGAAGGTCTGCACGACGTATGGATTCCGGGCCGCCGTCCGCATCGCGACCCGCTGCCCATCGTGAGCCCGCATGACCGCGTGGGCACGTCCATCATCGACATTCCGGCCGAGAAGATCGCCGCCATCGTTATCACGAACGAGGCCGACAGCCCCTCGACCGTGCTGCCCGCCGACGAAGAAACGGCGCGCATCGCGGGCCACCTCATCGAGTTCCTCCAGCACGAAGTGAAGCATGGGCGCATGAGCGCGCAATTGCCGCCGCTGCAGGCCGGTATCGGCACGATCGCGAATGCGGTGCTGTCGGGCTTCGTGAACTCGCCGTTCGAAGCACTTACGATGTACTCCGAAGTACTTCAGGACTCCACCTTCGACCTTATCGATGCGGGCAAGATGGTGTTCGCCTCGGGCGCCTCCATGACGCTCTCCGCGCCGCGCCAGGCACAGGTGCTCGCCGAGCTCGACCGCTATCGCGACAAGCTCGTGCTGCGTCCGCAGGAAGTGAGCAACCATCCGGAAGTGATTCGCCGCCTGGGTCTCATCGCGCTGAACACGGCGCTCGAATGCGACATCTACGGCAACGTGAATTCCACGCACGTGGGCGGCACGCACATGATGAACGGCATTGGCGGCTCGGGCGATTTCGCGCGCAATGCCTCGTGCGCGATCTTCGCGACCAAGGCCATCGCGAAGGACGGCCGCATCTCCAGCATCGTGCCGATGGTGCCGCACGTCGATCACAACGAGCACGACGTGGACGTGATCGTCACCGAGCAAGGTCTTGCCGACCTGCGCGGCCTCGCGCCGCGCGAGCGCGCGAAGCTGATCATCGAGCGCTGCGCGCATCCGCTCTATCGCGATCTGCTGGGCGACTACTATCGCGATGCGTTGAAGATCGGCGGCCAGACGCCGCACGATCTCGCCAAGGCGTACGAGATGCATCTGCGCTTCAACCAGACCGGCTCGATGCTGCCGGCGGAGACGGGCGGCCTCGTCGTGAACGGCTGATAAAACAGCCGATCGCACCAGCGCGAAACATGCACGCGGCGAAAGCCGCGCGCCGATAAAAAAAGCGGGAGCACCGGTGACGGTGCTCCCGCTTTTTCTTTAATGGCCTCGAATCGCTACGCTCTTCGGAACAGCCTGATGATGAAGAGCAGGATGACCGCGCCGATGATGGCGGTGATGATCGAGCTGATCATGCCGCCGCCGATATGGATCCCGAGCAGGCCCGCAAGCCAGCCGCCGATGAATGCCCCGACGATCCCGACGATGATATCGACGATCAAGCCGAAGCCGCCGCCCTTGACGAGCACTCCGGCGAGCCAGCCGGCGACTGCGCCGATGATAAGCCACGCGATGATGCCGTGTTGCATATGGAGAACCCCCCTCGTTGGTGTGAAGAAATCACGGTGAACTGGAGCTTAGTCCAAGGTTGGGGTCGAGTCCATGAAACGCGGCCAGAATTGACATTTCTTGTAGCCTGCCGCGCGGCGTTGCAAAAATTGCAACGGCGATGAAATGAATTCGTAAGGAATGCGTGGCAATGACGAAGGCGCGCGCCGTCACTCGGGCGCAACCTCGGTTTCCGCGGCGGTCCAGCTCACGCTCGAAACGCCTTTTTCCATGCTCAGGCGGCTCGCCATGAGCTCGAGCTTGGGCTGATATTTCGGATGCAGGCGCAAGGTCGCCGTGACGCGCAGGCGCGGCGGATCGCCCGGCAGGTCTTCGCTCGTGAGGCTCTGAAACGAGAGTGGCGTGGAGTACATCGAGTTCGAGAGCACGGTGCGAATGTGGACCTCGTCTTCTTCGCGGCACACCACGGTGAGTACGTAGACGCTCACGAGATCGGCGTTGGAGACCGGCGCCTGATTGATGATGCGGCTCACCTCGCGCAGCACGGTGTTGGTGAGCAGGACCACGCCCGTGCCGGCGAGGGCCGGGACATAGTGGCCCGCGCCGCACAGCACGCCCACGGCGGCCGAGCACCATAGCGTCGCGGCGGTGTTGATGCCCTGAATGGAGCCCTTGTCGCGCATGATCACGCCGCCGCCCAGAAAGCCCACGCCCGAGACCACATAGGCCGCGATCTGCGTGACGCCGCTGGTGCCGTTGCCCGTGAGCACGCCGAGCGTGACGAACAGGCACGCGCCGCTGGCGACGAGCGTGATGGTGCGCAGGCCCGCCGTACGCTGGCGCATCTGGCGTTCCAGTCCGATGGCGACGCCGCAGGCGAACGCCGCGAGAAGGCGCAAGGCGAATTCGTAAGTCATCGTTCCGTCATGAAAGCGGCACGCGGGATGCGCGACAGGGGTGACGCGTGGTGCCATCCACAGTGCGGATAGCGCCGTGGATCATACGCGGGAGCGGGCGGCTCGCCAAGCTGGCGCGACTGCCATGTACGGGTCAGCATGGAGCCACGGCCTTTAGGCGAGACTGGCTCTATTGATGATGGAATGGGCCAGGAGTCGCTGATGGATACACTGCGCAACATGCGGATCTTCGTGAGGGTGGTGGAGTCGGGCAGCTTCACGCGCGCCGCCTCGAACGAGACGATGACGACGGCGCAGGTTTCGCGCGCCGTGACCGATCTGGAGTCGCGCCTGCGCGCGCGTCTTCTGAACCGGACCACGCGGCGCATGTCGCTGACCGAAGCGGGCGAGCGCTACCTGCAAAGCTGCAAGCGCATTCTCGCCGACATCGAACAGGCGGAGGCCGAAGCCGCCGCCGCGCAGGCGAACCCGGCGGGCAAGCTGCGCGTCTATGGCGGCACGAGCTTCGGCCAGCACTATGTGATGCCGCTGATCGCGCGCTACCAGCAGCATCTGCCCGATGTGGCCGTCGACCTGACCATCGCGCAGGAGATGCCCGATATCATCGAGGAAGGCTTCGACGTGGCCGTGGTGGTGGCCGACGAGCTCGAGGATTCCGCGCTGATCTCGCAGCACCTGGGCAGCACCGCGGCCATTCTGTGCGCGTCGCCCACGTATTTGCGCTCGCGCGGCGAGCCGCGCTCGTTCGACGATCTCGATACGCATACCTGCCTGCACCTGACCGATGCGAGCTTGCCCGTGGGCCAATGGGTCTCGGAAGGGCCGCGCGGCGAAACGTTCCGCCATACCGGCGTGACGCCGTTCCAGGTGAACAATCCCGAAGCGCTCGCGCTGGCCATCCGCGAGGGCATGGGCATCGGCCCGCTGCCGGTGCCCGTGGCGCTGCCGGGCCTCGCCGACGGCACGCTGGTGCGCGTGCTCCCCACGCATCGTCTGCAAAAGCTCAACATCTACGCGCTCTACGCGTCGCGCCGCTATCTGGACGCGAAGATCCGCACCTTCGTGGAGTTCCTGCGCGAGAAGGTGCCGGCCGTGCTCGCCGAGCAGGAAGCGTCGCTCGCGGCCTGCGATGTGTCGCAACGCCAGCGCGCCCCGGCCCGCACGCGTCTGCGCGAAGCGCGCCAGTCTCATGACGCGCATGAAGTCGAGCACCTGCGGCTCGTGAACTGAGCCGTTCCAGGAAGCGCACGTGCCTGTCCGTTTTGCCATCTTCGCGCCAGCGCGCGGCCACCACGATTGCCTATGATGCGGGACCCTTTTATCGATGCCCACCGATGCGTCGAGCGTCTTCACCCCTCGCCTGAATTGCCCGAAACCGCCTCATGTGGATCGTCAACCTCGCGCTGAAGCGGCCCTACACGTTCATCGTGATGGCCATCCTGATCGTGCTGGCCACGCCGTTCGTGCTGATGTCGATGGCCACCGACGTGCTGCCGAACATCAACATCCCCGTCATCAGCATCATCTGGTCGTACACGGGCTTTTCCGCGCAGGACATGGCCGATCGCATCACCTCGGTCAACGAGCGCGGCCTGACCACCACGGTCAGCAACATCGAGCACATCGAATCGCAGTCGCTGCCCGGCATCGCCATCATCAAGCTGTTCCTGCAGCCGGGCGCGAACCAGCAGTCGGCCATCGCCCAGGCCGTCGCTTTCGAGCAGGCGCAGCTGCGGCAGATGCCGCCCGGCGCCACGCCGCCGCTCGTGATCAGCTATTCGGCGTCGAGCATTCCGGTGATCCAGCTCGGGCTCTCCAGCAAGTCGATGAGCGAGCAGGCGCTCGCCGACGTCGCGATGAACTTCCTGCGTCCGCAGCTCATCACGATTCCGGGCGCGCAGGTGCCCTATCCGTATGGCGGCAAGACGCGTGTGATTTCCGTGGATATCGACACGCACGCGCTCATTTCGAAGGGCCTCACGCCCGCCGATATCGTGAACGCCGTCAACGCGCAGAACCTGATCCTGCCGACCGGCACGGCCAAGCTCGGACAAACCGAGTACCGCGTGGACACCAACGCATCGCCCGACACCATCGCGGGCCTGAACCGCATTCCGGTGCAGACCGTCAACGGCGCGACCACCTATCTCGGCGACGTCGCGCACGTGCGTGACGGCTTCACGCCGCAGACCAACGTGGTGCGCCAGGACGGCCAGCGCGGCGTGCTCATGTCGATCCTCAAGAGCGGCGATGCGTCCACGCTGCAAGTGGTGAACGCGCTGAAAAACCTGCTGCCGAGAGTGCGAGACACGCTGCCCGCGGACCTCGTCATCAAGCCGCTGTTCGACCAGTCGGTGTTCGTGTCGGCGGCGGTGCAGGGCGTGGTGCGCGAGGCGCTCATCGCCGCCGCGCTCACGGCCGCGATGATCCTGCTGTTTCTCGGCAACTGGCGCAGCACGCTCATCATTGCGGTGTCGATTCCGCTCTCGATTCTCGCCTCGATCATCGCGCTCTACGCGCTCGGCGAAACGATCAACATCATGACGCTCGGCGGCCTCGCGCTCGCGGTGGGCATCCTCGTGGACGACGCCACGGTCACCATCGAGAACATCGAGCGCCACCTGCATCTGGGCGCGGACCTGCATGAAGGCATCCTCGAAGGCGCGGGCGAGATCGCGGTGCCGGCGCTCGTCTCCACACTGTGCATATGCATCGTATTCGTGCCGATGTTCTTCCTCACGGGCGTGGCGCGCTTTCTGTTCGTGCCGCTCGCCGAGGCCGTGGTGTTCGCGATGATCGCCTCGTACGTCCTCTCGCGCACGCTCGTGCCCACGCTCGCGATGCTGCTCTTCACGGGCCATGACCCGAGCGCGCACGCGCAGCACGGCGCGCGCGTCTCGACGTTCGCGCGCGTGCATCAGCGCTTCAATCATGCGTTCGAACGCGTGCGCGCGAATTACATCGCGCTCCTGAGCGTTCTGCTCGCGCGGCGGCGCTTCTTTGGCAGCACGTTCCTCGCGTTCTGTCTGCTCTCGCTCGGGCTCGTGTTCTTCCTCGGCCGCGACTTCTTCCCCTCGGTCGATGCGGGCAATATCCGCCTGCACATGCGCGCGCCCACGGGCTACCGCATCGAGGAGACGGCGCGCCTCGCCGACGAAGTCGAGCAGACGATCCGCGCGGTCGTGCCGCCCGACCAGTTGTCGACCATCGTGGACAATCTCGGTCTGCCGTACAGCGGCATCAATCTCTCGTATAGCAACTCGGGCACGATGGGCACGCTCGACGGCGAAATCCAGATCGCGCTCAAGGACGGCCACGCGCCCTCGCACGTCTACATCGACAAGCTGCGCACGCTGTTGCCGCAGCGCTTTCCGGGCGTGGAGTTCTTCTTCCAGCCCGCGGACATCATCACGCAGATCCTCAACTTCGGGCAGCCCGCCGCGATCGACGTGCAGGTGGTGGGAACGAACCTCTCGAAGAACATGGCGGTCGCCAGCACGCTGCTCAAAGAAGTGCGCCAGTTGCCGGGCGCCGTCGATGCGCACATCGAGCAGCGCGACGACGAGCCCGCGCTGATGCTCGCGATGGACCGCTCGCGCATGCAGCAACTGAACCTGAGCCCGCAGAACGTCGCGCAGGACGTGCTGGTCGCGCTCTCGGGCAGCTCGCAGACCGCGCCCGCTTTCTGGGTGAGCCCGCAAACCGGCGTGGAATATCCGCTCACGGTGCAGACGCCGCAATACCGCGAAGCGTCGCTCAACGAAGTGATGGAGACGCCCGTGTCCGCGCACGCGGCAACGGCCGGCGCGGCGGCGCCGCTGCAGCTCATGAGCAACCTCGTGCAGCTCAAGCCGCACGAAGGCCCCGCCATCATCACGCACTACAACATCCGTCCGGTGATCGACCTGCTCGTGAGCGTGGAGGGCACCGATCTCGGCGCGGTGGGCGCGCATATCGACACGCTCATCAAGGGCGCGCAGGCACACGCGCCGCGCGGCACGACCATCACGATGCGCGGGCAGATCGGCACCATGCGCACCTCGTTCGTGGGCCTGGGCGTGGGCATTGCGATGGCGATCGTGCTCGTCTATCTGCTGATCGTCGTGAATTTCCAGTCGTGGGCCGATCCGCTCATCATCATCAGCGCATTGCCGGCCGCGCTCGCGGGCATCGCGTGGATGCTGTTCATCACCGGCACGCACCTGAGCGTGCCCGCGCTCACGGGCGCGATCATGACCGTGGGCGTGGCGACCGCCAACAGTATTCTCGTGGTGGCATTCGCGCGCCAGCGCCTCTCCGCAGGCGCGACGCCGCTCGCGGCCGCGCTGGAGGCGGGCGCCACGCGTATCCGTCCGGTGCTGATGACCGCGTTCGCGATGATGATCGGCATGGTGCCGATGGCGCTGGGCCTCGGCGAAGGCGCGGAGCAGAACGCGCCGCTCGGGCGCGCAGTGATCGGCGGCCTGATGTTCGCGACCGTCTCCACGCTTTTATTCGTACCCCTGATGTTTGCGACGGTCCATTCGCGACTCGCGCGCCGCGCCCACGCAAGGCGCGAACGCGAGGCGCAACGCGGCCGCCCGCCGCGCCAATGAATGCATCGAGCGCGTTGAGCTTGTCGAGCCCATACGCGCGCCAACCGGATACGCTTTCCTGGTCGAAGACATGAACGAACCTCACCACCACTCATCCCTCGACATCGCCGTGGGCGGCGATCAAGGCATGGATCTACCCGGACGCGCGCAGGCAGGCAGACGCGCGCGCATCGCGGTGATCATCGTCGCGTTGCTGCTCGCGGCCGGCGCCGCGCGCACGATCGTCTCCAACGTAATGAACGCCCATCATCTCGCCGATGTCACGAAGCAGAACGCGAAGCAGTACGTGAGCGTCGTGCAGCCCGTCGCGGCTGGCGCGGACGGCCGCATCGTGCTGCCGGGCACGCTGCGCGGCTACGTGGAGGCGCCGATCTATTCGCGCGCGAACGGCTATGTGCTCAAGTGGTACGCCGATATCGGCGCGCACGTCCAGCAAGGGCAACTGCTCGCCGATATCGATACGCCCGAGATCGACCAGGAGCTCGCGCAGGCGCAGGCCCAGCGCGATCAGTCGGCATCGACGCTCGCGCTCGCGAAGACCTCGTTCGACCGCGCGCAGCAGTTGCGCCAGCGCGATGCGGTTTCGCAGCAGGAGCTCGACGACCGCCAGGGCGCATACAACCAGGACGTGGCGAACGTGGCGGCAGCGGACGCCAACGTGCGCCGCCTGCAGCAGATGAAGTCGTTCCAGCGTATCGTCGCGCCCATCACGGGCGTGATCACGCAGCGCAACGTCGATATCGGCGACCTCGTGAATGCGGGTAACGGTGGCGCCGGGCGCGCGCTCTTCGCGATTGCGCAGTCCGATCCGTTGCGTCTCTATCTCGACGTGCCGCAGACCTATGCCAACCAGGTGGCCATCGGCCAGCATGTGAGCGTGACCGAGCAGGAGCTGCCCGGCGTGACGTTCGACGGCACGCTCACGCGTACCGCGCAGGCCATCGACGTGGCCACGCGCACCTTGCAGGTCGAGATCACGCTGCCCAATCACGACGGCAAGTTGCTGCCGGGCGCCTATGTGCAGGCGGCGCTGCAAACCGATTCGAAGGGACTCCTGACGGTTCCGGGCAACACGCTGCTGTTTCGCGCGGAAGGTCCGCGCCTCGCGGTCGTGGACGCGCAAGGCAAGATCAAGCTCAAGCCCGTCGAGATCGCCCAGGATCTCGGGCAGACGCTCGAAATCAGCCGCGGGCTCGATCCGGGCGATCGCGTCGTGCTGAACCCGAGCGACTCGATCGCCGATGGCGACAGCGTCGTGGTGGTCGCGCCGCGCAAGAGCGGCGCTGCCGGGGCTACGGGTGCGAGCCAGGCGGCCCAACGAGGCACCACGTGAGCGCCGCAAGGCTCATCAGGCGCGGCCTGCGGTGCCGTGCGCGCACGACGGCCACGGCGCTCGCCACGCTCGGCGTGGCGGGGCTGGCCGCGTGCACGGTCGGCCCCGACTATCACGCGCCGCAGACGGCGAGTCCCGCCGCCTGGCGCATCGACCCCGCCGACGCGTACTGGCACGCGGCGCAGCCCTCGCACGCGCCGCTCGATCCGCAGTGGTGGGCGGTGTTCGGCAACGCGGAGCTGGACGGCCTGGAAACCCAGGCGCTCGCAGAAAACCAGACCTTGCGCATCGCGGTTGCGCACTACGAGCAGGCGCGCGCGACCCTGGCTTCGGTGTCCTCGCAACAGGCGCCGCAGGTGTCGCTGGATGCGAGCCTCGCCCGCGCGCGCGTCTCCGCGAACCGTCCGCAGCTGACCTACGTGACGCCGAACATGTCGACCGTGCAGAACGACGTCGCCGTGGGGCCGACCATCAGCTACGAGCTCGACCTGTTCGGGCGCATCCGGCGCATGGTGGAGTCGGCGCAGGCCTCGGCGCAGCAGGCCGGCGACGATCTCGCCAATGCGCGCCTCGTGCTCACCGCGGAGCTGGCGACCGATTACTTCGCGCTGCGCGAGCTCGACGACGAAGTCGACGTGGTGAACCGCTCGGTGGCGCTGCAGCAAAAGGCGCTCGATTTCGTGAACGCGCAACACGATCTGGGCGCGGTCTCGGGCCTCGAACTGCTGCAGCAGAAGGCGCAGCTCGACGCCACGCAGACCCAGCTTCAATTGCTCGACAACCAACGCCAGCAGGACGAGCACGCCATTGCCGTGCTGATCGGCAAGCCCGCGCCCGAGTTCGCGCTCGCGCCGCAGGTTACGCCGCTGCCCGCGCCCGTGCTGCCGGCGGCCCTGCCGAGCGAGCTGCTGCAGCGGCGTCCCGACGTGGCCTCGGCGGAGCGCGCGATGGCCGCGGCCAATGCGCAGATCGGCGTGGCGCGCTCGGCGTATTTCCCCGACATCACGCTCTCGCCCACGCTGGGCTGGGAATCCACGCGCTTCGGCAATCTTTTCACGGCGCCGAGCCTGATGTGGTCGCTCGGCGCGACGGCGGGCGAGCTGCTGTTCGACGGCGGCAAGCGCGCGGCCGGCGTCGACTATGCGCAGGCGGGCTACGAGTCGGCACAGGCTTCGTATCGGCAGACAGTGCTCACCGCCTTCCAGGAGGTGCAAAATGCGGTGACGGGGCTTTCGGTGCTCGACCGCGCGGCGGCGAACGGCCAGGCCGCCGTGGACGACGCGCGCAAGTCCTTCGATCTCGCCAGCGACCGCTACCAGGGCGGCCTCGTGGCGTTCATCGACGTGCTCAACTCTGAGCAGCAATTGCTTGCCAGCGAGCGCCAGGAGGTGCAGATTCACGGACAGCAGGCGGCGACCGTGGTCTATCTGGCGAAGGCGCTGGGCGGCGGCTGGAGCGCGGACGAGCGCGCGCTCGCCTGCAGTGCCGGCACTTGCCGCGAGGTGCGGGCGGACGCAACGCCGGGAGGATGATAATGAAAGTATTGGTGATCGAAGACGAGCGCAAGGTCGTGGACTACCTGCGCAGCGGGTTGAGCGAGCAGGGCTGGGTGGTCGACGTCGCGATGGACGGCGAAGAGGGCGCATGGATGGCGACCGAGTACGACTTCGACGTGATCGTGCTCGACGTGATGCTGCCGAAGCTCGACGGCTTCGGCGTGCTGCGCGCGGTGCGCGCGAAGAAGGAAACGCCCGTCATCATGCTGACCGCGCGCGACCGCGTGGACGACCGCGTGCATGGCCTGCGCGACGGCGCCGACGACTATCTGACCAAGCCGTTCTCGTTCCTCGAACTGGTCGAGCGGCTGCGCGCGCTCACGCGCCGCGCACGCGCCCAGGAATCCACGCTCATTTCCGTGGGCGACTTGCAGGTGGACCTCATCAGCCGCCGCGCGACGCGCGACGGCGTGCGGCTCGACCTCACGGCCAAGGAGTTTCAGCTGCTTTCGGTGCTCGCGCGGCGGCGCGGCGAGATTCTCTCGAAGACGCTCATCACCGAGCTCGTGTGGGACGTGAACTTCGAGAGCAATGCCAATGTGGTGGAGACGGCCATCAAGCGGCTGCGCGCGAAGCTCGACGGCCCGCACGCGGCCAAGCTGCTGCATACGATACGCGGCATGGGCTACGTGCTCGAAATGCGCGACGCGCGCGACGTGCGCGAGGACGGAGGCCCGGCATCATGAAGCGCTCGATCTCGCTGCGGCTTTCGGCGATGTTCGCAGCGGTGTCGTTGATCGTGTTCACGCTCACCGGCGCGGGGCTCTTTCTGCTGATGCAGCACCAGCTCTTTAACGAGCTGCGCGAAACGCTCGACACGCGCGCGCGCATCGCGGGCCTGATCGTTGCGCATGCACCGGACGTCAAGAAATGGGCCTTCGTGCAGGAGAAGCTGCGCGATCTTTCGCCCTCTGATAGCCGCATGCATTATTACGTCGAAGGCCCCGACCCGCGCTTTCGCTTCGGCGCGCCCATCGTCGGCAAGATCATGGGCAACGTCGGGCCGAATCATCCGCTCGTGCGGCCCGCGGGCTGCAATTACGATCTGATCGTCACGAGCATGATGGTGCCCGCGAGCGGCGACCGGCCCGAGGTGAAGCTCGTGGTGGCGAGCGACTGCGTGCGTACCGAAAGCATGCTGCGGCACTTCGGCATCGCGCTGGGCGCGCTGATCGCGCTCTCGACCATCGCGGTGGCGCTCCTGAGCCGCGCGGTCACGCGCTTCGGTCTCGCGCCGCTCACGCGGCTCTCGCGCGAGGCCGCGCAACTGAGTCCCTCGAACCGCCGCCAGCGCCTGCACTCGGGCGAGCTGCCCGAGGAGCTTCACGAACTCGCCACCTCATTCAACGGCGCGCTGGAGCGGCTCGACAAAGCCTACGAGCGCCTCGAATCGTTTAACGCCGACGTCGCGCACGAGCTGCGCACGCCCGTGAGCATCCTGATCGGCCAGACCCAGGTGGCGCTCACGCGCGACCGCTCGGTCGAGCAGTTGCAGCAGACGCTCCAGTCGAATCTTGAGGAATTCGAACGATTGCGCGTGATCGTCAACGACATGCTGTTCCTCTCGCGCAGCGACCGCGGCGAGCGTGCGACCGAACTCACGGAGATCTCGTTGCGCGCCGAAGTCGAGCGCATGCTGGAGTTCCTCGAGATGCCGCTCGAAGAAGCGCAATTGACCGTGCAGGTGCAGGGCGATGCGCGCGCGTGGGTGAACACCTCGCTGATCGGCCGCGCGGTGAGCAATCTGTTCGTGAACGCGATCCAGCACTCGCCGCCGGGGACCTTGCTGCAGGCGACCATCGCGCCGCAGAACGGCCATGTCGAGATTGCCGTGTCGAATCCCGGCGAGCCGCTCGATCCGGTCGTGCGCGAGCATATTTTCGACCGCTTCTACCGCATTCAGGAAGCGCGCTCGAATAGCCACGAGAACCACGGCCTCGGGCTTTCCATCGTCAAGGCCGTGGCGGAGATGCACGGCGGCACGGTATTCGTGCGGAGTGCGAACGGTGTCAATACGTTCGGCTTCTCGGTGGCTGCGCAGGGCGGCGACGCGGCGAGCGCCGCGCCCGTGGTGCCCGAGCTCGCGCACCAGGGGCGCGCGGGACTGCCGCTGCACATCTCGTCCTGAGCGCGTGCCCCTAGACCAGGTCGTCGTCCGCTTGCTGGCCGGCGGCGTCGTCGTGGTGCTGGTGCTGGTCGCGGCGCAGCAGATCCCAGCAGCTGATGAAGAGCGCGGCAATCAGCGGCCCGATCACGAAGCCATTGATGCCCATGAGCGAGATGCCGCCTAGCGTCGAGATCAGCACGACCCAGTCGGGCAGGCGAGTGTCCTTGCCCACCAGCACGGGACGCAGCACGTTGTCCACGGTGCCGATCACGAGCGTGCCGAACAGCACGAGACCGATGCCCTTGGCGAGCGCGCCCGTCGAGATGAAGTAGATGGCGATGGGCACCCACACGAGCGCGGCGCCCACCGCGGGCAGCAGCGAGAGCAGCATCATCACGAAGCCCCACAGCAGCGCGCCCTGAATGCCCAGCACCGCGAGCGCAATGCCGCCCAGCGCGCCCTGCACGAACGCCACGGCCACATTGCCCTTCACGGTCGCGCGGATCACGGTCGTGAACTTGCGGATCAGATGCTGCTTGTGCAGTTCGTCGAGCGGGATCGCATCGCGTACGAGCCGCGAAATCTCGCGGCCGTCGCGCAGGAGGAAGAAGAACATGTAGAGCATCACGCAGAAGCTCACCATGACCTGCACTGTGATTTGCCCGACGCTCAGCGCGCGCGTGGCGAGGAACTGGCTGATTTGCGCGGCGGCCGCCGAAAGACGCTGCTGGAGGCCGGGCAGGTCCATCAGGTCGTAGCGCGCGAGCAGGTTTTGCACCGACTGCGGCAGCGCATGCACGATCTGGCTGAAGTAGGCGCCGACGTCGAGACTGCCCGAGCGCACCTGTGCATACGCATAGCCGACCTGCTGGATCAGCGTACCGGCCACGAGCGTGAGCGGGAAGATCACGATGACGAGACAGATCATCAGCGTGATGAACGCGGCGAGATTGCGCCGCCGCCCGAGGCGCGCGACGATGCGGCGCTGCACGGGCTGGAAGATCAGCGCGAGTATCGCGCCCCACAGCACGGTGCTGAAGAACGGCGCGAGCACGAAGCACAGCGCGATGGAGACGACGAAGAGCAGCAGATAGAACGCGCTCTGGTGGAGGTGCTTGTTGCCGTCCATGGGCGATCGATTCCTTTGGGTTCCGGGCAAGCGCAAACCCGTGCGAACGGGTGGCGTGATTGCCGTTCATGATACGGCCTCGCGCGAGCCGCTGGCGGCAGGCTGCGCGCCGCCGGTGTCACATGGGCAGCGGCGTTTTTCGCGAGGCGCGAAGCAGGGGGCATTCTGCGGCGCTGCGGGCGTGATCTGGTTGCGCGCGCAACGGCTATGGCGGCGGAATCAGGCGGCCAGTTCAACGCGCGCCGACGAGCCGCACGCGCGTAATCTCCGAAGGTGCGCCGAGCCGCTTGGGCGGCCCCCAGTAGCCGGTGCCGCGGCTCGTGTAGACCCACAGGCTGCCGAGTTTTTCGAGGCCCGCCGTGAACGGCTGCTGGAGCCGCACGAGAAAATTCCACGGGAAGATCTGGCCGCCATGCGTGTGGCCCGAGAGCTGCAGCGTGTAGCCCGCGTCGGCGGCGGCATGCGCGGTGCGCGGCTGATGGGCGAGCAGGACGCGCGTGTTCACGTCGGCGGGCGCGCCGCGCAGGGCGCCCTGCGGATCGCTGCGGTGCGCGGGATCGAAGTTGCCGCCCGTGTAATCGGTCACGCCCGCGAGCACGAGCCGCGCGCCATCGTGCTCGATCACCACGTGCTGATTCATCAGCACCGTGAGGCCGATGCGCCGGAACTCGGCGACCCAGGCGTCGGCGCCCGAGTAGTACTCGTGATTGCCGGTGACGAGGTAGACGCCATGATGCGATGCGAGCCGTCCGAGCGGCGCCGTGTGATTCGAGAGATGCTGCACGCTGCCGTCCACCACGTCGCCCGTGATGGCCACTACGTCGGCGTCGAGCTGGTTCACGGCGCGCACGATCGCATCGACGTAATCGTGCTTGATGGTGGGCCCCACGTGGATGTCGCTTAGCTGCACGATCGTGAAGCCGTCGAGCGCGGCAGGCAGCCCGCGGATCGGCACGTCGACGCTGCGCACGCGTGCGCGCCGCCGGGCGTTGAAAAAGCCGAACCCGGTCGAGCAGAACGCGAGCACGACGACGGCCGCGGCGCTACCCGTGCGCCAGCTCGCGAGATCGACGGCGCGCGGCCAGATCGAAGCGACCGTCATGAGCGAGGCGAGCACGAGGTCGCGCACGATCGTGAGCATGAGCAGCGACGAGAAGAATCCCATCGCGAGCATGCCGGCCCATGCGAGGCGGTCGCCGAGCGGCTGACGCTTGATGCGGCGCGCGAGCATGCCGGGCGGAATCACCAGCACGGACAGCACGAGCCACAGCGCGGCGAGCCATTTGCCCGCGGCGGGCACGGGCAGATCGGGAATCAGCCGGAAGCCGACATAGAGGTGCAATAGCACGCCTATGGAAATGAAGCGGACCAGAAAGGAGAGTCGGGGCATGTCGGGCCGATGGTGAGCTCGGGAAACTGGGGCAACGCAATGGGAAGCGCGGGCGCGGACATACGTTGCACCGCAACGCGCGGGCGGCTTGTGCGGGGCAGGCGGCGCGTGTTGCATGGCCCGCGAGGGGATTCGTGCCGACGCACTGGCTCGCGCATCCGAGGCATTCTACCGGCAGCGCAATGTTCGTGCCGGAGCGGGGCGGGTGCCCCGTCGGCGCGCCGCAGCAGCGCGTGCGAAGGCGCGGCGCAGGCGCCTTTCGGCGCTCGCAGCAAGCCCGCGGGGCTCATGCACTGACTGCGCAAATGAAGCGAACCAAAGCAAACCGCCGCCCAATGGTCCGGTGCGGCGCTGCGGCATAACCCTGGATTGCCAAGCTCGGCGCGCCGTCGCACTATTTTCTTGCGGGCCTGTGTGCGCTATTAAACGTTCATTGAATCGGCCCGACCGATGGACTATGCTCGAATCGAGGCCCGTGCGGTTTCGGGCGCTCTGGGGGGAGACGGGTCATGAAAATCACCAGGCCGGCTGTGCAAGGGCTTCATGGTCGTCATGTGGGTCACGAGGGCAGTCACGTCATGCTGCCGATGGTCGTGCTGTCGATCATGGCCGTGGCGCTGTATTTCGCGGTCAGGCACGTCGACATCCTCGAGATCGGCCGCAGCGCGCTATTCGACGTCGTGATGGTGTTCGTCGCGCTCGGCATCGCGGGGTTTTTCGGCGTGGTGGGGGCGTGGCTGCGCTCGCGCACGACCGACGAGCCACCCGAGGGCTTTTGCTTCGTGGGCGCGCTGATCGGCGCGGCCGTGTTCTATATCGCGCTGCTGACCTGAGGCGGCCGCCGCTTTTGCTGCTCTGTTGCTGCTGTCGCTGCCGATGTTCGATCTTTTCGACGATACCCCGCAACCCGACGTCGACTGGCATCCCGCGTGGCTCGCCCCCGCGGCGGCGGCCGCATGGCTGGCGCGCATCGTCGCCGAAACGGACTGGCGGCAGGAGCGCATCCGCACGCCGGGCGGTTGGGTCGACCAGCCGCGCCTGACCGCATGGCAGGGCGACCCCGGCGCCGTCTATATCTATTCGGGCATCCGCAACGAGCCGCAGCCCTGGACGCCGGCCGTAGCCGAGTTGCGCGACGCCCTTGCCGCGCTCTGCGGCGTGCGCTTCAACAGCGTGCTGCTCAACCGCTACCGCAGCGGCACGGACAGCATGGGCTGGCACGCCGACCACGAACCCGAGCTCGGCCCGCAGCCCGTGATCGCCTCGCTGAGCCTCGGCGCGACGCGCCGTTTCGACTTGCGCCACAACGCGAGCGGCGTGACGCGCTCATTCCCGCTTTCGAGCGGCAGCCTGCTCGTGATGCGCGGCAAGACCCAGGCGCAGTGGCGCCACCGCGTGCCGAAGGAGCCTGCGGTGAGCGGGGAACGGGTGAATCTCACGTTTCGGGTGG
This sequence comes from Paraburkholderia sp. J63, assembly GCF_905220245.1. Lineage (NCBI taxonomy): Bacteria > Pseudomonadati > Pseudomonadota > Betaproteobacteria > Burkholderiales > Burkholderiaceae > Paraburkholderia > Paraburkholderia sp. J63. Next base: position 87,311 of record NZ_CAJMZF010000026.1, on the reverse strand, counting down.
TGATGCCTGAATTGCGCAAGAAGTAGGTGAGTTGGCGCGTTTTGCCGGAAAGTTGGGCGATGCTGCGCTGCGGGTCAGGCGCTGTCAGACGCGCTGTCAGACGATATCGCGCTAAAAAGTGAATTCAACTTTATGCGCATAAATATTTAATTCGCGGATTCGCCGATCCCCGGGCAAGTAATCAATCGACGCCGAGACGCCGCCGCACCGTGGCCGCGAGCCGGTCGAGCGGCAGCGTGGACGCGCTCAAGGCCGCGACTTCGGGGTAATGCTCGCGCGCGATGTCGGTGAGCACCTGGCCCGGCGGCGCTTCGACCAGAACCGTCGCGCCCGACTCGATCATGACCGTGAGCGCATCGAACCAGAGCACGGTGTAGCGCATATTGGTGGCGAGGTCGGCGCGGATTGCCTCTCCGTCATGGAGCGGCCGGCCGCCGCGATTGTCGACGTAGACGCCTTCGGGCGAGCGAAACGGAATATCGCGCGACCACGCCACGAGCTGCTCCGTCGCATCGGCCAATAGTTCGCAATGCGAAGGAACGGAAACCGCGAGGCGTTGCGCCTTGCGTGCGCCCGCCGCGAGCGCGCGCGTCGCGAACGCTTCGAGCGCCGTGTCGGCGCCGGCCACGACAATCTGGCGCGGCGCGTTGACGTTGGCCACGTAGATGCGTTCTCCGCCGTCCTGTGTATGTGCATTGATGAGCGTCTCGACCTGCGTCTCGCTGAGCCCCGAAATGGCCGTGAGGCCATAGCCCGACGGCCACGCGGATTCCATCAGCTCGGCGCGCTTTTTCACCATGCGCAGGGCATCGGCGAAGTCGAGCGCGCCGCAGCACACGGCAGCGGGATAAGCGCCTACCGAGAGCCCGGCGCTGAATTGCGGCGTCAGCCCCATCTGGGCGAGCGCGCGGGCGTGCGCCACGCCGGCCACCACGAGGCCGATTTGTACCGCGACGGTCGATTGCAGCGCTTCTGCGCTATCGAGCGCCAGCACGTCGGTGCCGAGCGTTGCCGAGGCTTCGTCGAGCGTGGCGCGCACGACCGCGTACTCGGGCAGCCGGTGCAGGAAGCCGGGGCTTTGCGCGCCCTGGCCGGGAAAAAGGCAGGCGAGGCTCATGAGGATTGCCAGGGATCCGCGACGAGGCGCACGCCATCGCTCGCGCGTGCGAGCACGCGCGTCTTGCCATGCGCCAACTGCGCGAGCTCGGCGAGCGCGATGCCGCCCGCAGGCGTTTCCACCTGGGCGTCCACGCGCGTGCCGGCGCGCTGCGCAGCCTGCGCGAGAGCAGAGGCGAGCGCTTCTATCGTTGCCGCATCGCCGCGTTGGGGCATGCGGATCAGCACGTCGAGATCGCTGGATTCGCTGAGCGTGGGGACTTGCGCGGCCAGCTCGAAGCCCGCGCTGCCCGTCGGTCCCCAGACGAAATCGTGCAGGACGCTCGGCGTCTCGCGCAGCGTCGCGAGGGCCACGAATGCCGCGAGCGCGGCGCGTTCGGGCGCGGGCATTGCCGCAAGCAAAGATTCGGGAGACAACGATGATTCGATATCCTCAACATTGATCCATGTCCCGAAGCGCTCGGCGCGAGTGGCGCCGCGCACGCCCGCCGCCACGAATTCCGCCGCGGCTTGGGCGCGGCGCACGACCGCAAACGGCGCGCGGGCGATGGCGGCGCGCAACCAGCCCGGCTCGCTTTCCACTGGCGTGAGGCGCTTGAGCCGCAACAGATCGTGCGCGCGCCAGCGCGCGTCGTCGGCGCGCGGGGCGTCGGGCGCGAACGGCGGCGCGGCGCACACTCGCATCAGCTCGCGTCCCACTGTTGCGCGAGCCGCTTGCGCACCTCGATCGACGCCGCGCGCGTGCGTTGCGCCGCGTCGCCCTGCAGCCGATGGGCGAGGCCGCTCGAGTCGGCGCGCGCCTCGCGCACCCTTCGCGCCAGCACCTCGCGCACGCGCGCGACTTGCGCGTCATCGGGCGCATCGGCATCGACGCCCGCGATCAATTCGTCGAGCAGGCCGAGCTTCGCGAACGAGGCCATCGAATACGACATCGGCACGATCGTCTCGCCGAGTGCATCGAGGTCTTCGACGCTGCGCCGCGTGACGCGCGCCGCCGCTTCCTTGCCCATCGCGTGCACCATCGTGCCGGGCGCGTCGAGCGCGACGATGCGGTTCGCCTGATAGCCGTGCGCGAGGAACGCGCCCGACATGGCCGGACCAACAATCAGGGCTACTACGGGATGCCCCGCGAGACGCGCGCTCGCATAGGCGTCAACAGCCGCGGCGCAGGCGAGGTGAATGCCGAGCATCTCCTCGCGATAGCCGTATGCCTGGCTCTTCACATCGACGATGGCGATGATTGGGCGGCGCGTGGCGCTTCCGGCATCGGCGGCAATCGCTTCGCGCACGGCCTGCGCGAGCCGCCAGCCTTGTTCGAGGCCGACCACGTTGTCGCGCGCGCGTGGGAAGCGGTTATCGGGATCGGGCGCGACGGTGATGAAGCGCGCGGTCTCGCCGTCGAGCGGCGCATCGGCATATTGCACGCAAGGGGCGCAGGCATCGCCCGGCGCGCCTGCGAGTGCGCGCAGCCACCGCGCGCCACGGCTCAAATTCGTATCGCTCATGCGGGCTCTCCGTGCGCACTGGAAGACGATGACGTGCCGAACATCGCGCCCATCGTTGCGGGCGAGACGCTGGCGGGATCGATTTGCGCGAGCTTCGCGAGCGTGGCGTCGACCTGTTCGGTGCGATGCGCGGGCGGCACGCCGCGTGCGAATGCGGCGCGCACGGCCGCGCGCACGTCGTCGACGGCATCGTCCACGAGCGCATCGGCGTAACCGGTGCGCGCGCGCTGCTCGCCGCCGATCAACTGCCATACGTGGCGGCGGTCGCTCGAATCGAGTTCTTCGATGCCGGCTTCCTGCTCGATCACTTCGGGGCCGTTCATGCCGAGGCGTCCTTGCTTCGTCATCACGAGCGACGAGCACAGCGCCGCCGCGAGCGACATGCCGCCGAAGCAGCCCACCATGCCCGCGATCACGCCGACCACGGGCACGTGGCGGCGCAGAGCGACGATGGCCGACTGGATTTCGGCGATCACGGCGAGGCCGAGATTGGCTTCCTGCAGGCGCACGCCGCCGGTCTCGAACAGCACGACGGGGCGCACGAGCGTGCCGCGCTCGCAGTCGGCGAGCGCGAGTTCGAGCGCGCCCGCGATCTTGCTGCCCGATACCTCGCCGATGCTGCCGCCCTGGAACGCCGACTCGATCGCGCACACGACAGCGGGCTCGCCGTCGAGCGTGCCGCGTGCGATCACGGCACCGTCGTCGGCCTGGCAGACGATGCCCTGCAGCGGCAGCCACGGCGATTCGATGCGGTCGAACGGGCCAAGCAGCTCGCGGAAGCTTCCCTTGTCGAGCACGGCGGCGGCGCGCTCGCGCGCGCTCAATTCGATGAAGCTCTCGCGCAGCAGAGTTTGCGTATTCGTGCCCGCGCTCATGCGTTGCCTCCTTGTGCGCCGTCCTGGGCTGCTTCCACGGCTTCGGCAAGCCGCAGCGCGACGACGCCGGGCGTCGCGCCGAAGTCGTTGATCTCGATGAGCGCCGCGCCGTCGTAGCGCGTGAAGAAGCGGTCGAGCACGCTCTTCCAGATGTGGCTGTAGCCGTCCACGCTCGTGTGCACGACCACGCGCGCCTGCATGTCGCCGGCGGGCTGCAGCAGCACTTCCAGATCGCCCGAGCCCACCACGCCCACGTGGGCGCGCGTCGTCACGGCGCGTTGCGCCGGATAGTCGAATGTCAGTTGTTCCATGAAACCGTCCTCCCGCCGATGCGGTGGTGAACCAGTCTGTCGATGAAGAGCGTCGCGGCGAGCAGATCGGCCGCGCCGCCCGGCGATGCGTTGAGCGCGAGCAGCGCGCGTTCGAGCGCGTCGAATGCGGCGCGGCCCGCACGCGTGGCGATGCCGCCCGCGTCGCGCACGCGCTGTGCGCCGGCCTGCGCGGCCTCGCGGCCCGCGAGGCCCGCGCGGTGCAGCACGCAGGTGTCGTCGAGCGAGGCCATGATCGCGAGGAGCGCATCCACGCGCGCCGCCGCTTCGTCGTGCCCTTGCGTGCGCGCCGCGTGAAGCGCGGGCAAGCCCACGCAGATCACGTGCGGAAAGCCGTCTTGCGCTTCGCGCCGCGCGCCGCCCACGTTGTAGCGCTGGCGCACGCGTTCGCCGTTGCTTTGCGCGGGCTGCACGGCGGGCGCGAGCAGATCGTCGAAGCGCGCGATCTGCGCCGCCGTTTCGGCGATTTCAGCGGCGTGCGAGAGGCCGCCCGGCGCCTGCATATTCGCGCCAATCGATGGCGTGTGCATGATAGTTGCGCCCGCAACCAGAAGGCCGACGATCCAGATCGCGCCGCGATGCGCGTTGCTGCCGCCCGTTGCGCGCATCATTGCGGCTTCGCCGGCGCGGCCAATGCGTGCGAGATCGGTGCGCAGCGCGCGGCCCGGCGAGGCGCCGCGCGATGCGCGCGCGAGCGCTTCGAATGTGGGTTCGAGCGCGTGCGCGGAACGCAGCATCGTCGCGAGGTCGAGATCGACGTGCGCGCCGCTGCCGCGCGCGTCCACGAGCGCGGGCTTGGGTGTGAGACGCGCTTCTTCGATCAGCGCATCGCGAGCGAAGCGCGCGAGTTGCGCGTCGGGGCCCAGCGCGGCATCGCCGGCGTCGCGCGCTTCACGCGACGTCGTCGTCGCCCACGAGGCCGCTGCGCCTTCGGCCAGCGTTTCCAGTGAGAGCGTGCGCATCGCGCTTACCAGCTACGGAAGCGCGCGGGCGGCGTATAGAGCCCGCCCGACCACGTCACGAGATCGTCGATGCTGCGCGCCGCGAGCAGCGAACGCTTCGCATCGCCGCGGCGAATGCCGAGATCTTCGGGGAACTGAACGATGCCGCGGCGGCGCAGTTCCTCGGTCTTCTGCGGCTCTGCGCGCAGGCCGATGGGCGTCACGCCCGCGACGGCCGCGAGCGCGGCACGCCGCTCGTCGACGCCTTCCGCGCGATGCAGATGCACGATGCCTTCCTCGGTCACGACGTGGCTCACGTCGTCGCCATAGATCATCACGGGCGCGATGGGCATGCCGCTCTTCTCGCCCACGGCGATGGCGTCGAGCTCGTCCACGAAAGTCGGCTCGCCGCCTTTCTTCCACGTCTCCACGAGCTGCACGACGAGCTTGTGGCCGCGCCCGATCGGCGATTGCGGCGCGCTCGCCTTGAGCAGCTTGAGCCACGCCTCGCTCGCGTGTCGGCGCCCGCGCGGATCGTGGCCCATGTTCGGCGCACCGCCGAAGCCCGCGAGCCGCCCGCGCGTAACCGTGGACGAGTTCGCGTCGGCGTCGATCTGCAGCGTCGAGCCGATGAAGAGGTCGACGCCATATTGCCCCGCGAGCTGGCACAGCACGCGGTTCGAGCGCAGGCTGCCATCGCTGCCCGTGAAGAACACGTCGGGGCGTGCGGCGACATAGGCCTCCATGCCTACTTCGCTGCCGAAGCAATGCACGCTCTCGACCCAGCCCGATTCGATGGCCGGAATCAGCGTGGGATGCGGATTGAGCGTCCAGTTGCGGCAGATCTTGCCCTTGAGGCCCAGCGATTCGCCATAGGTGGGCAGCAGCAGCTCGATCGCGGCCGTGTCGAAGCCGATGCCGTGATTGAGCGAGGTGATGTGGTACGGCGCGTAGATGCCCTTGATGGTCATCATCGCGGTGAGCACCTGCAGGTCGCCGATATGGCGCGGGTCGCGCGTGAAAAGCGGCTCGACCGCGAAGGGCCGGTCGGCCTGCACGACCACATCCACCCAGGAGCCCGGAATGTCCACGCGCGGCAGCTCGTCCACAATTTCGTTCACCTGAACGATCACGATGCCCTGGCTGAACGCGGCGGCTTCGGCAATCGTCGGCGTGTCCTCGGTGTTCGGGCCCGTGTAGAGATTGCCGTGGCGATCGGCTTTTTCCGCGCACAGCAGCGCGACCTGCGGAATCAGGTCGACGAACATGCGCGCGTAAAGCTCCACGTAAGTGTGGATCGCGCCCACTTCGAGCTGGCCGTCTTCGAGCAATTGCGCAACGCGCAGGCTCTGCGGACCCGCGAACGAGAAGTCCACGCGGTGCGCGATGCCGCGCTCGAACAGCGTGAGATGCTCGGGACGGCTGATGCTCGAAATCAGCAGATGAATGTTGTTGAGCTTCGCGGGATCGGCCTTCGCGAGCGAGCGCGAGAGAAAGTCGGCCTGCTTCTGGTTGTCGCCTTCGAGCGCGACGCGGTCGCCGGGGCGGATCAGCCGCTCCAGCGCTTCGGTCGTGCGCGCGGCGGGCAGCACGCCGTCTTCGAGCCAGCCGGCAATGGCGGCAAGGCGCCGGGCTTTCTCGTCGCGGCGCGTGGTCCACGAGCGCGGCGCCGCGTTGGCGAGGTCGGGCGAAGTGGGCGTTTCAGCTTGAGGCTTCATCGGGAGTTCGGCTCCGTGAGCGGGGTGTGGCGGGAGAGGCGGATGCAGCGGACGAAGACGCTGCGGTAGCGGCTCCGGCGCGCCGTTTTTTGGCGGCGGGTTGCGCCGCGGCGCGCTCGGTCAGGAAACGATAGATCAATTCGCCCGTGCCCAGCAGGTGCGCGGCCACGAGCGCCTGCGCGGCGGGGATGTCGCGCCGCTTCACGGCGGCGAGGATCTCGGCGTGCTCGGCGTCCGACTCGCCCTTGTAGGCGGGAAAGCCGAATTTCAGGCGCAGATAGCGTTCGCCGCGGCGATGCAGGGTCGCGAGCATCGCCATCAATTGCGGGCGGCCCGCGGGCGCATAGAGGCTCATATGGAAGGCCTCGTTGCGCGCCACATAAAGCGACGGGTCGGGCTCGCGCGACGCGGCGGCGGCCAGCGCGCTCACTTCGCGCAGCGTGGCGGCCGTGTGATTCGGAATCGCGAGGCCGAGCGCGAGGCTCTCCAGCGCCGAGCGGATCTCGTAGATCTCGCGGGCCTCGTCGCGCGAGAGCGACGCGACGCTCGCGCCCTTGTTGACCTCGATCCGCGCCCAGCCTTCGCTCGCGAGCTGGCGCAGCGCCTCGCGCACGGGAATCGCGCTCACCGAGAAGTGGCGCGCGATCGCGTCCTGGCGCAGCGGCGCGTCGGGCGCGAGCGTGCCCTCCACGATGGCGGTGCGCAGCGCGTCCGCGATCATGCGCGAGGTGCTGGTGCGCGGCGCCGCGCTGGCGGGCAGGCCCGGCAACGCGTGCGGTGCCGGCTGCGCGGCATCGGTGGCGCTGCCTTCCAGGGGAAAACCATTCGTTGCGTGGCTCATAAGATCAAATATTATATATAAAACGAGCATGTTGGAAGTCTCGATAACCCGATATCTGGGACGAGAGCTTCACAAGGAAAGCGAGGCAAAAAGCGGGGCTCGCGAATACCGCAGGGTATTCCGGTGGGTGCAGCAAAGATCTGAAGGGAACTGGAGACAGCCGGCGCAAGTCCGGTCGCGTTCCATACCGTGTGGCCCTGGCGCTTTTGCGCAAGGCATCACAGATAGGAGACAGACGCATGAATTCGATCAGCGGGGCCGCACGGCGCGCCCAGAAAACACCGCTCAATCGCTCGCAGATCGCCGGTTTCTGGGGCGCCTGGGCCGGCTGGACGCTCGACGGCATGGACTCGTTCATCTACGCGCTCGTGCTCACGCCGGCGCTCACCGAGTTGCTGCCGCACTCGGGCTACACGGCCACGCCCGCGCACGTCGGCCTCGCGGGCTCGATCCTGTTCGCGCTTTTTCTGGTGGGATGGGGCCTGTCGTTCATCTGGGGGCCGATGGCGGATCGCTTCGGCCGCACGCGCGTGCTCGCGGGCACGATCTTCATGTTCGCGATCTTCACGGGTCTTTCGGCGACGGCGCAAAGCGTCTGGGCGCTCGGCATCTACCGCTTTCTCGCGGGCGTGGGCATCGGCGGCGAATGGGCGCTCGCGGGCACCTATGTGGCCGAGTCGTGGCCCGAGGATCGCCGCAAGATGGGCGCCGGCTATCTGCAGACCGGCTATTACGCGGGCTTTTTCATCGCGGCGGCGCTCAACTACACGGTGGGCGTGCACTTCGGCTGGCGCGCGATGTTCCTCACGGGAGCGATTCCCGTGGTGGTCGCCATTCTCGTGCTCACGCGCGTGGAGGAGCCGGCCAAATGGCAGCGCTCCGAGGCGAGCCACGTGCATCGCGGCCGCCCGCTGCGCGAGATCTTCGGCAGTGCGTATCGTTTGCGCACCGTCGTGGCGTGCGCGCTCCTGACCATCGCGATCATCGGCCTGTGGGCGGGCGCCGTGTACGAGCCCTCCGCCGTGATCCAGCTCGCGACCCGCGCGGGCGCGAGCAAGGCCGACGCCATCCGCACCGCGTCGATCGCCACCGGTATTCTCTCGATCGGCACGATTCTCGGCTGTCTCGCGCTGCCGCCGATGGCCGAGCGCATCGGGCGCAAATGGACGCTCGCGGTCTATTTCGCGGGCATGGCTGTGACGATCGCGGCGAGCTTCGGCTGGGCGTATTACCTCGAGAACGGGCTCGTGCCGTTCATCGCGATCCTGTTCGTGCTGGGCTTTTTCGGCGGCAATTTCGCGCTCTTCAGCCTCTGGCTGCCCGAGCAGTTCGAGACGCGCGTGCGGGCCACGGCGTTCGCGTTCTGCACCTCGTTCGGGCGCTTCGTGGGCGCGGGCGTGAACTTCCTGCTGGGCGCGGCCGTGCTGCATATGCACACCCTGGGCGTGCCGGTCGCGCTCACGGCAATCGCATTCGTGCTCGGCCTGCTCATCATTCCGTTCGCACCGGAGACGAAGGGCGAGACGCTGCCCGCGTGAGGCGAGCTACACGACGCTTTCGGGCGCCACGCCAGGCGGCGCGTTTCAGCGCCGCCTGAGCACGAGACCCATCGGCGAGAGACGCCAGCCGAGATTCACGCCGAGACTCGCCAGCACGATCAGCACCATGCCCGCGAGTTGCGGCGCGCTCAGTGCGCGGCCGTAGACGATGGCATCGACGGCGATCGCCGTGAGCGGGTAGACGAACAGCAGCACGGCGATCACGGGCGTGGTGAGCCTGGGCAGCGCGCCGTAGATCAGCACGTAAGAGAGCCCCGTGTGCAGCACGCCCATGCCGATGAGCCAGCCCCATTGCGCCGGGCCAATATGCGCGAATTCGAGCGGCGCGATGAAGGGCGCGATGAGCGGCAGGCAGATCGTCCCCACCGCGCATTGCGTGAGCGTGAGCAGATGCGGGCGGAATTCACGCAGGCTTTTCGCGATCAGCGTGACGCTCGCATAGAGCACGGAGCCGCCCAGCGCTTCGGCGAGACCGATCAGATAGCGCGGATGGTCCGCGACATGGCTTTCCGCGAGCACGCCCGAGGCGAGCACGAGGCCCACGAAAGCAATCGCGATCCAGCCGAGCCGGTCCGCGCCCAGCCGCTCGTGAAAGAGCGCCGCGCCCATCAGCACGACCCAGAACGGTTGCACATGAAACACGACCGTCGCGACCGCGATGCTCGTGCGATGGATCGAATCGAAGAAACCCACCCACTGCGTGACCATCAGCACGCCCGAGATGAACGCGAGCGCGAACGTGCGGCGCGTGAACTGGCGCTTGATCTGGGCTGGCGCGAGCCAGCCCTTCCACGTGCAGTACGCGGCGAGCGCGAGCATGCCGAAGAAGCAGCGAAAGAACACGAGTGTGAGCGCGCCGAGGCGCGCTTCCTCGACGAAGATGCCGATCGTGCCCATCAGGAGCCCGCCGCCCGCGAGCATGAAGACGCCTTCGCGGCGGCCGCTGTGGAGTTCGGATTGCATGGCCGGAATCCGTGGATAGAAAGCGTGTTGAAAACCGGCCCAGTATTCGTCAGTTGCGGGGTATCGGCAAACGAATTAAATTTAAGAATTCCATCAACGTGGCTTATGAATCATGAATCCCGAGTTCGACCTCGACCTGTTGCGCACCTTCGTGGCCGTCGCGGACGCGGGCAGCTTCACGAAGGCCGCCGTGACCGTGCATCGCTCGCAGGCGGCGGTGAGCATGCAGATCAAGCGGCTGGAGCAGATGCTCGGCACCATGCTGTTCACGCGCGATACGCGCAATCTCGCGCTCACGCGGCCCGGCAATACGCTGCTCGAATATGCGCGGCGCGCGCTCGATCTGCAGGAGGAGGCGTGGTCGGCGCTGGTGCGGCCCGAGGTGACGGGGCGCGTGGTGCTGGGCGCGCCCGACGACTACATGGCAGCGCTGCTTTCGCCGGTGCTCAAGCGTTTTTCGACGCTCTATCCGCATGTGGAGATCGAGATCGTGTGCGCGCAGAGCGTGGCGCTCGGGCCGATGCTCGCGGACAACAAGATCGACGTGGCTTTCGTCACGCGCGACCGGAAGCTGCGCGGCGAATTCGTGCGCAGCGAGGACATGGTGTGGGTGGGCTCGCCCGACGATCCGGCGCCGCTCTCGATGTCGCCGCTGCCGGTGGGTCTTTATGAGCACGGCAGCGTGGCGCGCGCGCATACGGTGGCCGCGCTCGACGCGGCGCGCATCCGCTATCGCGCGGCCTATAGCAGCGCGAGCCTGATGGGGTTGATGGCGACCGTGGAGGCGGGCATCGCCGTGGTGGCGCTCACGCGTTGCAGCGTGCCGCCGCGCTTCGAGATTCTTGGCGAGGCGCAGGGGCTGCCGAAAATCGAGCCGCTCGATATCATCGTCGCGCGCAGCGTGAAGTCGAACCGGCCCACCTGCGATTACTTCGTACAACAGATGGTTCAGGATCTCTCGGTCAGGCGTCAGCGCGGATAAACGCTGACTTCGCCGCCCACGGCGATGCGCACGCGCTCGCCAGCGCGCGGCGTGCGATAGCCCGGCACGCGGGCGCGCAGCGTCGTCGGCGTGCCGGCGAGTTCGAGGGTGAGCGCCGCGTCTTGCCCCTGGAACGTGACCTCGCGCACGAGCGCCTCATGCGTAGTCTGCGCGCCGTCGCGCGCCGCGGTTTGGGGCAGCACGTCGATTTGCTCGGGGCGCAGCATCACGTCGACTTCGCCGTCTTCGGGCCGGGTGCCTTCGGCCAGCGGCAACGCGCCCAGCGCGCAATGCGCGGCGCCTCCCGCGACGCGCCCCGGCAACAGCACCGCTTCGCCCACGAACGCAGCCAGCTCGCGTGTGACGGGGCGGCGGTAGAGCGTTTGCGGCGGCGCGGTCTGCATGAGACGTCCGCGCCACAGCACGGCCACTTCATGGCCGAGCGAAAGCGCTTCGGCCTGGTCGTGCGTGACCAGCACCGCGGTCGCGCCCGCGGCCGCGAGCGCGCGCGCCACGGCCTCGCGCGTTTCCACGCGCAGCGCCGCGTCGAGCGACGAGAACGGCTCGTCGAGCATCACGAGCGTCGGCGAGGGCGCGAGTGCGCGCGCGAGCGCCACGCGCTGCTGCTGCCCGCCCGAGAGTTGCTGCGGCGCGCGATTTGCATAGGACTGCGGAAGACCGACGAGCTCCAGCAACTCGGCCACGCGATGCTGCGTGCGCCGTTGCGCGCGCGGGAGTCCGAACACGATGTTCTCGGCGACGCTCAGGTGCGGAAACAGCGCGCCTTCCTGCGGCACGTAGCCGATCTGCCGCTGCTCCGCAGCCAGATGCAGCGACTCGCCGGCCACGCGCTGGCCGCCTATCTCGATCGTGCCCGCATCGGCGCGCTCGAAGCCGCACAGCAGGCGCAGCAGCGTGGTCTTGCCGCTGCCCGACGGGCCGAGCAGGGCGACCAGCGTGCCCGAGTTCACCGTGAGGTGAATGTCGTGCAGCACGGGCTGGCTGTCGAAGGACTTGGAGACGCCGGAAATGCGAAGTGTGCTCATGAACGTGGCGGGCTGAACGGGGCGAAACAATCAGGGGGCATCGGAAGGCGGCGTCTCATCGGCTGACGGGGGCAGCGGCCCGGACGCGTGCGCCGCGAGCGCCGACTTGCCCGCGAACGCGAACAGCAGGCCCGAGGCCGCTAGCGAGAGCGCGGTGAGGAGCGCCGCATAGGGCGCGGCGGCGGCGAATGCGAGCGTCGAGGTATCGGACCATACCTGGGTGGCGAGCGTTTGCGTGCCGATGGGCGCGAGCAGCAGCGTCGCGTTGAGCTCGGTCACGACCGAGATGAACACCATCGAGGCCGCCGCGCCGAGCCCCGGCCCTGCGAGCGGCAGCACGACGCGGCGCAGCGTGGCGAACCAGCCGAGGCCGAGCGAGCGCGCCGTTTCTTCGAGCCGCTGCTGCGCCTGCAGCAAGGCCGCGCGCACGCTCACGAGCGCGAGCGGCAGGAACAGGATCGCATAGGCGACGATCAAGAGCGTGGTGCCCTGGTAGAGCGGCTCGAGCGCACGCACGGCGAGCGAGACGATCGCAAGCGCGATGACGAGGCCTGGCACGCCCTGCGCGATGAACGCGGTGCGCTCGAGAAAGGTGGCCGCGCGGCCCGGGAAGCGCGCGAGCAGGTACGCGAGCGGCAGCGCGAGCAGCGTCGTGAAGACGGCGGCAATGAGCCCGAGGCGCAGCGACGCCAGCGTGGTCGAGAACAGCAACTCGGGCGAGACCTCGGCGGGCGTGATCGCGGCGGCGCCGGGCTGCGTGAGCCAATAGCCGATCATCCCGAGCGGCACGCCGAGCGTGCCCACGTTGAGCGCGACGAAGCCCGCGGCCACGGGCCAGCGCCAGCGTCCGAGCGCGTGGCGCACGCCCGCGCGCCGCGTGCCGCGGTCGACGCGCTCGTAACGCGCGCGCCCGCGCACGCGGAACTCGAACGCGAGGCACGCGAGACACAGCACGATCAGCACGCAGGCGAGCAGCGACGCGCCGCCGCCATCGAAGCTCGTGCGGTATTCCGCGTAGATTTCGGTGGTGAAGGTGCGAAAGCGCAGCAGCGTGAACGCGCCGAATTCGGAGAGCACGCCGAGCGCGACCAGCAGCATCGAGCCGAGCAGGGCAGGGCGCAATTGCGGCAGCACCACGCGTACGAAGGTGGTCCAGCGGCTGCAGCCGAGCGCGCGCGCGCATTCTTCAAGCGCGGGATCGAGCCCGCGCAGCGCGGCGGCCACGGGCAGATAGACGAGCGGGAAATAGGCGGTCGTGATGACGACGAGCGCGCCGAGAAAGTCCTGCAGATCGAGGCTCAGCGAGACCCACGCATAGCTCGTGATGAACGCCGGCATCGCGAGCGGCGCGGCGGCGAGCAAGGCCCAGACGCGGCGCCCCGGCACGTCGGTGCGCTCGACGAACCAGGCGAGCGCGGTGCCGAGCACCGCCGAGGCCAGCGTCGCGCTCACGGTGATGCTCAGCGTATTGACGAGCAGTTCGCCAACGAGCGGCCTGAACAGCAGCTCGGCCGCATCGGCGAAGCCAAACGAAAGCGCGCGCCAGAACGTCAGCGCGAGCGGCAGCAACACCAGCACGGGACCCAGTGCGGCGGCCAGAAAAAGCGCGCGCGGCGCCTGCCGGCGCGCGGGCTTGCCCGCTGCGTCGTCGGGGCCTTGCGGCACGGCTTGCGCCGGGGTTACAGCTTCACTCACAATTTACTCAGGCATCCTCTGCAAATTACAGGAGGCCCGCCTGGCGCAGCAGGCGGCCCGCCTGGCTGTCGTCGCCGAGCTGCTGGATCGTCAGCGCGGGCGGCTTCAGTTGATCGAACGGCTTGTTGATCGGGTCGCCGGCCACACCGGGGCGCAGCGGATACTCGAAGCTGATATGCCCTTGCGCCATCAGCTTCTGCGCGCGCTCGCTCACGAGGTAGGCGAGGAACTTCTGCGCGCCGTCCGGGTTGTGCGCGGTCTTCGTGACCGCCGCGCCGGACACGTTCACGAGCGCACCCACGTCGCCATCGGCGAATTGCGCCACGGCGCTGCGCGTCTGCTTGTCGCCGATCTCGGCGTGCAGGCGGTCCCAGTAGTAGTTGTTGATGATGCCCGTCGCCACCGCGCCGCGGTTCACGGCGGCCACCACGCCTTCGTCGTCGTCGAAGATCTGCGCGTTGGTCTTCAGGCCCTTGAGCCAGGCGAGCGTCGCGGCTTCGCCCTTCTCGGCGAGCACGGCGTCCACGAGCGGCAGGAAGTCGGCGTCGCTCGGCGCGATGCCCACTTTACCCTTCCACTCGGGTTTCGCGAGATCGAAGATCGATTGCGGCAGTTGCGAAGGCTGCACCTTCGTCGTGTTATAGGCGAGCACGTTCTGGCGCGCGGTCACGGCGACCCACTGGCCAGCCGGCGAGTTGTAGCGCGCGGGCACTTGCGTGAGCGTCGAATTCTGCACGGGCGCGAGCAGGCCCTTCTCTTCGAGCAGCATCAGCTCGGGCGAGTTTTCGGTGAAGTAGACGTCGGCGGGCGTCTTCTCGCCTTCGGCCACGAGCTGCGCGGCGAGCGCGGGACCTTCGCCGCTGCGGATCTTCACGTCGATGCCGCTTTCTTTTTCGAAGTCCTTGGCGAGCTGGTTCACCACCTGCTCGTGCTGCGCGCTGTAGAGCGTGATCGAAGCGGCATGCGCGGCGAGCGGCAGGGCGCCGGCGAGCGTCATGGCAACGGCAATGGCGCGTGCACGGAAAAACATCGTGTTCATATCTGTCTTTGTCCGTTCTTGTCGATTGAATCCGGTTTGAATCTGGGCCTGCTTCTGGGCCTGTGCTCAGGCCTCGAACAGCTCGGCGCCGATGAACGAGCCCGCCTTCGCACCCGGCGGGCACGCGAAGACCGCGCTGCCCACGTGGGTGGTGAACTGGTTCATCATGTCGAACTTCGAGAGCTTCTCGTTGATCGGAATGAAGCCCGTGCGCGGGTCGCCCTGGTGGGCGATGAAGATGAGGCCCGCGTCGTATTCGGTTTCCTGGCGCCACGGCGGCCAGCGCTCGATGTAGAAGTTCGTGCTGTCGTTGTACGAGTACGAGCGGCGCAGGATCTGCGCGCCGTTGTTCGAGGCGCGATTCGAGAGATGCACGTGCGAGTTCTCGGGAATCAGCGGATTGCCGTCCTTGTCCTGGGCGGTCAGGTCGACTGCATCGAACTCCTTGGCCTGGCCGATGGGCGCGCCGCTGTACTTGCGGCGGCCGAACACCTGCTCCTGGAAGCCGAGCTCCATCTGGTCCCAGTGCTCGAGCGTGATGCGGATGCGGCGCACCACGGTATAGGTGCCGCCCTGCATCCACGGCGCGTCGGCCGCGCCGGCCCAGACGAACTGGTTCATCAGCTTCGGGTCGTTGGTCGGCGGATTGTTGGTGCCGTCCTTGAAGCCCATGAGATTGCGCGGCGTTTGCCCGCGCGGGCCCGAGAGGAAGCCGGCCTGGCCCCAGCGCATGGTCAGCTTGCCATAGCCCTGGCGCGCGAGCTGGCGCACCGCGTGGAAGGCCACTTGCGCGTCGTTCGCGCAGGCCTGCACGTAGAGGTCGCCGCCGGTTTTCTCGGCGATCAACTGGTCGCCGTTGAAGCGCGGCAGATCGACGAGCGCGGCGGGCCGCCGATGCGCGAGGCCGTAACGGTCCTTGCCCGCCGAGGTGAACAAGCCGGGACCGAAGCCGAAGGTCACGGTGAGACCGGCGGGCCCGAGTCCGAGCACGTCGCCCGAATCCGGCGCGGGATGATCGTCGCTCACGCCGTCGAGCGCAGCCGCGCTATGGCCTTGCGTCATGCGCGCGGCGGACTCGGTCCACTCGCGCAGCAGCTTGATCACGTCGTCGCGCGAGGCGGTCGTGAGGTCGAACGCCGCCACATAGGTGTGCGCCTGCTGCGGCGTGACGATGCCGCCCTGGTGCTCGCCGTAGAACGGCTCGACAGCGTTCATCGGGTCGGCGGCCATCGCCTGGCGCTTCGCCTCGGCGGCCTGCGCGAGGCCCGGCGCCGCGAGACCCGCGCCCAGCGAGGCGCCCGCGGCTACGGCGGCGCCGCCTGCCTTCAGGAAACCGCGCCGCGCGAGGCGCGCCGGGCGGTCTTGGGAATCATCGGAGGACATGATTATTTCGCCAGCACAAGAGTATTCACGTCGTCTTCAACATAATAGAAGCCGTCGCCTGCCGGAGTGAGCGCGATGCCGAACAGGTCGCCATTGCCCGGCGGCGTCTGCGCCTTGTCGGTGTCGATCCAGCGCGCGTAGAGCTGCTTGCCCGTTGCCGGGTCGATCTCGATCACCTGGCCATTGAGCGCGTTCGTCACGAGCAGGTGGTTCTGAGGCGTCAGGATCATCGCGAGCGGGCGATGCAGCATGCCATCGGCGGTGAGCTGGCGGCCCACGCCCGCGCTGGAGTCGCGCGTGAGCGGGTCTTCGATCACATTGATGCGGTTGCCGATCGCATCCGACACGTAGAGCAGCTTGTTGTCGGGCGAGAGCGCGAGCCCGGTCGGGCCGACGAGGAACACGCCCTTGTCGGCTTGCGCGCCGAAGCCGCTCGCGACCACCGTTTCTTTCTTCACGACCGGCGCCTGGCCTTCCGGAATGTCGAGGTCGAGGCGCAGCACCGTGGCCTGCTTGAACACGGGCGGGTCGCCGTCCGCGCCGCCCACGCCGAAGCCCGCGTTGCTCACGAACAGCGTGGCATGGTCGCCGTTGTCGACCACGGCCATGTTGCCCCACGGGTCGTTGATGTTCGGGGTACTGATCGCCTTCGCGATCTTGCCGTTGCTGTCGAGCACGATCAGGCAGCCCGCGCCCTTGGTGTTGGTCGTGCCGTCGTTGCTCGGCGTGCTGCCGACGACCACCCAGCCCGACTTCAGCATCGTCATCGCGGTGGAGAGGCCCACGCCGCCCGGACATTCCTTCAGATTACGCGGAATGGTCGCGAACAGCGTCATCTGCTTCGTATCGGGGTGATAGTCGACGATGGTGCTGCCGGTGCCCTGCATGTTCGCGGCGTTGTTGAAGTTGTCGACCAGCACGTCGCCCTGCTTCACGGTTCCGGCGCTCACCGGCGCGACGACGATCGCATACGGGTTCTGGTCGCCGTTGTCGGGCACCGTGTTGATGAGCGTGGTGTGGTGGTGGACGGTTTCGAGCAGGCCTTGCGGATCCGCGTGGGCGGCGAGCGGCGCGCCGCCGAGGAGGGCAGCGGCGCCGAGCGCGAGCGCCGCGCGGGTGGCATGGGCCGAGCACAGCAGGAGCTGGCGCGTGGCGTGTTTCATCGTATTTCTCCGCGCCTCGCGTGCGCCGCGTGCAAGCGTTGCGGCTTCAATCGACAGTGCGTGCGAGGACCTGGGGTTGGACATGATGCTTAGAAAGTAATGTTGGTGCGCACGCCCACCACGAAGGTGTTGCGCAGCGGCTGGGTCGCGTCGTTCGGGTTCTGGCCGGCGCCCGCGTTGAAGGTGTATTGCGCGTCGGCCTGCAATTGCCACCACGGGTTGACCTGGTACTGGTACGTCGCTTCGAGCGTCGTCTCCTGGGTACGCACGCCGTACGGCCCCGTGTTGAAGGTGCGATAGTCCATGTCGAGGTCGTGCACGTAGTTGCCGACCTTGATGTAGGTGAGCGCGAGGCCCACGCTGTCGTTGTCGCGGCCCTTGAACGGCGCCTTCATCACGATGCCCGCGTTGGCGGCGAAATCGACGAGATTGCGGTCGCCGGGCGCGCCCATCACGCGCGCGAATACGCCGATGCTGCGCGGCTCGTCGGGGTCGGGGCGCCAGATCATCTGGTCGGCCACGGCATAAATGCTGAAGTCGCCGTGATGCTGCGCCGGGATGCCGGTCGTGGCCGGATTGTTCAGCGAAAGGCCCGTGTTGTCGTAGCGCTGGTCGGCGAACGACTCGTTGTTGTACCAGAAGCCGAGCTTGTAGGTGCCGGGCAGCGCGTGGCTGGTGTCGGCGCTCACGAGCTCGCCTTCGGACGGCTGATTGATCGCGTACTGCAACTCGCCGATCACCATCGTGCCGTTGTGCAAGTTGAAGTTCGTGCCGCTCAGGTTGTTCGGGTTGTTGCCGAGCGGGTCGCCGTCGAACACGCCGATGAGGCCCGTGAGCGAAGGCGTGATCTGGCCGCGCACGCGCACGCCGAGACCCGAGAGCGGGTAGGCCGGACCGCCCGAGGGCATGTCGTACGAGGGCAGCGCGGGCCAGCCGAACATCGTGTTCACGAAGAGCGCGGCGTACTGGCTCGTGATGAATTCCTGGTCGATGCTCTGCTGACCGATCTTCACGTCGACTTTCTTGTCGAGGAACGACTGCTGGTACCACATCTCCCAGAGGCGCGTGGTGTCCTGCGCTTCGATGCCGCTCGCCGTGTTCAGCGTGCCCAGGTTCGCCGCGCTCAGGTTCGAGCCGTGAATCTGCAGCGCGCTGATATTGAAGAGGCCGCCGGGAATGCCGAGCGCCTTGCTCGTGTCCACCTGGACCGTCGCCGTGGTGAGGCCGTCGTAGGTGCCGCCGCGATTCAGGCCGCCGCGCAGGTTCGCGAGATATTCACTTGTTTCGGTCAACTGAAAGGTCACGCCGTATTTGCCGAGCCACGGACGGATACCGCCCATGTCGCCGAGCAGGTTCTGGCGCGTCCAGATACCGGTCCAGAAATCACCGGGCTGCGCCTTGATCGAGAGATCGGCCTCGGGGGCCTCGGGCGCGGCATCGGGATTGCCGCTCGATTGCGCGTGCGCGCTGCCGCACATGAACGCAGCACAAGCTGCCCACAACGCGAGTCCTCGCACGGCGGGGGCGCGTCGTCCAGATGAACGGGTTGACCGGTTGAATTTCATTGCATTCCTTACTTTTTGCTTTCTTTTGCCGGGCCGAATCCGCGTGCGCCATATGCAAGCGGCTTGAATCATTTACCTCCAGAACGGCGCCAATCGTACTCACCGTGAATACGGACGTCAACACAAATGAGAATGATTATCAAAACAATTACTTAGTGTAAGCGCGAGCTTTACGAATGCCTGTCAATAGCGATTCGCTTGATTACAATCGGTCAGCTTCGACGCGGTTCGGTATGAGGAAAGAACTCGAATATCATCGATACATCGGGCCGTTTTCCGGGCTCTTTCGGGATTCTTCGGCCTCTTCGAACCCTTCGCCTCTTTCGCATCTTTCGAATAGCGAGTCGCCTCCATGTCCGATTCCGACTTCCGTTTCGACCTCGATCGTTATTTCGCGCGCATCGGTTACGACGGCGAGCGCAAGGCGTCGCTCGACGTACTGCGCGCCGTGCATCGTCTGCATCCGCGCGCGATTGCTTTTGAGAACCTCGATCCGTTTGCCGCGCGGCCCGTGTCGGTCGCGCCGCCCGACGTGTTCGCCAAGCTCGTGGCGTCGCGGCGCGGCGGCTACTGCTTCGAGCACAACACAGTGCTCGCGCACGCGCTCATGCAATTGGGCTTTCGCGTCGAGCCGCTGGCCGCGCGCGTGCTGTTCGGCCGGCCGCCCGGCACGATCACGCCGCGCACGCATATGCTGCTGCGCGTGCACGTGGACGGCGCGGCCTGGCTCGCCGACGTGGGTTTTGGCAGCGCGTCGCTATGCGCGCCGATGGCGTTCGCCGAGCGCGGCGCGCAGGAGACGCTGCTCGAGCCGGCGCGTCTCACGCCGCTCGGCGAGCGCGAGTGGACGCTCGAGCAGTACGACGGCAATGCGTGGACCGACGTCTATCGCTTCGACGACGCGCCCGCGCAATGGATCGATTACGAAGTGGCGAACTGGTACACCTCGGCGGCGCCGCAATCGTTCTTCAGGGAGAACCTGATTGCGTGCATTGCGCGCGAAGACAGCCGCGCGATCCTCTTCAACGACCGCTATTCGGAGCGCGACGCCACGGGCCAGCAGGCGAGCGAGCATTTGATCGGGAGTCCGGAGGAACTGGAGCGATGCCTGAGCGCGCGCTTCGGTCTCGATACGGCGGGCTTCGACATGGACGCGCTGTTCGCGCGCGTGCGAGGGCGGGGCGTCAATCGCTGAAAGACACAGGAGGACACGATGGACAAACCTCTCGTCAAGCGTCTGTTCACGCAGACGCTCATCTGGCTCGCGTTTCAGGGCGCGCTGCTGTTCGTCGCGGCGGGCACGCTGGCGTGGACCGCTGCGTGGCTCTGGCTGCTCGAATGGGCCGTGCTGGGCGCGTGGATCGGCCTGTGGCTCGCGCGCACCGACCCGGGTCTGCTGGCCGAGCGGCTCGCGCCATTCGCGCAGCGCGAACAGGCCGCCTGGGACCGCATCTTCATGGTGGTGGTCTCGGTGGGCTGGTGCGCATTTCTGGTCCTCATGGGTATCGACGCGATGCGCTTTCGCTGGTCGCACGTGCCGCTCTGGCTCAGCGTGTGCGGCGCGGTGGCGATCTTCATCGACCTCTACGCCACGCGCGCGGTGTTCGCGGCCAATCGCTACGCTGCGCCCGTCGTGAAGATCCAGCGCGAGCGCGGCCATTCAGTGACCGATAGCGGCCCCTATGCCTACGTGCGCCATCCCATGTATGCGTTCGCGATCCTGCTGCTCGCGGGCACGCCGCTCATGCTCGGCTCGTGGTGGGGCCTCGCGTGCGTGCCGTTCATGGTCGCGGGAATCGGCTGGCGCGCCGTGCGGGAAGAACGCGCGCTCGCCGCCGAACTGCCGGGCTATGGCGCGTATCTGGAGCGGGTGAAGTATCGCTTCGTGCCCGGCATCTGGTGAGGGCCGGGCAATGCGGTATCGACGAGGTTCAGCGACCGCTTGCGAGCTCGTTCGCATAGCACCGATAGAGCCAGGCGAGCGCCGAACTCGTGAGCAGTGCGAAGGCCACGTTGACGACGCTCTGCCCGATGGCGAGCGCGGTGAAACCCGCGGGCGTCTGCACGGTATCGGGCGTGACGCCGGCGACGCCGAATCCGATCAGCGCGACCACACCGCATACGAGCAGCGGCAGCGCCGCGACCAACCCGACGCCCAGCACGCTCCAGAAGTGTCCGCGGCTGTCGCGCCACGCCGCGCCGAGCGCGAAGCGGCCGCCGATCGCGAGCGACGGATAGAGCAGGCTGAGCCGCACGCCGATGAACAGCCAGATCACGCCGACGATCAGCGAAAGAAAGATCACGCCGCCCTCGTGGCGCGGACGCAGCACGAGCCAGAAGGCGAACGCGAGGCCCATCAGCGCGAGCATCATGAGGAGGCCCAGCGCCACGACGCGCAGCAACGGCCTCGCGCCGGACGCCATTAGCGGCGTGGTTCGCTCGTCGAGCAGCACGAAGCGGTAGACCTTGAGCGTGAACCAAACGTAGACGAGCCCGTTGAGCAGCGAGGCCACATTCGCGGCGAGCACGAGGCCCACGGACGGCAAGTCGCCTTCTCCCGGCACGGGCCGCCCGGCCAGCGCGAGCCAGCCGAGCACGGCATAGGCCACGAAGGTGCCGAGCACGAGTGCCGGCATGCGCGTGAGCGCTTCCCCGGCGCTTTTCCACGCGTGTTTCACGCATTCCATGAAGGTCATCTGCTGCATGATTTTTATCGCAAGAGTTACAGATGGCCTACAGTCTAACGCGGCGCGAGTGACGGGCGCGTGGATGCCCGCGTTATTTAATCGCGAAGAGCGTGAGGTTCATGAAGATCTTGAACGCATAGCCGAGCGAGACCGCCGCGCCCACGCCGCCGCACCAGAGCAGCACGAACCAGAGCCAGCCGGGCAGGGTGCGTGGCTCGCGCGAAGCGCGCCTGCCGGACATGCCGGCGCTTGCGGCCTTAGTGGTAGTGATGGGTGTCGCCATGACGGAGCTTGCCTCGGAAGACCCAGTAGCTCATCGCGGTGTACGCGACGATGATGGGCAGGATGAACGATGCGCCAACCAGCGTGAACGTCTGACTTTCGCGCGGCGCGGCCGCTTGCCAGAGCGTGAGCTGCTGCGGAATCGCGTAGGGCCACAGGCTCACGAGCAGCCCCAGATAGCCGAGCAGCACGAGCGCGAGCGCGGCGGCGAACGGCGTCTTGTGATGGCGCGATTGCACGGCCCAGCGCATCCACACGGCGCACGCAATCACGAGCAGCGGCACCGGCGCGAGCCGCCAGAACAGACCCGAGCCGAACCAGCGCTGCGCAATGACGGGGTCCTGCAGCGGCGTCCACACGCTCACGAGCGCGATGAAGCCGAGCAGCATGACCGTGAGCGGCCACACGAGCTTGTGCAGGCGGCGCTGCAGATCGCCTTCGGTCTTGGCGATGAGCCAGCAACTGCCGAGCAGCGCATAGGTCGCCACGAGCCCGAAGCCCGAGAGCAGGCTGAACGGCGTGAGCCAGCCGAAGGCGTCGCCGGCGAAGCGCCCGTCGGCCATCGGAATGCCCTGCAGGAAGGCGCCCAGCGCGATGCCCTGGAAGAACGCCGCCCCCGTCGATCCGCCGATGAACGCGAGATCCCACAGATGCTTCGTGCGATTGGCCTTCGCGCGGATCTCGAAGGCGACGCCGCGGAAGATCAGGCACACGAGCATGAACACGAGCGGCAGATAGAGCGCCGAGAGCACCGTCGAATAGACGACGGGGAACACGGCGAAGAGCCCCGCGCCGCCCAGCACGAGCCAGGTCTCGTTGCCGTCCCAGACGGGCGCGACCGTATTCATCATGAGATCGCGCTCTTCTTCGTCGGGAAAGAGCGGAAACACGATGCCGATGCCCAGATCGAAGCCGTCGAGCACCACGTAGAGTAAAAGGCCGAGCGCGATGATCGCGGCCCAGATGACGGTGACGTCCATGTTTGCGTTGCCTCGTTTCGAATGCGGTTCGTGTGCGTGGTTTGCGGTTCGCGCGGATCTCGGGTTCAGGCGTCGATCAGTTGGTCGGCGTTTGCGTCGGCAGTCGAATGGCGCGCGGCCTGGCTTGTGACGAGCGGGGCGAGCGCGGCGGGCGCGAGACGCGGGCCCGTGGCGGCTGCACCGGGCTGCGGATTTTCAAGCGGACGCAACGCGGGCGGTTTCGTGCCCGACGTGGCGCCGGGCAGCGCGGGACCGCCGCGCATCAGCTTGAGCATGTAATAGATGCCCGTACCGAACACGAGGAAGTACACGGCGACGAACACAATCAGCGAGACGCCCACCTGCTGCGCCGTGAGCGGCGAGACCGCCTGCGAGGTGCGCATCACGCCATAGACCACCCACGGCTGGCGGCCCGCTTCGGTCGTGATCCAGCCCGCGAGCAGCGTGATGAAGCCGGTGGGGCCCATCGCCAGCGCGAAGCGCTGGAACGCGCGCGACTCGTAGAGCGTGCCGCGCTTGCGTAGCCACCAGCCCGCCACGCCCAGCACGATCATCAGGATGCCTAATCCAACCATCACGCGAAAAGTCCAGAAGATGAGCGTCGAGTTCGGGCGCTGATCGGGCGGGAACGACTTGAGACCCTTGATCTCGCCGTCCCAGCTATGCGTGAGGATCAGGCTGCCCAGATGCGGAATCTTCACGGCGTAGCGCGTGGTTTCCGCCTGCATGTCGGGAATGCCGAACAGGTTGAGCGCGGTGCCGCCTTGTTCGGTGTCCCAAAGACCTTCGATCGCGGCGATCTTGGCGGGCTGATATTCGCGTGTGTTCAGGCCGTGCGCGTCGCCCACCATGGCCTGCACGGGCGCAAGCACGAGCAGGAGGCCGAGCGCCATCGAGAACATCTTCTTGACGGCTGCATCGCGCCGGCCCTTGAGCAGATGCCACGCGCCGGTCGCGGCCACCACGAGCGCGGCCACGATGAACGCGGCAATCGCCATGTGCGCGAGGCGGTACGGGAACGAGGGGTTGAAGATGACCTTGAACCAGTCGGTGGGCACGACGTGGCCGTCCACGATCTTGAAGCCTTGCGGCGTCTGCATCCAGCTATTCGAAGCGAGAATCCAGAAGGTGGAGATGAGCGTGCCGATGGCGACCATCAGCGTCGCGCCGAAGTGCGCGCGCGGGCTCACGCGGTTCCAGCCGAATAGCATGATGCCGAGGAAGCCCGCTTCGAGGAAGAACGCGGTCATCACCTCGTACATGAGCAGCGGGCCGGTGATGGGCCCCGCGAACGACGAGAAGCCGCCCCAGTTGGTGCCGAACTCGTAGCTCATGACCACGCCCGAGACCACGCCCATGCCGAAGGCCACGGCGAAGATCTTCGACCAGAACAGGCACAGGTCCTTGTAGAACGGTTTGCGTGTCTTGAGCCAGCAGCCTTCGAGCACCGCGATGAAGCTCGCGAGGCCGATGGAGAGCGCCGGAAAGACGATGTGGAACGAGACGGTGAAGGCGAATTGCAGCCGGGCCAGATCGAATGCCGAGAGCGACGATAACGTCTGTAATGCGGGGATGGACGATTGCATGTGCGTGCCTGCTGTGTGCTTGCGTAGCGGAAAGCGCGTTCGCGCGAGGCGTCGTGCGAATGGACGTAAGCATAGGGGAACAGGACGTGTTTTGCTGCACTGCGACGTGCGCCAGCGTGTCGCAGCAGTCAATCGCCGAGTAGCAAAATCGTGCGCTAAATCGTTGATAACGATCAACTAGATTAAGAGTTCGCTACAGATTGATCGGGCGCATAGCGGGGGCACACTGCGTCAATTTGCGTCAAATCGGGCGCGATTCGGGATGCGGGGGCGTGTGGTGCGTCAATTCGCCCAGGTGCGAAGATGTGAGGTGTTCGAATCGGTTTGATGGGGCAGGTGCGAGGCCGCGCGGCGTCTGGAGGACCCTGCGGTCGAAGCCGCGGCAAAGCCTCGCGAAAAATCGTCAGGATAACGATCTATGGGTCGAGCGGACTCAGCGCGGATCGCTCCACAGCTTGCCGGCCGTCGCCCAGTTTTCGGTCTTCACGTCGGTGAAGATGATGTCGACGGATTGGGCGTCCACGCCCAGCACCTTGCAGGTGGTCTCGGTGAGCGCGGCAGCGAGTTCGCGCTTCTTCTCGACGCTGCGGCCTTCGAACATTTCGATGTGGAAAGTCGGCATACGGATCTCCTTGTTTGCAGGGGTAGTGAAACAGATTCAGTCGCGGGTTTAGTCGCCGGTTTAGTCTCGATACGACGTGTCGATGCGATCGAGCTTGCGCAGCAGTGCGGGCCATTCGAGCACGCCCTCGATCGCGCCGCCGTCGCGCAGTTGTTCGGCCGTGTGCGCACAGACCTCGGGCGTCGGCATTACGAGCGGCACGCCGCCCGCCTGGGCCTGCAACTGGATTTCGCAGGCCTTGATGAGCGTTGCCATCAGCACCCACGCCTCGGCGATGGTGCGGCCCGTGGTGAGCGTGCCGTGGTTGCGCAGCAGCATCGCGGGATGCGTGTCCAGGCTCGCGGTGAGGCGCGCGCCCTCGGCGGGCGAGAACGCGAGGCCCTCGTAATCGTGCCAGCCAAGCTGGCCGTAGAAACGCAGCGCATGCTGCGAGGCGGGCAGCAGGCCGTCGCGCTGGATCGAGACGGCGATGCCCGCCGTATTGTGCAGATGCATCACGCAGACGGCATCGGGGCGCGCGAGATGCACGGCCGCGTGCAGCGCGAAACCGGTCGCGTTGACCGGATGCTCGCTCTTGCCGACGATGCGGCCTTCGGTGTCGATCTTCACGAGATTCGAAGCGCACACCTCGTCGAAGGCGAGGCCGAACGGGTTGATCAGGAAGCGGCCCGGCTCGCCGGGCACGGCGGCGGAGACGTGCGTGTAGATCAGGTCGTCCCAGCCGTAAAGCGCGATGAGCCGGTAGGCGGCGGCGAGGTCCACGCGCAGTTGCTGCTCCGCGGCGGAGGGCGGCGCGGCGTCGTCGGTGATGCTGGCCGGGCGGTGGGCGAATGACATGGACGGCTCCTTCAGCGGACGGCAGGGCGGGCGCGAGGTTCGTTTCGCGGCCAGGCTTGTTGCACGGTTTGCGGGTCGCGTGGCGATTCGCGTGGGGTTTCCGTACCGATTGGCGATTCGATTGGCAATTGGGTTGACGCCCCGATTCTCGCATCGGTTCGCGATTCAGCTAGCGCGCCGATCCGCAATCCCGTTCGCGGCACGGCGAGCATGTCCGTATCGGCGGGCACCACATCGCCAGGCACGGCGCGAGCGCCCGCTGCGGGCACTTCGCCGGTTGCAAGTCCTTGGCCTCGCCGTGACCCCTCGAACGCCATCAAGCGCCATGCGCCGTGCACGGTCCAGCCGGCGAGCGCGAACGGCGCGGTCATGGCGGGCAGGCGCAGACGCACGGCGGCTAGATGCAGCACCGCGGCTAGCATCGTCGCACAGACTGCGGCGCGCGTGCCGAGCGCGCTGGCGGCGAGCGCCGCGAGCGCGCCGTTGAAGCCGCAGAGCCCGGCGGCGAAGCTCGCGCCCGGCGCGCCGCACAGAGATTCGATGGCGCTCGCGAGCGCCGCGCCGCCGAGCGCCAAGGCCGCCGCGCGGCGCGACGACCAGGCGAGGCCCGCGAGCAGCACGAGGCCAGGGAGCGCGCCCGAGGCGAACGTGGTCTGCGCGACGCCGCTCAAGACGCCCGCCGCCGCGTCGAGCCAGGGCCGCGCGAGCCGGGCCGGCGCAAGCGCGCTGGCCGCAGCGGTGGCCTTGCCGCCGGCGCCCAACGCGAGCCACGCCCAGGTGACAATGAGGCAGGGCGTCGAATAGACGGAGAGGCCCGCGTGGCGCAGCCAGCGCGCGAGTGGTGCGCCTATCCACGCGCTGGCCGCCGACGCGAGCAGCGCGAGGGCGACGCCCGTGACCGTATCGCCCGCGAAGGTGAACGCCGCGAGTCCCGCGAGCGCACCGTTGAAGCCCGCGAGGCCGTCGCGGATTTCCTGGCGCGATTGATGCCATTGCCGCGACTGGGGGCCCAGCAGCGCGCAGAGATTGGCCGTCGTCGCGCCGATCAGCGCCGCGCACGCGAGCCGCCAATCGCACAGGGCGAGCGCGGCGAGCACGCAGATCCCGGTGCCGGCATGCCGCTGCAGGACGATCTGACCGAGGCTGCGCAGCAGCGTGCGCAACGGCCCGGCGAGGCCCGGCGGGGCGTCCGTGGCCGAGGCGTCGTCGGCGCACGGGCTGACATAAGCGGCGTCCGGATCGGCTTGGTCGGGCGCTGGGGTGGACATGATGGGCGAACGGAAGCGAGGAAGGCGCGGCCTGCGAAATGCGGATTCGAGCGAGCAGCGGTCGCAGCGGTCTGAACCGCGGACCCGAAGCGCTGACCAGAAAACCAGCAGCAGCGAGCCGGAAACCGCGCCCGGACGACCCGCATCGCGAGGATAGGCGAAGCGGGCCGTCCTGCGCATGCGCGGGCGTTGATAGTCGCTATTTGCCGATGGCGGGCGGGGGAGCGCTGCCGGCGGAACTTCGCCGCGCGAGGCCGCGGGCGCGGCGTCGCCGGCTTCACGGGCATCGCGTGCCGGCGCCGCCGTCTGCGCTACGATGGCCGCAGCGGCCGGACAGCCGCCTGGAGACGAATCATGCGCGAGGTACGTTGGGCTTCGGAGGAGGGCGAAGGCATCGAGCATCTGGCCTTCGACGCGAGCGGCGGCACGATCCGCGTGGAGAGCGTGGTGATCGGGCAGCGCTACGGCAAGGCGTATGGCCTCTGCTACACGGTCCATTGCGACGCCGGTTGGCGCGTGACCTACGCGGCGTTTCGCGTGATGGGCGGCAAGGCCATCGCCATGCATGGCGACGGCCAGGGCCACTGGCGCGACGGCGAGGGCCGCGCGCTCAAGGCGATCGAAGGCTGCATCGACATCGACATCGCGGCCACGCCCTTCACGAATACGCTGCCGATCCGGCGCCTGAGACTCGCGCGCGGCGAGCGCCGGCCCATCGAGGTCGCGTACATCGCGGCGCCCGGCCTCGTGCCCAGGCGCGTCGAACAGGCCTACGTCTGCATCGAGCCGGATCGCGAGTATCGCTACGAAGGCATCTTCCGCGACTTCACCGCGAACCTGCGCGTCGACGAAGACGGCCTCGTGATCGACTATCCCACGCTGTTTCGCCGCCTGCCGTCTCGTACGCGCTGAAGCATCGGCACGCCGGGCAACCGGCGCAGCGCCGTCAAGCGGCTTCGCCTCACGCAGGCCGGCCTTACGACGCGGCCCCGCCCGCCTCCGTCTTGCCGAACAGCAGATGCTCGATGAGATCGTTGTCGATGGTCTCGTTGTTGAGCGTGCGCGCGAGCAATTCCCCCGCGAGCAGTTGCGGCGAGAACACCATGTCGGGCTGCAGCAGGCGCAGGCGCTGCAGGTTGCGGCTGTCGTTCACGAGCGCCACGGTGCGCACCTTCGGCGCGAGCTCCTTGATCGCGAGGATCACGAACGCGTTCTCGGCGTCGTCCATGCGTAGCGCGAGCACGGCGAGCGCCGTTTCCGCGCCCGCGTGATGGAGCGTGGCCGTGTCGCTCGCGTCGCCTTCCACGAGGTCGGCCTCGGGCGGATAGTTATGCTGCGTGCCGGGCGCGACGATCACCGTGACGGCATAGCCGCGCTTCTTCAGGCCCGCGTACACGCTATGCGCGAGCGGCGAGGCGCCGACGATCAAATAATGGTTCTTGCGGGTCACGTTCGAGATGCCTCCCTTCACGATGCGTTTGAGCTTGCCGCCGATCACCGGCCCGAGCACGGCGCTGATCGACGTGGCGAACACGGTAATGCCGAGCACGATCACCGAAGCCGTAAACAGCCGCGCGGTATCCGAGCGCGGCACGATATCGCCGTAGCCCACCGTCGACATCGACACGATCGAGAAGTAGAACGCCGTGACGATGGTGCGGATGGGCGGTGCGAAGTCGTCGCCGAGATAGAGCGCGCCGAACACCGCATAGATGAGCAGCGAACTGATGCTCAGGACCGCGAACAATGTGCTGGCGGCGAAGCTCGAGCGGTCGAAGCGCCGCCAGTAGTAGACGAGCGCGACGGCCAGCGCGAGCGTGAACGCGAACACCACGCTGCTGCGATAGTCGCCCCAGAGGCTGATGCTGCCGGCCGCGGCGAGCAGCAGGAGCGAGAGCGCCCACGCCACGCGGGCGCGCAGCGCGATGCCGATGGCCATCGTCGTGAGGCCCGCCGCGATCACGGCCTGGGGCAGCGCGAGCACGCCGAAGGCGTTGATGAGCGAGATCCAGTCCTCGAACCACGAGCCGCGCGAATGGCGCAGCACGTTTTCGGCCACGGGGCGCAGCAGCATCAGCCCGTCGACGACGAGCAGCAGCGCGAGATACCCATGCGGCACGAGCTGGGTGGCGAGCGTGCGCAGGCGGCGCGCGAAGGCGTTCATGGCGGTGTCGGCGGGTTGGGCTTCACGTCACTCGCGTCACGTTACGCGCCGTGCTGGGCCGGCTGGCCCGCCGCGGCGGCTGGTGCGGATGATGTGTTTGGTGCAGCCTGTGCCGACGGCTCGGGCTGCGTCTGCACGATATGGAGCTCGCGCGTGCGCAGCGGCAGTGCGCATTGCGCGTCGTTGAGCGCCTGGCGCACCTTGCGCGAGAGATTCCAGCGCATCTCCCAGAACGTGTCGATGTTGCACCACAAGCGAATATTCAGGACTGCCGTGCTGTCGTCGAAGCGGCTCACCATCACTTGCGGCGCGGGCGCTTCGAGCACGTGCGGCTCGGCAGCCGCGAGCGTGCGCAGCACCTCGATGGCGCGGTTCACGTCGTCGCGCACCGAGACCTCCACTTCGAGGTCGAGCCGGCGCGTGGGATTGCGGCTGTAATTGCGGATCGAATTGCTCCACAGCGCGCTGTTGGGCACGTATTCGCAGATGCCGTCGGGTTTCGTGAGGCGCGTCGTGAAGAGGTTCACTTCTTCGACGGTGCCCGCGACGCTGACGCCGCTGCCGCCGTCGATATAGTCGCCCACCTTGAAGGGCCGCAGCAGCAGCAACATGATGCCCGCGGCGATGTTCTGCAGCGTGCCTTGCAGCGCGAGGCCGATGGCGAGACCCGCGGCGCCGAGCACGGCCACGATGCTCGCGGTCTGCACGCCCACTTGCGAGAGCGCGCCGACGATCGCGATGAGCCGCACGCCCCACAGCGACGAGTCGCGCACGATGGGGCGCAGCGTGGCGTCGATGCTGTCCTGGCGCGAGAGCCAGTTGCCGACGCGCCGCGCGATCCACCAGCCGATCCAGAGGATCGCGGCGGCCGCGCAAAGGCGCAGCGCGAAGCTGGTGAGGGCGTCCCACAGGAAATTCCAGTTGGACGGGTGAACATGGTTGAACAGGGATTCCATAAGCGCGAAGTTCTCGAAGTCTGCCGGACCGGCGCGCGGCCGGTCTGCCTGGAGGACGTATTGTAAGGGCGCGCGTGCCGCATCGAGCCGCACGGTGCGCGCTTTGCGCTCAGGTTCGCGCGGCTGGGCGCGGCGATGGGGGCTGACTTATCCGCGAGGGTTGGACGGCATGGTGCGTTGGCCCTCGCCGAGCGCACGCTGCATGAGCGTCGTGTCGCGCCAGGCGTCGTGCTTGAAGCCCACCGCGCGCAGCGTGCCCACCAGCTCGAAACCGAGGCTTTCGTGCAGCGCGAGCGAGCCGCCTTTCGGGTCGGCGACCACGGCGATCATCTGCCGCCACGGGCCGGCTTCGCAACGCGCGATCAGCGCTTCGAGCAGCGTGCGGCCGAGGCCGCGTCCGCGAAACGCTTCGTCGATATAGATCGAGTCTTCGATGGTGTAGCGATAGGCCGCGCGCGGCCGGTAGGGCGTGGCGTAGCAATAGCCGGCCACCCGGCCGGCGATCTCGGCGACGAGCCACGGCAAGCCTTGCTCGCGCACGGCGGCATGGCGGCGCAGCAGCTCGTCCTGCGAGGGCGGCGTCTCTTCGAACGAGGCCGCGCCATGCAGCACGTGATGGGCGTAGATGGCCGCGATGGCGCGGAAGTCGGCGGGCGTGGCGTCGCGCAGGACAGGCGCGGCGATGCGAGGTGGATTCATGAGGTAGGTGCGGGTTCGTGGGCGCCGCGCGGATCAGGTGCGCATCGGGAGCGATGCATGGCGCGGCAACGCTGCTCACTATGCCGTGGACGCACGATGAAATGAAGCGAGTCAAAAATGGCGCCGCTCGGCGAGGCGGCTTCGGCTGCGCTTCGTCAACCTCACCCGCGCTGCGCCTGCGGCGCGCGGCTCGGTGCCGAAGCGTTGCGCCCGAAACGGCGCGCCCCGGCCACGCAGGCGATGACCACCACGGTCACGGCGATCATCGCGGGCGGCACCGCCTCGTGCAGCAGCAGGGCGGCGAGCACGAAGCCGAAGAACGGCTGCAGCAATTGCAACTGGCCCACGCCCGCAATGCCGCCGAGCGCGAGGCCGCGATACCAGAACACGAAGCCGATCAGCATGCTGAACAGCGACACATAGGCGAGCCCCCACCACGAAGCCGCGCCCACGGCCGCGAACGAGGCGGGCAGGCACCACCAGGCGAGCGGCGCCATCACGGGCAGCGAAATCACGAGCGCCCAGCAGATCACCTGCCAGCCGCCGAGGTGCCGCGAGAGCCGCGCGCCTTCCGCATAGCCCAGACCGCAGGCGACGATGGCGGCCAGCATCAGCGCGTCGCCCACGGGCGAAGCGTCCACGCCGTGGCGCAGCGCGAACGCCACCACGGCGCCGCTGCCAATGGCCGAGAAGACCCAGAACGCCGGCTGCGGACGCTCGCCGGCGCGCAGCACACCGAAGATCGCCGTGGCGAGCGGCAACAGGCCGACGAAGACGATCGCGTGCGCCGAGCTCACATGGCGCAGCGCGAGCGCGGTGAGGAGCGGAAAGCCCACCACCACGCCGAGCGCCACGATCACGAGCGGCCCGACCTCGCGCCGCTCGGGCCGCGGCGCGCGCAGGACGAGCAGCAGCAGCGCGCCGAGCGCGCCCGCGAGCGTGGCGCGCGCGCCGGTGAGAAAGAGCGGATCGAGACCGAGCACGGCCAGACGCGTGGCGGGCAGCGAGCCGCTGAAGATGAGGACGCCTGCGAGGCCGCAGAGCCAGCCGTCGGTGGTGGAATCGAGGGGTTTGCGCATGGAGGGTGGAGTCGGGAAGGGACGGTGCCGGACGGGTCATCATGCGCGCGCGGCGGCAAACCGGTAAGCCAAGGATCAGTACAATATGGGCAAACTGTATTGAACACGGAGCAGTACAGATGGAAGACACCCGGCAGACAGGGACTCTCGCGCTCACGCGCGTCGAGCAGGTGATGCAGGCGCTGCGCGAGCGCATCGCCTCGCGCGCGCTGGCGGCGGGCGCGCGCGTGCCGTCGATCCGCATGATGAGCGAGCAGATCGGCGTTTCGAAGTCGACGGTGGTGGAGGCGTACGAACGGCTCGTCGCAGAGGGCACGCTCATCGCGCGGCGCGGCTCCGGCTTCTTCGTGGCGGGACATGCGCTGCCGGGCGCTCATGGAACACCGGGCGCCGGCGCTTACGGCACATACGGCGCCTTCGCGGCGCGCGGGCCGATGGGCGCGCCGGGCCCGCGCCTCGACCGCGAGATCGACCCGCTCTGGCTCACGCGCCAGTCGCTCGAAACCGATGCGCGCGCGCTGCGGCCCGGTTGCGGCTGGCTGCCCGCGTCGTGGCTGCCGCAGGATGCGGTGCGGCGCGCGCTGCGCGCCATCGCGCGCGACCCGCACGCCCAGCTCACCGACTACGCCACGCCGCTCGGCCTGCCGGCGCTGCGCCAGCAACTGGCGTGGCGGCTCGCGCAGCACGGCGTGGAGGCCGCGCCCGAGCAGATCGTGCTCACCGACGGCGGCAGCCAGGCGCTCGACCTCTTGTGCCGCTTTCTGCTCGAGCCCAGCGATACGGTGGTGGTCGACGACCCGTGCTATTTCAATTTCCAGGCGCTGTTGCGCGTGCATCGCGTGAACGTCGTGAGCGTGCCCTATACGCCCACGGGCCCTGATCTCGCGGCGTTCGAGCGCGTGTTGGCCGAGCACCGGCCGCGTCTTTACGTGACGAACTCGGCGATCCACAACCCCACCGGCGCGACGCTCGCGCCTGCCGTTGCGCATCGGCTGCTCAAGCTCGCCGAGCAGCACAATCTGTTGATCGTCGAGGACGACATCTTCGCCGACTTCGAAACCGATCCGGCGCCGCGTCTCGCGGCCTTCGACGGCCTCGCGCGCGTGGTGGCCATCGGCAGCTTCTCGAAGACGATGACGGCGGCGGCGCGCTGCGGCTATATCGCGGCGCGCGCCGACTGGATCGAGCCGCTCGTCGACCTGAAGCTCTCGGTGTCGTTCGGCAATGGCGAACTGGCCGCGGATCTCGTGCAGCGGCTGCTCGTGGACGGCACCTATCGGCGCTATCTGGACGGCCTGCGCGCGAAGCTCGCCGACGCGATGGGCGAGACGCTGCGGCGCCTCGCTGCGGCGGGCGTCACGGCGTGGACGCGTCCGCAGGCGGGCATGCTGGTGTGGGCGCAATTGCCCGATGGACTCGACGCCGCGCGCGTGGCGCGCGAGGCGCTCGCGCAGGGCGTCGTGCTCGCGCCGGGCAACGTGTTCAGCGTGTCGCGCGGCGCTGGCAGCTTCCTGCGCTTCAATGTTTCGCAGTGCAATCGACCGAAGGTCTATGAGACGCTGCAGCGGGCAATGGAGCGGGCCGTGGAGGCGAAGGCCGAGCCTGTTTGAGGGGGGCCTTCGTTCGTGCTTCGCCCCATCAAGGCTCGTGGCGCAGATACCCTTCCTTGCTCGGGTCGCGCATGCGCCACGACACGATCAGCGAGATCGCGCAGAGCGCCGTCACGTACCAGTAGAACGTCGACTCGCTGCCGATCGACTTGAACCACAGCGCCACGTACTCGGCCGAGCCGCCGAAGATGGCATTGGCCACCGCATACGAGAGGCCCACGCCCATCGCGCGAACTTCGGGCGGGAACATCTCGGCCTTGATGAGGCCGCTGATCGACGTATAGAAGCTCACGATCGCGAGCGCGACCACGATGAGCGCGAACGCGGCCAGCGGGCTCGACACGTCCTTGAGCGCATGCATGAGCGGTACCGTGCCGAGCACCGAGAACGAGCCGAACATGATCATCGACATGCGCCGGCCGATCTTGTCCGAGAGCGCGCCGAACACGGGCTGCAGCAGCATGTAGACGAGCAGCGCGCCGGTCATCACGTTGCTGGCGGTTTTCGCGTGCATGCCGGCCGTGTTCACGAGGTACTTCTGCATGTAGGTCGTGAACGTGTAGAAGATCAGCGAGCCGCCCGCGGTGAAACCCACCACCGTGAGGAACGCGCCCTTGTGCTGCCACACGCCGCGGATCGTGCCCGCGTCCTTCTTGTGGCGCGACTCGCTCGTGGAGGTTTCGTCGAGCGACTTGCGCAGATACAGCGAAATCAGCGCGGCAGCCGCGCCCACCACGAACGGAATGCGCCAGCCCCACGCCTTGAGCTCCTCGGTCGAGAGCGTCTGCTGCAGGATCACGAGCACGAGCAGCGCGCAGAGCTGGCCACCGATCAGCGTCACATACTGGAACGAGGCGAAGAAGCCGCGCCGGCCCTTGAGCGCGACCTCGCTCATATAGGTCGCGCTCGTACCGTACTCGCCGCCCACCGAAAGCCCCTGGAACAGTCGCGCGATCAGCAGCATCAGTGGTGCGAACGCGCCGATCTGCGCATAAGTCGGCAGAGCCGCGATCACGAGCGAGCCGCCGCACATCATCAGCACGGAGATCATCATGGCGGCGCGGCGGCCGTGCCGGTCGGCGATGCGGCCGAACAGCCAGCCGCCGATCGGGCGCATCAGGAAGCCCGCCGCGAACACACCAGCGGTGTTAAGCAACTGCGTCGTGGTGTTGCCGCTCGGGAAGAACGCGGGCGCGAAATAGAGCGCGCAGAACGAGTAGATATAGAAGTCGAACCACTCGACGAGATTGCCCGAAGAGGCGCCGACGATGGCGAGCACGCGTCTGCGGGTGTCGTGCGCGTCGTGCACGGCTGGCTCGGTCTTGACGTCCATGGGTGGGTCTTTTCCTGTGTAGTGCGCCTAGGTGGTGCGCTTTTTGGGGCACGACGGCTGTGTGAGCGTCGCGTGCGTATGCGCAGCGCGCCCTGTCAGGTGCGCGGCTACAGAATTTTAGCTAATCGTAATGTTTTTGCCAGAAAATGTAAGGTTGGCGCCTGCATGCGAGGCACGTGGGGCGCCGGAGCGGGGCTGAGCCCGCAGAGGCTGGAGGGAGGGCGCGCGGCGCGCCGAAGAAGTCAGTAGTATTAGCGCGCCGCCTCGGATCTCAGGGATGCTTGCGCAACGGCACATCCTGCAGCAGCCACGCCAATGTGAACGCCAGCACCACCACGCACGCCGCCGAAAAATAGACCGTATGCAGCGCCCCCGCGAAGGCATCGAGATACCGGGCGAGCACCGCGGGCGGCAGATGATGGATCGCATCGGGCGTGAGCGGCTGGGGCAGTTCGACGCCGCCGCTCAGCAGCTTCGCGAGGCGCGCATGCAGCCCATGCGAAAACACCGCACCAAACCCGGCCACGCCCACCGAGCCGCCAATCGAGCGAAACAGCGTCGCGCCCGAGGTAGCCACGCCCATATGCCTGAACGCGACCGTGTTCTGCACGGCGAGTATCAGCACCTGCATCACCATGCCGAGGCCGCAGCCGAGCAGCCCCATGTAGAGATACATGCGCGTGAGCGGCGTTTCGATGCGCAATTGCGCGAGCAGCATCATCGCGGCGGCCACGAGCGCGGTGCCGATGATCGGGAACATGCGGTACTTGCCGATCTTGCTGATGAGCCGGCCCGAGATGATCGACATCGTCAGCACGCCGCCCATCATCGGCAGCATCTGCATGCCGGCCTGCGAAGGCGTCGAGCCCTTCACGACCTGCAGATAGAGCGGCAGGAACGTGACCGAGCCGAACAGCGAAACGCCCACGATGAAGCCGATCAGGCTCGAGAGCACGAAGGTGCGCTCGCGGAAGAGCTCGAGCGGCATGATGGGCTCGGCCGCGTGCTTTTCTTCGTGGATGAAGCCCGCCACCGACACCACGCCGAGCACGAGCGTGAGCCAGAGCGTGGGCGAGCTCCACGGCAGGAGCGAGCCGCCTTCGCTCGTGAACAGGATCAGGCAGGTGAGCGCGGCAGCGAGCCAGCCCGCGCCCATGTAGTCGATCACGTGCTTCACCTGCGCGACGCGTGGCTTGAACACGGCGCCGATCACGGCGAGCGCTACGGCGCCCAGCGGCAGGTTGATGTAGAAGATCCAGCGCCACGAGAGATGCTCGACGAGAAAGCCGCCGAGCAGCGGCCCGACCACGGTCGCGAGCCCGAACACGCCGCCGAACATGCCCTGGTACTTGCCGCGCTGCGCGGGCGGAATGACGTCGCCGATGGCCGCCATCGTCACGACCATGAGGCCGCCGCCGCCCACGCCCTGGAGCGCGCGCAGCGCGATGAGCTGCTCCATGTTCTGCGCCACGCCGCACAGCGCGGAGCCGAGCAGGAAGATGGCGATGGCCGTCTGCAGGACGATCTTGCGGCCGTACAGATCGCCGAATTTGCCATAGAGCGGCACGACGATCGTGGACGTGAGCAGGTACGCGGTGACGACCCATGAGAGCCGGTCGAGCCCGCCCAGCTCGCCGACGATGGTGGGCAGCGCCGTCGAGACAATGGTCTGGTCGAGCGCGGCGAGCAGCATCACGAGCAGCAGCGCGGGGAACAGCAGCCGGATCGGCGGATGCCCGGCCGCCGCCACATGGGGTGCGGCGCCTTGCGTGGTCTGGGTGGTGTCTTGTGTGGGGGATTGCATCGGGACTCTCCAGCTTTTTCTCGATGGTTTCGAGATCGCCTTCGATCTTGAAATTAATTAACTTGAAGATTAATATTAGGATAATTCTCGACCACCGTCAAAGGCTGAAAACGTAACCAGATGAAAGAGACCAATGCGCGGGGGGCGACCCCGCAAGTCCGTCGATCCGCCCCGAAATCTGCCGCAAATCCGGCTAAAACACCCGAAACGTCAGCCTCAGCAGCCGATTCCGCCGCCGCAAAGCCCGCGCCGCGCCGGCCTGGCCGGCCGAGCGGCGGCGCGGGCGGCGCCGAGCAGCGCGAGCGCCTGATTGCCATTGCGCTCGCGCTGTTCGCGCGCCAGGGCATCGTCGACACCACGCTTTCCGCCATCGCGCGCGAGGCGGGCGTCACGCCCGCGATGGTCCATTACTACTTCAAGACGCGCGACCAGCTGATCGACGTGCTCATCGACGAGCGCTTCCTGCCCTTGCGCTCGGCCATGGGCGGCGTGTTCGAGGCCCATCCCGACGATCCCGTGGCCGCGCTCACGGCGCTCACGCTGCGCTTCGTGGAAGTGGGGCAGGCGCATCCGTGGTTCGCGCCGCTGTGGATACGCGAGGTGATCAGCGAGGGCGGTTTGCTGCGTCAGCGCATGCACGAGCGCTTCGGGCACGATCATCAGCGCGCGGCGCACGAGGCCATCGCGCGCTGGCAGCGCGATGGCAAGCTCAATGCGGCGCTGGAGCCGTCACTGCTGTTCCAGTCGCTGCTCGGGCTCACGCTGCTGCCGCTCGCCACGGCGCAGGTGTGGCGCAACGACCTCGTGCCGCGCCGCGTCGGCGCCGAGGAAATCGCGCGTCATGCCGTCGCGCTGATTACGCAAGGCATACGGCCTGCCTCGCCACTCAAGCCCGAGTGTTAGCCTCGCGTTTCGCGCGTTTCGCGTGTTTTCGCGTCAGGGCACGACGCACCGCGGTCCTATCCATCCGGTCGAGGTCCATCCTGACTTCCGCACAGCCCGTTCATGTCCCTGTCGTCGTCTGGTTCCGCGACGATCTGCGCCTCGCCGATCAGCCCGCGCTTGCCCATGCAGCGGCCACCGGGCAGCCGCTGATCTGCCTCTATATCCATGATCCGCAGGCGGCCGGCGAGCGTGCGCCCGGCGGCGCGGCGCGCTGGTGGCGGCACGTCACGCTCGCGGCGCTCGACGCCGCGTTGCGCGCGCGGGGCGGCCGGCTCCTGCTGATGCAGGGCGCCGGGAGCGAGACGCTTCAGGCGTGCATCGAGGCGAGCGGCGCCAGCGCCGTGTACTGGAACCGCCGCTACGGCGGCAACGAACGCGACGCCGATGCCAGATTGAAGGCGCAATTGCGCGAGCAGGGGCTCGTGGCCGAGAGCTTCAACGGCACGCTGCTGTACGAGCCGTGGACGGTGCTCAACCAGTCCGGCGAGCCGTTCCAGGTGTTCTCGGCCTTCTGGCGCGCATGCCAGCGCGCCGGCGATCCGCCGCCACCGGCCCCCGCGCCGCGACGGTGGAATTTTCAATCGCTACCGGCAGGACTTACGCAACTCGCCTCGAAGCTCGACGATCTCGGCCTCGCCCCGCGCCAGCCCGACTGGGCCGGCGGCCTGCGCGAGGCCTGGCCGGCGGGCGAGGAGGCCGCGCTCGAACGGCTGCGCGCATTTTTCTCCGATGATTTCGAGGCCTACGCAGGCGAGCGCGACGCGCCGGAACTGGCCTCGACCAGCCGTCTTTCACCGTATCTGAGCGTGGGCGCGCTCTCGCCGCGCCAGGTCTATGCGGCGCTGCAGGCGGCGCAGCACGATCGGCATGCATGGCACGCCGGAGCGGTGGGCTCGCCCGCGCGCCGCGAGGCCAGCGCCGAAAAATTCGCCAGCGAGCTGGGATGGCGGGAGTTCTGCCATTACCAGCGCTATCACTACCCCGATCTGGCACGGCGCAATCTGCGTCCGGCGTTCGATGCCATGCCCTGGCGCCGCGACGCCCGCAACCTGCGCGCATGGCAGCGCGGCCTGACGGGCTATCCGTTCGTCGACGCCGGCATGCGCGAGCTCTGGCACACCGGCTGGATGCACAATCGCGTGCGCATGGTGACTGCATCGTTCGCGACGAAGCATCTGCTGCTGGACTGGCGCGCGGGCGAGCAGTGGTTCTGGGACACCCTCGTCGACGCCGATCCAGCCAGCAATCCGGCCAACTGGCAATGGGTCGCCGGCTCGGGCATGGACGCGGCGCCGTACTTTCGCATCTTCAATCCCGTCTTGCAGGGCCAGAAGTTCGATCCGCGTGGCGCGTACATCAGGAAATGGGTGCCGGAGCTCGCCTCGTTGCCCGACCGGCTGATCCATCAGCCCTGGAAGGCGGGCCCGCAAGACCTGGAGACGGCGGGCTTGCGGCTCGGCACCGACTATCCGATGCCGGTCGTCGCGCACGAGGCGGCGCGCGCGCGGGCGCTAGAGGCGTTCGCGAAGACCGGCAAAGCGAGGGGCAAAGCAGGGGACAAATCGGGAGGCAAGTCCACGGGCGCCGCGCAAAAAGGGGACGATTGAGGCGGCAAAGGCAGGCGCGCAAACGAGCCGGTTTAGCCGATTCGCATCGGCATGACGAGATGCGCGGCTGTCATCGGCGTGACCTCGACTGCGGCTATCGTGCGCGGCGCCGGGCTGGAACGTCCGGCATCGGGATTGCTCTAATTGGGCGATTGGGCGCGTTGCACGTAGTGTGTTGCCCGCGGCTCGCCGCGCGCCCATCGCGCCGCGCGGCAAGCCAAACAGACAGAACGGCACTCAAGCAAACACAATGAACGCAGTACACAAGCTCGACCAGACGACCATCGTGCTGGTCGAAGACGACCCGCAAAGCCGGGATTCCC
The DNA here is from genome assembly GCF_905220245.1 of Paraburkholderia sp. J63. Taxonomy (NCBI): domain Bacteria; kingdom Pseudomonadati; phylum Pseudomonadota; class Betaproteobacteria; order Burkholderiales; family Burkholderiaceae; genus Paraburkholderia; species Paraburkholderia sp. J63. The sequence goes on along the minus strand of NZ_CAJMZF010000026.1, from coordinate 47,809 downwards.
TGACCTCCTTGCTGGAAGCGGAGGGAGCCCATGTGGTTGCGGTGGAGGACGCCGAAGCGGGCGTCGAAGCGGCGCTCAGCCTCATGCCCGACGCGGTGGTCTGCGACCTGGACCTGCCCGCGATGGATGGCTTCTACCTGATCCAGCGTCTGCGCGACCACGAGATTCGCGGCGATCATGCCCCGGCTGTCGCAGTGGCGCTCACGGGTCATACCGACGAGAGCTGGCGTCTGCGCAGCATCGGCGAAGGCTTTCAGCACTTCATGACCAAGCCGGCGAGGCCTGAGGCACTGGTTGCGTTGCTGAGCGACGCAATCGATGCGCGTCAGGGGCTTTGAAGGCGCGGCTGCTGCCCGGCGGCAGATTTGTACTTCGCCATCTGAGCGCGACCTCGGTGCCGCGCGGGATGCGCACGGCCTTGAATCCAGCTTCCTGAGGCGACGAACCGTAATTCGGCCCTATATTTGATGGCGCTCAATCACCGGCTGAGCGGGAAGGGATACGAAGTTTCCCTTCGGTTCGTTAAAGGGAGTCGTATGAGCGCGCAAGGACTGGAAATATTCGGTGTATCGATTGCGGCGATAGCGGGCCGGGCGTGGCTGCGCCGGCTCGGCTTCTTCCAGTTCGCGAACGGTTCGAAGTGACTGAGATACCGGGCGCCCTATGCTCCGAAGAATCAGGCAGTGAACAGCTACCAGAAGGCACATGGTTTTAACCAGGATGGATCGGGCACCTACCCGGATGACCGTGTCGACCTTCAAACGATCTCGCTTGAATGGGTTTTAGGTGCATTAGGGGGCCATGTGCGCTGCGATTGCCGAGGCACAATTCAAACCGGCCTTTTGGGGTGGAATGGATGTCGAGGTGACGAAAATAGCGATATACGTGAAAAATCCCTATTCATTCTTCGATGACGAAGGAGAAGGATCACAGTATCTGGGCCATTGGAACAAAGACGGAATTTGCCTTGTGCCAGAAGGTTACGTCGCGCAGCGTGGAAATTTAGGGAATTGGAGCAATTACATCATCCAACCAGAAGGTCCATATGGGCGCACCTTTTGGCCGGTTCATAATCGTGCTTTTCGACGCTGGCAAGATACCCATAACGCCGGCGGCGATATGATCCTGTTCTCTGATTTTCGTGTGGTAAAGATCGAGCCAATCAAATTCAGGGTGAGAAAATGACGAGAACTCGCCGATTTCGACGCTCCTGGGTGGTTATCACCGCCATTGTCATTTTCATCATCGGTATTCAGTACGCCTTCAATGCCTGGAAGCGCGAGACAGCGAAGGAATGTATTTCTGTAACGTCTCACAGCGGACTTTATCGAGCCGAGTCGTGCGTAACCGGCGGAGATGGAAATCTTCTTTTTTACGTCGGCAAACTGTACACAACTCGCGGTGGGGCGCCGGTTGCGCGGGTGAGCTTTGATTCGATGGAGGGCGGACAGCCTGAGTTTATGTTTGACGATAGTGCGGTGCTATTCGAGGGGGCAAACGGCGACTCCGGTCAAATCAAGATTCCGCCGACGTTCCTGGACCGTCTTCGTGCCAGCGTTCCCTAACCCTTAAACCCTTTATTGAAGCGGCGCCTTCTATGCACCGCGCCACACTCCGGTCAGACATGCTTCGAACGCCGCTGCTGCGGGCCGCCGATCACGAAGGTGCGGCAGCTTTCGCGTTCGGTGCGTTATCTTCGGCGCCAGTCCGCTCCGTCGCCTGACACTGCGCACAAACCCCCTTGAGTTCGATCCCGTCGCCGGAGAGCCGGTAGCCCGCGGCTTCGATCTGCGCAACCAGCGCCTGGCGCAGCTTGGGCTCGTGCAGCTCGGTGACGTTGCCGCATTGCTGGCAGACGACGAGGATGCCGTGCTGGCACTGCGTGAGGTCGTGGCAGACGGCGAACGCGTTGATCGATTCGATGCGGTGGACGAGTCCCGCCGCAAGCAGGAAGTCGAGCGCGCGATAGACCGTGGGCGGCGCCGATCCCGGATGGATCTGGCGCATTTCGTCGAGCAGCGAATAGGCCTTGGTCGCGCGGCCCGAGGTGAGCAGCAGTTCGAGCACCTTGCGGCGGATCGGCGTGAGTTTTTCGCCGCGTTCGCGGCAGTAGGCCTCGGCCATCGCGAGCGCGCTTTCGAGCGACGCGCCGCCGGCGCCTTGCGCGCCAACTACGCCATTGACCCCGCTCTCGCCATGACGATGATCGTGCGCTTCGTGGGCGTGATCGTGATCATGCGCGTGGCCGTGCGGGGCCGCGGTGTCCGGGGACGGTTTTGCTGTCTTCATGCCGCGATTATACGGGGCACGCCGTGCCTGCGCTGGCGTGCCCCGGCGCTTCGGGTGAGGCGTCGTGGGCGCCGCTCAGGTCAGCGGCAGGTCGATGTACTTGCGAAAGCCCTGACGCTGCGCGAGGCGCTGATACCAGCGTTCGAGATTCGGCAACGCGGGCCGCTCGACGCCTTCGAGCCCGAACCAGCGCCGCGCGAACGCGCCCAGCACGATGTCGGCGAGCGAGAAGCGCTCGTTTTCGAGGAAGAAGCGGCCTTGCAGATGATGGTCGAGCAGCGTCCACAGCGCGGCCACGCTTTGCACGTCGGCTGCGATCTTCGCGGGGTCGCGCTTCTCGGGCGGCGTGCGCACGAGCGCGAGAAAGAGCGGCCGCTCGGCCGGCGCGAGCGTGCCGATCGACCAGTCGAGCCAGCGCTCGATCGAGGCGCGCACCTTCGGATCGGCCGGGTAGAGCAGGCTCGAGGGGCCGTACTCCATCGCCAGATAACGCAGGATCGCGTTCGATTCCCACAGCACGAAATTGCCGTCCACGAGGGTCGGGATCTTGCCGTTCGGGTTCATCGCGAGGTAAGCCGGGTCGTCGAGATGGCCGAACGGGCCGCCCGCGTCGATCCGCTCGAACGGCAGCACGAGTTCGTCGCAACACCACAGCACTTTCTGGACGTTCACCGAGTTGGGGCGTCCCCAGATTTTGATCATCCGGTGCTCTCTCCTTTGCAGCAAAAATTGGCGCGCGATGCGTCGGGACATCCGGCGCGGGCGGCGCGGCCCATTCGATGCGGGGCCGGGATCGCAACGATACACGATCCGGGCGGTTTTTTTGAACCTGCGGCCCGGCGCAGATACGTAGAATAGCCGCTGCACAGCCGGGCTGAACGTGGCTTACCCCGGCACACACCACGACGAGGACCGTCCATGGCCCGCATTGTCCCCGACGACTGGCAGCACCTCGAAGCGACCGGCGCCGCCGCGCGCGAACGCGAAACGCTCGCGCTCCTCGAGCGCGGCCTGCCTGCCGGCTACACCGTCTATCACGGCGTGCACTGGACGCGCCTCACGGAGGGGTTCTCCGTGTTCGGCGAGGCGGACTTCGTGATCGTGAGCCCGTCCGGGCGCGCGCTGATCGTCGAGCAGAAGACCGGCTTCCTGCGCGAGACGAAAAACGGTCTCGTGAAGGCGTATCTGCAAACCGAGCGCAACGTCGCGGTCGGGCTCGCGCGCACGGTGGAAGAGTTGCACCGGCGCTTCACGGCCGCGTTCGGCGTGGGCCATTACGGCCTCGACGCGCTCTTTTACTGCCCCGACCACGTGGTGCGCGAGCCCGCGATCGCGGGCGTGCAGCCCTCGCGCATCGTCGACGCCACGCGCAAATCGCAGCTCGCGGCCATCGTGCGCGAGGCGTTGCCCGCCGACGAGCCGCGTCTGCCGTGCGCCGCGAAGATCCATCATTTTCTCGCCGACGAACTCTCGCTCACGCCCGACGCCAGCGCGCTGGTGGGCGCGGCGGGCACGCTCGTCACGCGTCTTGCGGGCGGTCTCGCCACCTGGGCGCGGCGTCTCGAGTTCGAGCCGTTTCGTCTGCGCGTGATCGGCACGGCGGGTTCGGGCAAGACCCAGCTCGCGCTCCAGGTGATGAAGGACGCGCTCGCGCGCGGCGCGCGCACGCTCTATGTGTGCTTCAACCGGCCGCTCGCCGACCACATCGCGAAGGTCGCGCCGCCCGAGGCGAAAGTGGCCAACTACCATCAGCTCTGCGATTGGGTCTCGCGCGACGGCGGCCATGTGCCCGACTTCGAGGGCACGCAGGTTTTCGAAGATCTCGAGCGGCGCTTCGTGCAGACGCCGATCGACGCGCGCTGGAAATTCGACGTGGTGATCGTCGACGAGGGGCAGGATTTTCAGCCTGCGTGGGTCGATGCGCTCGCGCGGCTGCTGCGCCCGGGCGCGGCTTGGTGGTGGCTCGAAGACCCGCTGCAGAACCTCTATATGCGCGAGCCCGTGGCCTTGCCGGGCTGGACCGTGCTGCGCGAGACCACCAACTACCGTAGCCCGCGTGACATCCTCGCGTTCTTGCGCGAGGCGGCGGCGGACGCCGCGCCCGCGCTCGCGCTGCATGCGGCGGGCAGCCCGTTCGACGGTTCCGAGGTCACGCTCGCTGTCTGGGACGAACGCGCCGCAGCGGAGGCGGGAACCAGGTCGGCCGATGGGGCGGCGCAAGGCGCGCAGGAGCCGGCCGTGGTGGCGGCCACCAAGCGCGCGATCACGCAGGCGCTCTCGCTCGGCTTTCGCAAGCAGGACATCGTGGTGCTGTCGTTCCGGGGCCGCGAGCACTCGCATTTCACGGCGCTCGACCATCTGGGCCCGCATCGGCTGCGCAGTTTCACGGGGCAGTACGACCTGTTCGGCAATCCGCAGTATCGCGAGGGCGATGTGCTGCTCGATTCGATCTATCGCTTCAAGGGGCAGTCGGCGCCCTGCGTGATCCTCACGGACGTCGACTTCGACGCGCTCGACGAGCGCACGGCGCGCAAGCTCTTCGTGGGCGCGACGCGCGCGACCATGAAGCTGATCGTGGTGGCGTCGGCGCGCGCCGCGCAGGCGATGGGCCATGATCCGGCGATGGCGGCCGGCGAGAGCGTTGTGCACGGCGCGATAGCGGCGCGCGAGAAGCGCTGAGGCGTCAGGTGCAGCCGCCGCAACAGCGGCTCGAAAAACAGCCAAAAGCCCGAACCCCGCGCCTCAACCCCAGACCGAAGCGCCGATCAGCGTGCCCGCGCGCGCCTGCGCGTTCCACCAGATCACGCGCAACAGCGGCGCGAGCCGCGCGATATAGATCGCCTGCACCGGATCGCTCTCGATGAAATGCGTCACGCCGCAGCGTACCGCCGCGGCGGCTTTGTGCGCGGCGGCGCCCGAGGGCGTGTCGTCGTGCTCGCCCGGCGCGCGCATCATCAACTCCAGATGCCCGAAGCCGTGCCGGTCGAGCCACGCCTGGGTGCGCTCGCGGTCGATGTCGGGGCGGCCGGTGATGATCGCGCGCGCGTGCTTCAGGTCGATGTCGGGAATGCGTTCGAGCGGCAGCAGTGCGTCGCGCTCGGCGAGCGCCGCTTCGAGATTCTCGTCGTAGCGCGAGAGCGGAATGTCGGGCAGCAGGATGCCGTCGAGGTCGATCGCATAGACGGCGTAGTCGTGATCGTCGGCCATGCCCGTGCCTTCGCGTCCGCCTTCGCGCGCCCAGTCGGCGCGATAGCGGTCGGTGTAGGCCTGGCGCTCCCACGGGAACAGCGCGAAATAGCCGCTCGCGTCGATCGAATAGTCGGGGCGCAGCCGGCTCAGGTCGTCATAGGCGCCCGTGAGCGTGCGCACCACGAGGCCGTGCTCGCGCAGGAACGCGATGCAGTCGACGAGCGTGTGGCCCCGTCCGGCGATGTCCTCGCACACGAGTACCTTCGAGCCCGGCTCGGGCATCGGCAGCGTGGAGTCCCAGCGCACCTCGCGCGTCTCGCGCGTGTAGCGCAGGAACGCGACGCTCGCGCCGGTCGCGTGCGAGACCATCAGCGCGAGCGGCGCGCCGCCGCGCAGGATGCCGACGACGGCGGCAAAATCCTCTTCGATCAGCAACGGCTGCAGCGATTCGACCCAATGGTCGAGCTGTTCGTAGGTGAGCGGAACGACGGGTTTGTTCATGGGACGGGAGTGACAGTGCGATGACGGTCCGACGCGCCCCGCGGCCGATGCGTGCGCACGCGCGTAGGCGAAGAAGACATCTATTGTCGGATTAATGTTTGACGATATTATGCCTATGCTGGCCGGCTCATGCAGACCGGCACGGTGCGATCACGCAAAGGGCCATATCGCAGCGCGCGCAGGGGACTGCGCAAGCAAGGCTGCGACACGGCCACACAACGAATTTTGCGCCAGGGGAGCGAGAGGAATGCAGGATGATCCTGTTGCCTGCCACGATGGCCGGCACGAAGACCGGCCCGCACGCCGCGAGCGCCGGCGTTTTACGGCTGCGCTGGCGGGCTTGCTGGCGGTGGCTGCGGCGCCACGGCTCGCCCTGGCCACCTCGGATGGAGCGGACGGCTCGCTCCAGCTCGACGTGGACGGCGAAGTGCACGTGACCAACGACGCCGCGCACACGGCCTATCATTTCAGCAAGGCGGCGCTGCTCGAGTTGCCGGTGCATTCGATCGTGACGTCCACCACCTGGACGCCGCGCTCGACCTTCTCGGGGCCGCTGCTCTCGGACGTGCTCAATACCGTGGGCGCGTACGGCAGCCAGATCGAAATCCATACCATCGACGACTATACCTGTGTCGTGCCCGCGTCCGACGCCACGCGCTACGGCGCGGTGCTGGCCTACGAGATGAACGGCAAGCGCCTGAAGGTTAGCAATTTCGGTCCGCTATTCCTGATCTATCCGCGCGACCAGTTCCCGATGGAGCTCGACGGCGCGGCGGGCGACGCCAAGTTCGCCTGGCAGATCGTTTCGATGACCATCAAGCAGTGAGAAGGTGATGCGACGTCCGCTGCGGCGCCTGCTGCATGTGCTGATCTGGGTGGCCGCGCTGGCCCCGCCGGTGGTGGCCGTGGGCTACCTGCTCTACGCGAACCTGCTCAATCCCAATGTGGTGCAGCGCCTGACCGGCAACTACGACGGCCTCTACTGGGACGCCGCGCAGATGCAGATCGCCTACGCGCGCTTCGAAAGCCAGTTGCTGATCTATGCCGACGGCCTCGACCGCGACCTCGACAAGGTGCGCCTGCGCTACGAAGTCCTGCAGTCGAAGCTCAACGTGATGAAGAGCACGACGCGCACGCTCGCGAGCAAGCCCGATCTCATGCGGCGTCAGCAGGCCGATCTCGCCGCGATCCATGCCGCCATCGCGCCGTTCGACGCCGAGATCGCGACGCTCGCCGAGAATCCCGAGCGCGCGGTGCCCATGCTGATGATGCTCGACACGCAATGGGCCCAGGTGACCGATCTCGCGCTCTCGCGGCGCTTTGCCGACGTGACCGAGCGCGAGGGCATCCGGCGCGACTTCATCGCGAAGCGCCGCGAGCTGTTCGCGGCGGGTCTCGTGCTGCTGATGCTTTCGGCGGCGGCGGCGGTGCTGCTCGTGATGAACGGCTATCGGCGCACGCGCCTCATCCGGCAGCAGCACGCGGCGCTCGAGGCCGAGGCCCAGGCGAGCCGCGCCGCACGCGAGGCGAGCATGGCCAAGGATGCGTTCCTCGGCATGATCAGCCACGAGCTGCGCACGCCGCTGCACGCGATCGTCTCGTCGATCGAACTGCTCGGCTTCAACGCGCATTCGGATTCGGACAGCAAGGTGATCCAGCGGCTCGAAACGGCCGCGCGCCAGCTCGAGGCGCAGATGAAGGACCTCACCGATTACGCGCGTCTCGGCGCGGGCAAGCTCGAATTGCGTCAGGAAGCGTTCGATCCGCGCGAATTGCTGCAGTCGATCGTCGATGAAAACGAGCAGGCCGCGCGCGCTCGGGGCCTTGCGTTCGAGTACGCCTGCCACGGCGCCCAGCAGCGGCTCGTGGCCGATCCGCACCGCATTCGCCAGATCGCCAACAACCTCGTGACCAATGCGATCCGCTACACCGAGAGCGGCTCGGTGTGCATCGAGTTCGCGTGGGGCGCGGCGGCGCCCGGCCGCGCGCCGCTCGCGCAAACGTTGGCGATCATCGTGAGCGACACCGGGCCGGGCGTGCCCGCCGCGCAGATCCCGCTGATCTTCCAGGAGTTCACGCAGCTCGACAGTTCGCGTTCGCGCCGCTACGAAGGCGCCGGCATGGGACTCGCGATCGTGCGCGGGCTCGTCGACCTGTTCGGCGGCACGATCGAAACCGATAGCCGCGTGGGCCGGGGCACGACCTTCACGGTGACGATTCCGGTCACGACGCTCGCGGAGCCGGTCGCCGACGTGCTCGCGCCGCACGCTCGCGACGAGGCGCAGCCGCCGGTGCTGGTGGTCGACGACAATCCGCTCGTGCGCGAATCGCTCTGCGAAATGGTCGCGCACATGGGCTATGCGCCGCTCGCCGCCGCCGACGCGGACACCGCGCTGGCCTGCCTCGACGAGACGCCGTGCGACGTCGTGCTGCTCGATCTGCACATGCCGGGCCGCGACGGCTACGCCTTCGTGGCGGGGCTCGAGGCGCGCGCGGGGACGGGGACGGGCGAGCGCCCGCGCGTGATCGCGGTGAGCGCCGATGTGGCCGCGCTCGCCGCCGCGGCCGCCGACAGCGGGAGTCCGTTCTTCGATCTGCTGCCCAAGCCGGTGCACTACGAAGTGCTGCGTATGGCGCTGCTGCGCGCGCTCGATGCGCCGCCCGTGCGGGAGAGTCCGCAGCACGTTTGCGTCGACGCGCGCGAAAAACTGGGGACCTGAGCGGGCGGAGCGTTTTAGGGGAAGGGAGGTTTACCGGCGGCGGCGCGCACAGGAGGCGCGCCAGCCTGGCAAGATGGCGAACGTCAGCGTTGCGAACGTCAGCGCGTTGCCTCAGCCGCGATTGAGCCGCTTGGCCAGATCGGCGACGAGAATCGCCATGCGCGCCGGTTTTTCGTAGCAGGCCACGTTGTAGTGGCGCACCACCTGGCTGATCTCCGACTCGCTCGCCTTGCCCGTCAGCAGCTCGCCCGTGAGCACGAAGATGGGCGCGTCGGGGTTCTCGGAGGCGCGCACCTTGCGGATCGCCTCGGCCGAGGTCTGGGTGCCGAACAGCCAGTCGATCACCACGCCGTCGAACACGTTGTTCTCCAGCGCCTGATTGAACGCGGCGAGACCATAGAGCGCGTGTGCCGCGTAGCCGCAATGTTCGAGGTAGTCGCGCAGGTTGTCGGCCGAGGCCTGGTCGTCGTCCACCACAGCGATGAGCGGCTTGTCCGATTCGGCGCGGCGCGGGTAGATCTCGATCTTGTGAACCTCGCGCGCGTTCTGGTAGAGCGCGCCGTCGGGACGCACCACGCGCCACTGGCCCTGCTTCTCGTAAGCGACGAAGTCGGGGCGGCTGCCCGGCTCCACGGGCGCGCCAATCCAGGCCGTGCAGGCGAGCTCCACGGCGCTCACGCACAAGAGTGCCTCCTGCGCCGTCGCGCCCACCATGCCGGGGTCGAGCAATTGCGCGCCGAACAGTTGCCCGGCGGGCTCGCCGAACGCTTCGGCCACCTTTTTGATTTGCGCGAGCGTCCACGGGCTGTTGCCGCGCAGCTTGCGGTGCCCCTGCGAAAAGCTCAGATCGAGGATCCGGCACAGCTCCGTCGTCTGCTGACGTTTGCCGATGCCGTGCCGGCTCATCAGCTCGCGTACGCGTTCTGCGACCGCGGCCGCGTCGGTTGAGTGTTCAACGTTCGACATGCTGCAAATGGGGGAGGATCGAAGGTGGATTTGGGCTAATTATCTCGTGCCGCGGCGCACCCGCAGGAAGAAATAAATCTTGCGAGGCGTGGGCGCACAATATTCTAAACGCATAACTTTACAGCGGTGAAAGCTTTTGTTTGACAACATACGATGACGGCCACGCATCGACGCGCAACGGGGATGCAATGGCCGTTCCCGGGCCGGCGGCGTGCGCGGGAGCCTGCGTGCGAACGCTCGCGTATTTGCGACAATGGTCGTTTTACGCGAATTACCGGATGCGGGAGGCGGGTCTGTCCGCTAGCGGGACGATGCCGCCCATGCGCCGATGCCGTGAGGAACGACTGATTGAACGCATTCACGAGGAAGCCTGCGGAGAGTTCGACGGAAGACCCGGCGGACGACCAGACAACGCATGACGGGCGCGACGCATTGGCGCACGCGATCCGCCATCGTGGCGTGCCGTACTACAGCCAATGGGGGAGCCCGGACTGGGTGGCGCGCATCGTCGAAGAGGGCGCGGACCCGTGCGACGATCCGGGCTGGCGCGCGAGCGGCTTCGCACTGCCCGGCGACTACCGCTTCTGGGCCAAACGGCTGTGCGGGCTGACCTGCTTCGAATCGGCGCTCGACTACTGGGGCATCGCCCACGCGTCGCGCGCCGGCTTGCTCGAAGAAGCGCTGCGCCACGGCGTCTACCGCCTGCGCGAGGACGGCGGCGTGGACGGGCTGATCTACCGGCCGTTCGCGATATGGGCCGAGGCGGCGTTCGGCGTGCGCGTGGCGGTGATGACCGACGAGGACATAGAGGCCAGCGCCGCGCGCCTGGACGCCGAGACGCTCGCGATTGTCTCCGTGAGCCCGGAGATCCGCTATCCCGATCGTGAGAACGCGCGCCAGGGCGGCCATCTGATCCTGCTGCACGGACGCAGCGACGGCGGTGTGTGGTTTCACAATCCCTCGGGCGTCGCGCCGTATCAGGCGGATGCGTGGCTGCCTTATGAAACCGTCGCGAGGTTTCATGCGCGGCGGGGGATGGCGCTGACGCGGGTGGCGTGAGCGCCGTGCGTTAGAGGGTGTGCAGGCGCCGCGCCTCCCTACATCAAGCCGGCTGCAACCCCCCAAGCAACTGCCGCACACGAGACAGATCGCGATTGATCGCGCCCGCGTCCTCGAACAGCGCCGCGAGCCAGTCGATGAATACGCGCACGCGCGGCGAGACCTGACGCGATTTCACGAACGCGACCGAGACCGGCGTGGGCAGCGGCTTCCATTGCGGCAGCACCTCGACGAGCGCGCCGTTGTCGAGATACGGCTGCGCCGCGAGCAGCGGCGGCTGAACGAGGCCATATCCTTGCAGGCCGCAGGTGAGGTAGGCGAACTCGTCGGAGACGTGCACGAAGCCGTCCACCTTCACCTTGGTCGCGCTGCCGTCCACTTCGAAATCGAACTCGAACGGGCGGCCCGTGAGCGGCGAAAGGAAATTCACCACGGGGTGCCGCGCGAGATCGTCGAGCGAATGCGGCGCGCCGTGGCGCGCGAGGTACGCGGGGCTCGCGCAGGTCACGTGCTCGAGCACGCCGAGGCGTCGCGCGGCGAGTCCGGAATCGGGCAATTCGCCGAGCTGGATGCTGCAATCCACGCCTTCGCCGACGAGGTCGACGTTGCGCAGGCTCACGCCGATCACGAGATCGATCTGCGGATAGCGCTCGTGGAAATCGTCGAGCGCGGGCAGCACGATCGCGTTGGCGATCAGCCCCGGCATTTCCACGCGCAGCCGGCCGCCGATCGCGCCGGGCGACTGGCGCACGCTCGCTTCGGCATCGTCGATGTCGGCGAGAATTTGCGCGGCGCGCTCGTAGTACGCGGCGCCTTCGGGCGTGAGCGAAAGGCGGCGCGTGGTGCGCACGAGCAATTGCGTGCCGAGCAGCGCTTCGAGGTTCTGCATCAAGGTGGTCGCGCTGGCGCGCGGCATGTCGAGCGATTGCGCGGCTTTGGTGAAACTGTTGGTATCGACGATGCGAACGAAGGTACGCATCGCCTGGATGCGGTCGATCACGGGCGAGCTCCTGGTTATCGGGCCTAAACTCGGGCTAAAACGGCTGGAACGAAATCCGCGCTACGGCAGAAAAGGGTGAGCCGCGACGCTTGCGGTGGTGGCAAAGGCGCATCGCGGTGCCGGCGTCTCGCGGAATGGGCGCGCGGCAATGGTTAGCAATCCAGATCGAAAAACTACGTGAGGCCGGAACAGCGCGGCCCCGGCACGAAAGAGGCTGGTTGGGCCGTCCGGAATGGACGGCCCGGCGGGGAGCAGGAGGTAACGTCAGGCGCCGAAGCGCACTCGAAAGCCGCTTATTGGCGCAGCGAATCGATATCGATCACGAAGCGGTACTTCACATCGCTCTTGAGCATGCGCTCGAAAGCGGCGTTGATGTCCTGCATCTTGATCGTTTCGATATCGGACGTGATGCCATGCTGCCCGCAGAAGTCCAGCATTTCCTGCGTTTCTGCAATGCCGCCGATCAGCGAGCCCGCGAGACGGCGGCGCTTGAAGATCAGGTTGAACACTTGCGGCGACGGGTGATCGTGCTCGGGCGCGCCCACCAGCGTCATCGTGCCGTCACGCTTGAGCAGCTCGATGAACGGGTTCAGATCGTGCTGCGCGGCCACCGTGTTGACGATCAGATCGAAGCTGTTGGCGTGCGCCTTCATCTGCTCCGGGTCTTTCGAAATCACGACTTCGTCGGCGCCGAGGCGCTTGCCGTCCGCGATCTTCGAGGGCGACGTGGTGAACAGCACCACGTGCGCGCCCATCGCATGCGCGAGCTTCACGCCCATGTGGCCGAGGCCGCCCAAGCCCACGATGCCGACCTTCTTGCCGGGGCCCGCGCCCCACGTGCGCAGCGGCGAATACGTGGTGATGCCCGCGCACAGGAGCGGCGCGGCGCCCGCGGGGTCGAGGTTGTCGGGCATGCGCAGCACGAAGGCTTCGTCCACCACGAGTTGCGTCGAATAACCGCCGTAGGTGATGTCGCCGCTCACGCGGTCGATGCCGTTATAGGTGCCCACGAAGCCGTTCTCGCAATACTGCTCGAGGCCTTCCGCGCAGCTCGCGCAGGTGCGGCACGAGTCGACGAGACAGCCCACGCCCACGAGCTCGCCCACCTTGAAGCGCGTGACGCCGTTGCCCACTTCGGTCACGCGGCCGACGATCTCGTGGCCCGGCACGACCGGATAGAGGGTGTTGCGCCATTCGTTGCGGGCCTGGTGCAGGTCGGAGTGGCACACGCCGCAGAACTGCACGTCGATGCGCACGTCGAGTTCGCGCAGGTCGCGACGCTGGAATTCGTACGGGGCGAGCGGCGAGGCGGCGTCGCTGGCGGCATATCCGTAAGTCGGGTACATGGGCGATGACTCCTGAATTGAAGCTGAAGGGGCTTGCAAAGAAAGCGCGCGCAAACGCCGGAACGCAGCGCGCGAGGGACACGAAGCGCTGGGTCGATGGGTGTTGCGGCAGGGTTCCCATGCTAAGGATCGCGCTCTACCCAGGGAATACCTGAAGCTATCGAAGACTTGCCTGATTCTCCTGGCGGGCAGCGCGCCGGGGCGTTCGGTGATAGATTGGCAAGCCTGTTTCTCCGCTTCTTTCGATGAATCCAGAGGCGCTACTGTCATGAAAAGTGCACATTCCGCGGGCCTCGCACTCGCGCCCGCCACGCCATCCGTTTCCACGCCGCTCGTCTCGCGCGCGAAGTCGGCGCCGTCCGCGCACGTGGACGACGCCACGCAGCGCCGCACCGTCGAGCTGCTCATGCAGCTCACGCAGCGCGACGGCGCGCATCCGACGCCGCTCGACGGCGTGCGCGTCTTTCGCGGCAGCAAAAGCCATCCGCGCCAGCCGGTCATGTACGAGCCGAGCATTTTCATCGTCTGCCAGGGCCGCAAGCGCGGCTTTCTCGGCGACCAGGTGTTCATCTACGACGCGCAGCAGTATCTGGTGCTCTCGGTGCCGCTGCCGTTCGAGTGCGAGACCGAGGCGTCGCCCGAGCAGCCGCTGCTCGCGATCTCGATCCGCGTCGATCTGACGATGGTCGCCGAGCTGCTGATGGCGCTTAACGACACACGCGGCAGCGCCGTCTCCGAGCCCGCGGGCATCTACGCCACGCCGCTCGACGCGCCGCTTTCGAACGCCGTGCTGCGTCTGCTCGAGGCGCTTGCAGAGCCCTGCGACGCGCGCATTCTCGGGCCGTCGATCGTGCGCGAGATCTGCTATCGCGTGCTCACGGGCGAGCAGGGCGACGCGATCCGCGCGGCGCTCACGCATCAGCAGCACTTCGGGCGTATCGCGAAGGCGTTGCGCCGCATTCACACCGATTATCGCGGCGATCTCGACGTGGTCACGCTCGCCGCCGAGGCGGGCATGAGCCTCGCGGTGTTCCATGCGCATTTCAAGGCGGTGACGTCCACTTCGCCGATGCAGTACGTGAAGACCACGCGCCTGCATCACGCGCGTCTCCTGATCACGCATGACGGCATGAACGTGAGCGCGGCGGCCACGCGCGTGGGCTACGAGAGCGCCTCGCAGTTCAGCCGCGAGTTCAAGCGCCTGTTCGGCTGCACGCCCGCCGACGAAATGCGCCGCGCGCGCGGCGCCGTCGAAGTGCCCGCACCGCGCGTGGAAGTGCCCGCGCGCTACGTGACAGCGGTCTGAGCCAGCGCGCCGCGAGCGCATGAAAATTGCTTCGCATAACGAATGGATGATGCCGTCATGAACCTGGCCGTGAAGCCCCGCCTGCTCGTGCTGATCCCGCTCACCGGCGCCGACCGCGCCGCGCTCGCGGAGCACTTCGACGTGCTCTATGCGCCCGACGCGCCCCAGCGCGCGCAGGCGGTGGCCCGCGAGGGCTCGACGGTGCGCGCGGTGCTCACGAACGGCACGACCGGGCTCACGGCCGACGAAATCGACGCCATGCCCGCGCTCGAGCTCGCGGGCGCGCTGGGTGCGGGCTACGAGAATCTCGCGCTCGATCATGCGCGTTCGCGCGGCATCGCGCTGTGCAACGGGGCGGGTGTGAACGCCGATTGCGTCGCCGATCACGCGATGGCGCTCCTGCTCGCCGCCGTGCGCGCGGTGCCGCAATTCGACGCCGCGTGCCGCGCGGGCATCTGGCGCGACGCGCTGCCGATGCGGCCCACGCTCACGGGCCGGCGCCTCGGGATTCTCGGCTATGGGCAGATCGGCGCGAAGATCGCCCGGCGCGCGGCGGGCTTCGAGATGGCGATTGGCTATCACAACCGCTCGCCGCGCGAGGGCGTGAGCGCACGTTATTTCGACACGCCGCTCGCGCTCGCGCAGTGGAGCGACTGCCTCGTGGTGGCGACGCCGGGCGGCGCGCAAACGCGGCATCTGATCGACCGCGCGGTGATTGACGCGCTCGGGCCCGAGGGGTTTCTCGTCAACGTCTCGCGCGGCAGCGTGGTCGACAC
Source organism: Paraburkholderia sp. J63 (assembly GCF_905220245.1). NCBI lineage: Bacteria > Pseudomonadati > Pseudomonadota > Betaproteobacteria > Burkholderiales > Burkholderiaceae > Paraburkholderia > Paraburkholderia sp. J63. The sequence continues at coordinate 32,657 of NZ_CAJMZF010000026.1, read as the reverse complement.
GGCGGCGCTCGCCGATGCGCTCGCGCAGGGCAGGCTGGGCGGCGCCGGCCTCGACGTCTACGAGGGCGAGCCCGCGCCGCCGCAGGCGCTCGTGGCGCTCGGGAACATCGTGCTCACGCCGCACGTGGCCGGCACGTCGCCCGACGTACGCGCGGCCAGCATTCGTCACTTCATCGAGAACGCCGAGCGCTGTTTTGCGGGCGAGCCGTTGCTCACGCCGCTTCGGGCGGCTCCGGGCGACGCTTAAGGTCCGCATAAGCTACGCCAAGGTACTTTAAGCCGAACAGGCCCCCGGATAATCCTTCCCGCGCCGCGGATCGCCGCTGCCGCCGTCCGGCTATGTACGCTGGACCACGTCCCGACGGAACTCTCCACCGTGCCGGCCCTCCGCGCCTTTATGCATGCCGTATCATCTCCCGTTGAGCGACGAGGTCTCGCTCACCGCCTTGCGCGCCGCGCACGGGCGGCCGACTTCCCGGTCCCGGGAGCCATGAGACGTGACCCATGCAAACATTGATCGAGGCATTGCAACGAACCGCCGACCTCGTGGTGAGCCACTTCTATGAGGAACTGGCGCGCCTGCCCAAGTCCCGACGCATCCTCGAAATGCTGTCGGCGCAGGAGCTCGCGCATCTCAAGGCTCGCCAGGTGCAGAACCTGCTCGCGCTCGCGCAGCCGGCCCTGAACGCGCAGGAACATGCCGAGATGGCGATGCGCATCGGGCGCATCCACGCCATCGTCGGGCTCGACAAGGAAGAGCTCGTGCGCAGCCGCGGCATCCTCCAGGAGCTCATCTACAAGCAGATCGGGCGCAGCGTGAGCAGCCAGGCGCTTTCGCTTTACGCGCGGCGCCTGACCTCGGACACCGCCTGGCAGCTCAAGGCCTATCAGGCCGTGGAGGATTCGCAGCAGGCGGTGCTTCAGCGCATCACGCGCATCGTCTGGGAGGCGGGCAGCTATACGCATTTCATCGATCAGGTGATTGCCGCGCTCGCGGTCCACGACGAGTTGACCGCGTGCGCGATCGGCCGTCCCGATCCGGCCGGTATCTTCCACTTCGAGGCGGGCGCGGGCGGCAGCAGCGGTCAGGACGGCGCCGCGTTGCTCGACGCGCTGACGATCCAGGGCCACGACATCAGCGTGCGCGCCGATCATCCGGACGGGCAGGGCGCCGTCGGGCGCGCCTGGCGCAGTGGCAAGGCCGAGCGCGTGGTGAACTATCAGACCGATCCGCTCGTTGCGTGCTGGCGCGACGTGGCCGCGCGCGAGGGCTTGCGCTCCGCCGTCGCGCTGCCGCTGGCCGCGCGCGGCCAGCCGCCGATCGCGATCCTGATGCTCTACAGCGCCTGGCCGGGCGGCTTCGTCGGGCCGGACCAGGTGGCGTTCGTCGAGCTCTTGCAGACGCTGCTCGGCTGCGCCGTCGCGCGCCTGCAGACCCACGAGGGGATGCCCGGCGCCGCCGTGCCGGTGAGCGTGCGCCAGCATTGGGCCGCACTCGTGCGCACGGGCGCGCTGCAGATGCACTACCAGCCGCTGCTGAATCTGGCGACGGGCCGTTGCGGCAAGGTGGAGGCGCTCGCGCGCCTGCGCGACGGCGAGCGGCTGCTCACCCCCGACGAGTTTCTTTTCTCGCTGGCCTCCGACGATCTGCTCGAACTGTTCGCGCGCGGGCTGCATCAGGCGCTGGCCGAGCGCCGCCAATGGCTCGCGGCGGGACACGATCTGGAAATATCGATCAATCTGCCGCCGGCCGCGCTCAACGACATCCGCTACTTCGAGGCGACCCGCGAGGCGCTTCAGGCACACGCGTGCCCGAGCGCGCAGCTCACGCTGGAAGTTCTGGAGACCGAAGCATTTTCGCTGAACGAGGGGCAGCATTCGATCCTCGCGAAGTTTCGCGCGCTGGGCGTGCTGCTCGCGCAGGACGATCTGGGCTCGGGGCATAGCGGACTCGCGCGGCTGCGCGAACTGCCGTTCGACTGGATCAAGATCGACCGCGAGATCGCCCATCTCGACGGCGACACCGCGCTCGACGCATTGCGCGTGGTGTATCAGGTCACGCGTCTCGGCCAATCGCTCGGCAAGCTCGTGCTGGCGGAGGGCGTCGATTCGGCGGATCTGCTGGCGGCGCTCGCGATACTCGGCGTGGACGGCGCGCAGGGCTACGTGATCGCGCGGCCCATGCCGGGCGCGCAACTGCCCGGCTGGCTGGCCGGCGCCCAGGCGCGCGAGACGCCCGGCGCGCGTGCGGGCGAGAGCGTGCTGACGCGGCTCGCGCGCTTCGTGGTCTGGGAAGAGCGCGTGCTCATGATCGCGGCGGCGCCTGGCGCGGCGCGCGATCTGCTGAAGGCGGCCGGGTTCGTCGCGAGCACGCCGCTAGTCGAGTCGCTCGTGGGGCTCGGCGACGTGCTTCCGGCGGGCGAGGCGCGCGACGCGCTCCAGCGCGATCTGCTGCGCGCATTGCTCGACGGCGGCCGCGAGAGCGACGCGTGGCGCGCCGCGCGCGATCGCCTCATGAGCACGATCGCGGCGACGGCGCACGAGGCTCGCGTTCCCGAGCCCGTGCCGTCGCACACGCACTGAGCGGGGCGTCCCTTACTCCGGCAATGCGATGGCGACGTCCGTGGACGCCGCGGCCGGCTGCCGGCGCTGCAGCACCGCGATACACACGAGCGACACGGCGGCGAGCGCGCTATAGAAGAGCGCGAGCGGCCACCATTGGCCGGGGAAGTCGTGTGCGAGCAGCGTGCCGATGAGCGGCGTGAGGCCGCCCGCGAGCGCCGCGCAACATTGGTAGGAGATCGAAATAGCCGAATAGCGCACGCGCACCGGGAAAGCGTTCGTCATGAAGCCCGCCATCACCGCATACGAGCTCGACATGCACATCACGGCGATGGCGATGCCGATCACGATGGCAGCCGGCTTGCCGGTCGACACCAGCACGAACATCGGATAAGGCGAGAGCATCGCGAGCGCCGCGGCGAGCGTGAGGAAGCGGCCCGCGCCCACGCGCTGCGCGAACCAGCCCGAGGCGAGCTGCGTGAAGAGCTGGATGAACGCGACGACGAACAGGCAGTCGAGGATCAGCGCGCGGTCGAGGCCGAGCGTCTGCGTCGTGTAGTTGAGCATGAAGGTGTTGACGAACCACGCGCCCGCCACGCCGATCACGTTGGCGCCGAGGCACAGCAGCACGACGCGCCAGCTATCGCGCAGCACGTCGAGAATCGGCAGCGTGGCAGTGCGGCGCGGAGACTTGACCGCCTCGAACTCGGGCGATTCGCCCACGCCCGAGCGGATCAGCAGGCCCACCACGAGCAGCACCGCGCTCGCGATGAACGGCAGACGCCAGCCCCACGAAAAGAGCGCTGCGTGGTCCAGATGTGCGATGCTGCGAAACGCGAGCAGCGCGAGAATGAGTCCGGCGGGACTGCCGAGTTGCGCGAACGAGGCGAGGAAGGTGCGCTTTTCCTTGGGCGCATGTTCGCCCGCCATCAGCACCGCGCCGCCCCATTCGCCGCCGATGGCGATGCCCTGCGCGATGCGCAGCGCCACGAGCAGGGCTGGCGCGAGCGCACCCGCGCTCGCGTAGGTGGGCAGGAAGCCGATGCCCACGGTGCCCACGCCCATGATCGAAAGCGTGGCGACGAGCGCCTTCTTGCGGCCGATGCGGTCGCCCAGATGCCCGAATACGAGACCGCCGAGCGGCCGCGCGAAAAAGCCCACCGCGAAGGTGCCGAACGACGCGAGCGTGCTGTAGAAGGGCTCGTTCGACGGGAAGAACAGCTTGCCGAAGATGAGCGCCGCCGCCGTGGCGTAGATGTAGAAGTCGTACCACTCGATCGTCGTGCCGACGAAGGCGGCCAGTGAAGCGCGCGCGGGTTGGCGCACGGAAGTGCTCGTCATAGTTGTCTCCTTTTTGCGGCCGGACCCGGCGTGGGTGCCGGGTCCGAGTCCATCCGGTCGAGCCGGCTTGGGCCGGTCTTCTTCCCGTTGATGCTTCGTTATCCTGATTAGGTCGCGTTCGCTATCCCTTCACCACGCCCGCGTCGAATAGCTTCTGCTGCGTGGCCGCATCGATGCCGAGCGCGTCGAGCACCGCGCGCGTATCGCGGCCGAGCGCGGGCGGCGGCGTGCGATAGGTGGCCGGCGTGCGCGAGAGCTTGACGGGTGCGCCCGTGCCGCGATAGCCGTCCATCTCCACGAGCATGCGGCGATGCTGCGTATGCGGATGCGCGGCCACGGCATCGACCGTCTGCACCGGGCCGCACGGTACGCCCGCGGCGATCAGGTCGCGTGCGAGCGAATCGCATTCGTGCTGCGCGAGCCGCGCTTCGAGCGCCGCCTTCAATTCGGGGCGATGCGCGCAGCGGCTGCGGTTGTCGGCGAAGCGCGCGTCGTCGGCGAGTTCGGGGACGCCCAGATGTGCGCAGAGCTTCGCGAACTGGCGGTCGTTGCCCACGGCGAGGAAGATCGGCGCGGTGCCGGTCGCGTAGCTGTCGTAGGGCGCGATGTTCGGATGCGCGTTGCCGCTGCGCTGCGGCGTGCGTCCATTGCCGAAAAAGTTCGGCAGATGCGGATGCAGCAGCGAGACCCCGCAGTCGTAAAGCGCGATGTCGACCGACTGGCCCTGGCCGCTCTTTTCGCGTTCCGCGAGCGCGAGCAGGATGCCGGCGAGCGCGTTCAGGCCCGTGACCATGTCGACGATGGGCAGGCCGATACGCAGCGCGGGGCCGTCGCTTTCGCCGTTTACGCTCATGAGGCCGGCCATCGCCTGGATCACGGCGTCGTAGCCGGGCAGGCCGCCGAGCGGGCCGTCCGGGCCGAAGCCGGAGATCGCGCAATGGATCAGGCGCGGAAAGCGCGGCTTGAGATCGCGTTCGTAATCCATGCCCCAGCGCGCGAGCGTGCCCGGCTTGAAATTCTCGACGAGCACGTCGGCGCCTTCGAGCAGTTGCCAGAGAATCGCGCGGCCTTCGTCGCGCGAGAGGTCCACGGCAATGCCTTGCTTGTTGCGGTTCACGCCCACGTAGTACCAGGCGGTGTCGTCGAGAAACGGCGGGCCCCAGCCACGCGTTTCGTCGCCGACGGGCGGTTCCAGTTTGATGACCTCGGCGCCGTGGTCGGCGAGCGCCTGGGTGCAGTACGGGCCGCCCAGCACGCGGCTCAGGTCGATCACGCGCAGGCCGTGCAGCGCGCCGTTGACCTTCGTCGATGCCGATGTTTCGGATCGCTGATCGATATTCATCGCTCGGGCCTCACTGTGCGGGCAGAAACTGCATCGCATCGGCGAGCGGCAGCGGTTGTTCGTCGACGAGCGCGCGCAGTTGCGCGGCGTCGGCGTCGCGTTCGTCGAGTGCGAGCGGATCGCGCGGCAGCAGCTTGTGGCGCACGATCAGATGGGCGAGCGCGAGGCGCCGGTAATCCTCAGCGCCGCGCGAGACCTGCGCGGCCTCGCACGCCATGAAGGCGGCCGTGGTGGCGTGGTAGAGCGCGCTCGCGGCCTGGCGCACCGATTCGTCGCGGCCGCATTCGGCCACGCTTTCGAGCGCCGCGCCCGCGCGTTCGAAGGCGGCACGCAGGAGCGCCGCGCTCGCCTCGGGCAGGCCGCTTTCCGCAAGCTGCGCACGCACGTAGCGCGCGAGCGCATCGAGTGCGCCCTCGCGTTTGGCCGCGCGCGCGACGTCGAGCGCGACGATGTTGCTCGTGCCTTCCCAGATCGAGCCCAGATGCGCATCGCGCACGAGGCGCGGGTCGCTCCATTCCTCGATATAGCCCACGCCGCCGCGCACTTCCATCGCGTCGCCGGTCACGCGGCGCGCATCGCGGCACGCGCGGAACTTGATGAGCGGCGTGAGGATGCGCACGCACTTCGCGGCGAGTTCGTCGCCGCGGTCGGCGCGCGTGAGCAGCGTGGCGATCTGCATGAACATCGTGCGCGCCTGCTCGGCGGGCAGCATCATCTTGAGCAGTTGACGCTGCATCAGCGGCATCTCGATCAGCTTGCGGCCGAATGCTTCGCGATAGCGCGCCACGTGCAGCGCTTCGGTGAGCGCGCGGCGCATGAGACCCGCCGCGCGCACGCCGTTCGACAGACGCGACATGTTGATCATGTCGGCCATCTGATGAAAGCCGCGGCCCACTTCGCCGATCAGATACGCCTGCGCGCCTTCGAGCACGATCTCGCCGCTCGCCATCGAGCGGCTGCCGAGCTTGTCCTTCAGGCGCACGATGCGATAGGCGTTGCGCGTGCCGTCGGGCAGCGTCTTCGGCAACAGGAACAACGCGAGGCCCTTGATGCCGGGGGGCGCATTGTCGGCGCGCGCGAGCACCATCGCGAGATCGGCGTCGGCGTTCGAGCAGAACCACTTGTCGCCATAAAGACGCCAGACGTCTTCGCCGTTCGCGCCGCGCTCTTTCGTGGCGCGCGTGGCGATGCGCGCGACGTCCGAGCCCGCGGCCTGCTCGGTCATGAACATCGCGCCCTGATAGAGCGTGTCGAAGTCCCGCGAGGCGAGCATCGGCAGATAGCGTGCGATCAGTTCGGGCGTCCCGAAGCGGCGCAGCGTGCGCGTGAGCGAGTCGGTCATGCTCACGGGGCAGCACAGGCCGAATTCGGCTTGCACGAAGAGGTAGGTGAGCGCGTACTTCACGAGCGGAGCGGGCGCGTTCTCGCGATGGCTCATCGCTGCGAGGCCGAGTTCGGCATAGGCGACGCGTTCGAGCGCGACGTAGTCGGGGTGCTTTTCGAGGCTCTGGAACGGCTCGCCGCGGCGCGTGCGCTGCTTCAGCGTGGGCGGATTGCGGTCGGCGACGAGCGCCAGTGCGTCGAGCTCGTCCGAGGCGCGCTGGCCGAGCGTGACGAGCTGGGGCTCGATCGCGGCGTAGGCCGCGTCGCCGAGATAGCTGCGCAGCAGCGGGGCCAGACCGGGGTCGCTCGTGAAGAAGTTGATGCCGCGGCTATCGGGAATATTGGCCGAGCCGTCGGCCTGCGCGGCGACGGCGGGAAGATCGCTCATCGGGTTGTCTCCAGGGGGCTTGTTCGGATCGGCGCTCGTGGGCGCCGCAATGGGACCAAGCTTAGGCAGCGCGACGATAACGGTCCAATACAAACGATGTCCTGTACGATAAGCAGTATCTATCGATAACCCCACGAAGAAGATCGAACCGGCGATCAGCACAACGATCCGGCAAGCGATCAGGACGGAGACACCGGAATGGAACTCAAGCAATTGCGCTATTTCGTGGCCGTGGCCGAGGAGCTGCACTTCGGCCGCGCGGCGCGCCGGCTCTTCATCTCGCAGCCCGCGCTGAGCTTCGACATCCGCAAGTTCGAGGAGCAACTGGGCGTGCAGTTGCTGGAGCGCACCAACAAGGCCGTCGCGCTCACGAACGCGGGCTACGTGCTGCTCGGGGAGGCGCGACGGCTACTGGAGCAGGCCGACGAGGTGCGGCGTATCGCGGCGCGATCGGCGCATGGGCTCGCGGGGCGGCTGCGCATCGGCTTCGTGAATTCGATGCTCTATCGTGGATTGCCCGAGGCGGTCCGGCGCTTCGAGGCCGATCATTCCGCCGTGGAGGTCGTGCTGCGCGAGATGAACACCATCGAGCAGGTACATGCGCTTCAGCGTTTGCAGATCGATCTGGGCTTCGCGCACTGGGGGCGGTTTCCGGCCGAGGTGCAGTCCGAGCCGCTGTTCTCCGAGCCGTTTCTCTGCTGCCTGCCGGCGGGGCACCGCTACGCGCGGCGCCGGCGCATCGAGCTCGCCACGCTCGCGCGCGAGCCGTTCATTCTGTTTCCGCGCTCGGTGTCGCCGCACTATCACGATCAGATCATCGCGACTTGCGTGGAGGCCGGCTTCAGTCCGCAGATCCGCCACGAGGCAAGGCTCTGGCAGACCGTGGTGACGATGGTGGAGTTCGGCATGGGCATCGCGCTCGTGCCTGCGGCGCTCGGCAATATGGGTGGCGAGCGCGCGGTGTTCCGGCCGTTAGCTAGCAATCCTTATGAATCGCAGGTGCTCAAGCTGGTGCGCGCGGGCGAGACGGATGCCATCGTGCAGGGGTTCTCGGGATATCTGGCGGCGCCGGCTCGCGTGAGCCCATAGCAGCCCGCCGCCTCACACGATGACCTGATCGCCGCGCGCGGCGAGCGACGGCTTCGGCAGCGGGCCGCCGTCGGCGAGCAGGCGCGTGATGCTCTCGGCGTCGAGCGGCTTGCTGAAGCGATACCCCTGTGCCTCCACGCAGCCGAGCGCCAGCAGAAACTCCTGCTGCGCGAGCGTTTCGACGCCTTCGGCGATGACCGATAAACCAAGCGCCCTCGCCAGCGTCACGATCGCCTTCACGATCGCGCCGGTGTCGCTTTCGTCGACGCTATGCACGAACGCGCGGTCGATCTTGATGCGATCGACGGGCAGCGCCCGCAATTGACTCAGGCTCGAGTAGCCCATGCCGAAATCGTCGACGGCCACGCCGATACCGGCGCAGCGAAACTCGTGAAGGCGGCGCACGGCGACCTCGGGCTGCTGCATCAGCGCGGTTTCGGTGACCTCGAGTTCGAGCCTGGTCGGATCGGCGCCCGTCTCGCGCAGGATAGTCTGAAACGTCTCGACGATATTGGGGCGCTGCAACTGGAGCGGCGACAAATTGATCGATATGCGCAGGGGCGCAATGCCCATCTGCCGCCAAAGGGCCGACTGACGGCAAGCTTCCCGGAGCACCCACTCGCCGAGCTTCGCGACGAATCCCGACGTTTCGGCAATCGGCACGAACTCCGCCGGAGCGATCTCGCCATAAATCTCGTCGTACCAGCGCACGAGCGCTTCGACGCCCAGCACGCGGCCGTCGCGCATGTCGACCAGCGGCTGGTAATGCAGCCGCAGCGCGCCGGCTTCGATGGCCCGTCTGAGACGCGCCGAAAGAATGAGCTTCGCGTCGGCGTCCGCGCGCATGTCCGGCCGGTAGCGCTCCCAGCAGTTGCGGCCGCGATTCTTGGCCGCGTACATCGCCATGTCCGCGCAGGGGATCAGCGTTTGCGCGTCGCCGGCATCGGCGGGATACACGCTCACGCCGACGCTCGCGCTGATGACGAGCTCATGCCCGTCGATGAGCACGGGCTTCGCCATGGCCGCAAGCACGGCCTCGGGCAGATCGAGGCGCGCCGGGTCGTCCCACGCGCCGGGCGCCACGACGATGAACTCGTCGCCGCCGTAGCGACCGACAATGTCGCCGGGGCGCGTGCAGGCGCGCAGACGCGCGGCCACTTCCATGAGCAACAAATCGCCGACGCTGTGCCCGAGCGCATCGTTGACGGTCTTGAAGGCATCGAGATCGAGAAACACGACATGAACGGATTCGCGGCTCCGGCCGGGATCGGTGAGCAGGGCCTGCAATCTCGCGCTGACCGCGGTGCGATTCGCGAGTCCGGTCAGGCTGTCGCATTCGCTCAGCTCGCGCAGACGGCGCGAGCGATCGAGCAGCTTCACCGAGACGTCATGTGTCGTCTTGGCGAAGAGGAGCGGATAGATGAAGACGATGGGCAGCCAGATCGGCGCGATCCGCGCATTGAGCGGATAGAAGGCGAGGCCAAAGCTTGCCGCTCCGGCCATGAGACCCACGGCACCGGCGCCCATCCCCGCGATGAAGAGTGGCCAGCCGCCGATCGCCATGTTGTCGAGGGCGAACATCAGCACGATGACAACGGTCGCGACGGGCTCGAAATGGACCACCGCGACGAGCCAGCCGCCGAACGCGGAATCGACGAGGATGTTCCATCGCTCTCTGCGGGGTGCATCGGCGCGGCTGGGGTGCGCGAGCCGCCAGGCGACATGCGGCCAGATCAGGCAGACGGCCAGCACGCTCAGGAGGAGCCATACGGGCTCGTGCTGCAGATGCAGCAAGGACAGCACGGGCAGCGTGCCCATCGCGTAACCGAGGGCCCTGAGCACGTAAATGCGCCGCACAAGGCCAACGGTCCAGGCCTTGTCGCCCTGAGCGGACGTGAGCACGGGGTCTCCTCGGTCAGTTCATATGATTTAACGAGAGAGTAGACCAGATCGGTTCAACGCGCGACCCCGGAAACCTTCCCTAGCCGCAGGTCCCGATTTCCCCGCACGCGGTGCAGAAGTCACAGCCGTCGCGCCGGATCACGGCGTTCGCGCCGCACGAGCCGCATTTGCGGCCGAGCATCGCGTGGGGCGCCGCGAGGGCCGCGTCGGCGGGCAGGGCGTTGGGGCCGTCCAGCACCTGGTCGCCGGCTCGCCTCGCGGCGTCGGCTTCGCTCGAATCGTTCAAACCGCTCGCGCCGCTCGCGCTCGTTTCGGCGCGCCGCTGAGCCAGCAGCCGCGACGGCACCTGGCGTCCCTCGGCATCCAGAAAGCCGCGCCGGTGCAGGATCTGCTGGATCGCATAGGCGATGGCGGCCACCTCGGAGTCGTGCCATAGCGGCGTGCGCTTGCCGTCGAGCCGCTGCGTCTGCCCATAGCGCACCTGGCCCCGGTCCCACGAGACCTTGCGCAAGTCCTGCAGATTGCGCGCGACGAAGCCGCCGCGCGCGGCGAGCGAGAGCGAGCGCATGGTCGCCGTGATCCATTGCTGCGACTCGTCGCGCTGGCCAATGGGAATGAAGAATTCGATGGGCCGCTCGATCGTCAAGGATTCGCCGCCCACCTGGCCCGTTACTTCGAGGAACGAGACGGCCACGTAGAGTGAGACCTTGCCCGTCTGCGTGAGGTATTCGATTTTCTCGATCACGGCGGGCAGCTCGCCTTTGGGCCGATGGTCGATCGCCACGCGTAAGGGGTCGAGCAGGGCGTCGCTCTGGGCGTCGTCGAGCGTGTCCGCGGCGGCGGGCAGCGTTTGCAGCACCGCGCCGAGCGTTTCGTTGGGCCGGTAGGTCGCGAGGCCCTTGAGCCCGCGCCGCCATGCGTCGAGATAGAGGTCCTCGAAGGCGTCGAACGGATAGTCGGCGGGCACGTTCACGGTCTTCGAGATCGAGGTGTCCACGAACGGCTGCACGGCCGCCATCATCGCCACGTGCTCCTGCGCGCTCATCTGCAGCGCGCTCACGAAGTAATCGGGCAAGGCATTGACGTCGCCGCCCAGTTCGCGATAGACGCGCCACGCGTGGTCCTCGACCGTGAAGCTCTCGTTGCTGCCGTCGGCCATGCGGCGCGTGCGCTGATAGGTCCACGAGAACGCGGGCTCGATGCCGTTCGAGGCGTTGTCGGCGAATGCGAGGCTCACCGTGCCCGTGGGTGCGATCGAAAGCAGATGGCTGTTGCGGATGCCGTGCGCGCGGATCTCGGCTTGCAGGTCCTCGGGCAGCCGCGAGGCGAAGGTGCCGCTCGCGAGATAGGCGTTCGCGTCGAACAGCGGGAACGCGCCGCGCTCGCGCGCGAGCGCCACCGACGCGCGGTACGCCGCGTCGCGCATCGTGCGGCCCACTTGCGCGCCGAACGCGCAGCCGTCTTCCGAGTTGTAGCGGATGCCGAGCATCACGAGCGTGTCGCCGAGCCCCGTGAAGCCCACGCCGATGCGCCGCTTGGCTGCCGCTTCGGCCTGCTGCTCGGGCAGCGGCCAGAGCGTGACGTCGAGCACGTCGTCGAGAAAGCGCACCTGGGTCGCGGTGCGCGCTGCGAGCGCGTCCCAGTCGAACGAGGGCTGGCCGCCGCGCAACTGCGCGAACGGCTCGCGCACGAAGCGCGTGAGGTCGAGCGGGCCAAGATTGCAGCAGCCGTAGGCGGGCAGCGGTTGCTCGCCGCATGGATTGGTCGCGCGGATGCTTTCCACGGCGCGCAGATTGTTGTCCTCGTTCATGCGCGAGATGAACACCACGCCGGGCTCGGCCACGTCGTAGGTCGAGCGCATGATGATGTCCCAGAGCGCGCGGGCGCGCTTTTCCGCATAGACCCACAGGCCGTCTTCGCGCTGCTTGAGGTCGCCCGCCGCGCGCAGCGCGGGCGAGGGTTCGGCGCGATGCACGAGCGGCCAGATTTCGTCGTTTTCGACGGCGCGCATGAACGCATCGGTCACGGCCACCGAGACGTTGAAGTTGTTCCAGCGGCCCTTCGAATGCTTGGCTTCGATGAATTCGGGCAGGTCGGGGTGATCGCAGTCGAGCACGGCCATCTGCGCGCCGCGCCGCGAGCCCGCGCTTTCCACGGTGCGGCACGAGGCGTCGAATACGTCGATATAGCTGCACGGCCCGGAGGCGCTCGATCCCGTCGAGTGGACGTACGCGCCGCGCGGACGGATCGCCGAGAAGTTGTAGCCCACGCCGCCGCCGCGCCGCATGGTCTCGGCGGCCTGCAGCAGGGCGACGTAGATGCCGGGGCGGCCTTCGTCGTCCACGCCCTGGATGCTGTCGCCTACGGGCTGCACGAAGCAGTTGATGAGCGTGGCCTCGATGCCGGCGCCCGCCGCGCTCATGATGCGGCCCGCGCCCAGCGCGCCGTGGCGCAGGTTGTCGACGAAGCGCGCTTCCACCTCGGCGCGCTGCGCGGGCGGCTCGGCCTGCGCGACGCCGCGGGCGACGCGGCGATAGATGTCGTCGGCGGTCTGCTCGTCGCCCTTGGCGTACTTTTCGAGCATCACGTCGAGCGAGAAAGGCTGGACAGCGGGCTTTGAAGCGAACGGGAGCGGGGGCGTGTTTTCAGCCATGGCCGGGTCCTCTCGGGGCGCCGCGCCTCGCTTGACGGGAACAGGGATGGCGATGAGCGTGGCGGCGGTTGCGGGACGAGGCGCCGCGGCGCGTGTCGTGCGCGGCCGGCGCCATCTTTTACAACCTTACCGCAGCGGCAGCGCGCGTGTCTGACAGCGCGGCTCGGGGTCGCGGGAGGGGCGGGGCCGCGTTAAAGCGAGTACCAGGCCGTACTCAGGCCGCTTCGCTGAACGGCACGTTGGCGACGAGGTCGCCGAACACTTCGGCGGCGATCATCACCGAGGCATTGAGCGGCGCCGGCCGTTCGGCCGGCTTGAATACGGCGTCGCCGCGGCGGATCTTGCGGCGCGAGACGGCGCAGGTGCCCGAGGTATGCGCCGAGCGTCGGCGCCAGCGCTGTTCGCCGTAGTGGCAGCGGCCGGGTTCCACCCAGCGGATCACGAGCGCTGAATCCGTTTGTTCGAGGATTTCGATGCGTTCACCGTTGGCTCCGTCAAGCGCGAGACACGCCTTCTTTTTCATTGTCGGCTCCGTAAGTGGGGTTTGCCCGGACTGTATTCCTGTGCGCCGCCAAGTGCCATTGTGTCGCCGTTGAAACACCATTCCACAAACGGCAACAATCCCGCTGCGACACATTGCGGTTAACGAACGAATGGGGGTTTGCGGGCGATCAAGGCGCGACATGCCGGATTTGTGCAACGCAGTGTTGTGCGAAGCGCGACACGGAAATCGGCCTGGGAGACGGGGATGGAACGCCGGGAGCCCGCGCGAATCAGAGAAAAAGCGGCCTGAGGCAGTGGCCCGAAGTTCGCGTTTTCGGTGCGCCGCGCTTATGCTGGCGGGCCGTCGGGTCGGTCTGGAGCGGTACTTGCGCCAGGCGGAACCGCAAGGCGCCACGGTTCTGCTTTCGGCGCGGCGAGATTTGCTGCGCCGCACGGACCGTTTTGTCGAATTTTCACGAGGTTACATGATTCATCGCCCGCCCGCTCCGAACTCCGCAAACGAGCAAAAAATCCAGCGCTTCGCCTCCACCGCGTTGTTCACCGCGCTCGTCCTGCTCGCGCTGTGGGTCGTGCGCGAGTTCCTGCCTGCGGTGGCGTGGGCATGCGTGGTCGCCATCGTCCTGTGGCCGGCCTATCAGGCCATCGAGCGGCACCGCTGGTTCCGCTGCCGCACGACCTGGCTCGCCACGCTGCTCACGGTGGCCATCGCGCTGCTGGTCGTGCTGCCGATCACGGTCACGGCGATCCAGGCGGGCGGCGAGGCCCACGAGCTCTATCAATGGCTGCACGACGCCCAGGAGAACGGCGTGCCGGTGCCCGACTTCGTCGCGCAACTGCCGGTGGGCAGCCATCAGGTGAGCGCCTGGTGGCAGGAGAATCTCGCGCAGCCGCTCAAGGCCTCGCCCGCGATGAAGAACCTGCACAGCGACGCCATCGTCACGTTCGGACGGCATTTCGGCGCGCGCGCCCTGCACGCGTCGATGATCTTCGGCTTCATGCTCGTCACGCTGTTCGTGATCTTCCAGGCGGGGCCGCGGCTCTCCGCGACCGTGATGCGCGGCGCGCGCCGCGCGTTCGGCGCGGACGGCGCGCAACTGCTGCAGCGCATGGCCTCGGCGGTGCGCGCGACGGTGACAGGCCTCGTGGTCGTCGGGCTCGGCGAGGGCGTGCTGCTCGGCATCGCCTACATGTTCACCAGCCTGCCGCATGCGGCGCTGCTCGGCACCGTCACCGCGATTGCGGCGATGCTGCCGTTCTGCGCGCCCGTGGTGTTCTGCTGCGCGGCGCTCTGGCTCGTGGTGCAAGGCTCGGTCGTCGCGGCTATTGCGATTGCCGTGTGGGGCTTCGTGGTGGTGTTCGTCGCCGAGCATTTCGTGCGGCCCGTGCTGATCGGCAATTCGACGCGTCTGCCCTTCCTGCTCGTGCTGTTCGGCATCCTCGGCGGCGCGACGACTTTTGGGCTGATCGGCATCTTCATCGGCCCGGCGCTCATGACCGTGCTAATGGTGCTGTGGGCGAACTGGGCCGAGTGAGGCCGCCCGACGCCCGCTTATGTCCGCGTCCCGATGGTGGCCGTGACATCGGGCCCGCACGGGCCCGGCGCGTCTATTCGTGCACGCAGGCGAGCGTGTACTTGAGCGCGGCGGGCAGCAGTTCGCGCCAGACGGGCCAGACATGGCCGCCGTCGACGATGCGCAGCGCCGCCGGATTGCCCGCTTCGCGCAGCCGCGTGTAGAGCAGCGACGACTCGGCCTGGATCACGAGATCGTCGTCGCCCGAGGCGATGAAAAACGGGACGCGCCAGGGCCGTCCGAAATAGCTGCTCCAGAGCGCCGGGTAGTTGAGCGCGTGCCAGATGTGCGGATCGAACTGATGCTCGCCGAATACGCCCACGCGCCGCGCCGATGACGCCGGCGGCGGCTCGCCCGAGTAGATCGCCGGCGAGAGCAGCAGCGTGCCGCAGAACATCTCCGGGTGCTCGAGCGTGTAGCGCAGCGCGCCGAAGCCGCCCATCGAGACACCGCCGATCGCGCGCCCGCCGCGTTCGTCCCCGACGGCGAAGTGCGACTCGATCTCCGGTATCAGGTCGGCGAAGAAAGCCGTCTCCATCTTTTCCCTGCGGTCGACGTACCACTCGGTGCCGCCTTGCGGCATCACGATCACCACCGGGGGAATCTCGCGGCGGGCGATCAGCGTATCGACGGTGCTCTGCAGATCGCCTTGCGTGACCCAGTCCATTGCGTCGCCATTGTTGCCGTGCAGGAGATAGAGCACGGGGTAGCGCGGCGCGTCGGGGCGATAGCCGGTGGGCAGGTAGACCGCGTACGACCAGTCGCGACCGAGCGCCGTCGCGTGGAAGCTGTGCATGGCGACCGTGCTGGCCGCGGCGGGCGTGGCGAATGCGGCCAGCGCTGTGAGCACCGAGAGGGCGGCGAGCGTCGCGCGGAGCACGGTGTGTGCAGCCTGCGGAAGGCTCTCGATGCCCGCGGCGCGCTTGAAGATCCTGAAGACCTGATTGGCCATGAAGCGGACTGCGCCGCGCGCCGCGCGGGGCGAAGCGAAGGGCGGGCCGAACAGCGCGATGCGGGGGTGTCTGCGCATGGCAGGGGAGCCGGTCAGGAAGGCGCGTTGGCGGCGCGGGGTGATCATGCTAGCAGCGGGCCGTGCGTGCCGGAAGCGCGGCGGCGCCGCTCAGGCCGACACCTTCGCGCGCGAAGGCAGCAGACGCTTGAGCGGATCGGATGCGCGCGCAACCAGAAGCAGCGCGGTCAGCGCGAAGGCATCGGCGGCGAGGCCGAGCGGTACGTTCAGATAGCCGTCCGTGTACCAGTAGAGCAGCGAGTCGACCGTCAGCGAAATGACCGCGCCGGCGACGAACGAGAGCAGCCCCTTGCGGCCCACGAGCCCCACCCATGGCAGCGCGGCGGCGAGTTTCCTGGCCCAGCCGAGCCGGATCACATGGGCCGTGAGCCACGCGACGCCGAAGAAGTTGATCGCGCGGAACCACGCGAGATTGCGCTTGAATTCGCCGTCGAGCGCGGTGTTGCCCAGATGCAGGCGATAGATGGCGGCCGCCACGACGACGGCGAGCGCGAGCGCCGTCACGAAGGTGCCGAGCTTGCGCTGCGCGGTTACGCGCTGGAACACCGGCTGCGTCTGCGCGATCACGCCCGCCACGAACAGCAGCTGCCAGCCGAACGGATTGAAGTCCCAGTTGACGTCGGCGACGTGCGGCAGCCACGGCCCGAGATGCGGAGCGATGCCCCACAGCGCGAGGCTGATCGCGGCCAGCAGCCACGGTCGCGTGCGCGCGAGCGGCAGCGCGAATGGCGCGGCCAGCGCGAAGCACGCGTACATCGGCAGGACGCCGGCGAGGTAGGGCTGGCGGCGCAGCAGCACGATGTCGCGCAGCGCTGCGGCGGGGGCGAGCGCGAGGTCGTCGAGATCGGTGGTGGCGAGGTTCGGCGCGTCGACGTTGCAGGCGACGAGGATCGCCGTCACGAGCAGCATGAGCAGCGCGGTGACCACGAAGGCGCGGTAGATCTCGAACGCGCGCTTGATGAAGCGCTGACGCGCGGCGGCCTCGGTGCGGCGCGCGCAGAGCGCGGCCCACGCGGTGGCCGTGGCGAAGCCGCCGAGGAACACGAATACTTCGGCTGCGTCGCACAGCGCGTAGGCGTGCAGCGTGACGCGCGAGACGATGCTGCCGCCGATGTGATCGACGACGATGATCAGCAGGACAAGGCCACGAAAAAAGTCGAGTTCGACGAGACGATTGGGTGACTGTGACATGGATCCGGCGTCAGCCGGACGGCGCGCCGGATGGGCCGGAAACGGCCGGGTGGCGCGCACGGCCGGGCTGGCGCGTGCAAAAAAGTCGCTGCCATGGCGCGCTGCCGGAGCGCGATGCTCGACGGCGGCAGTGCCTGGCGTTGCCGTTCGGGCAAAACCCTCGGGCAGCGACGGATGAAGCCCTGAATGAAGCTTCGAATTAAGCCCCAATGAAGCCTGTGTGGCGCAAGCGCCGGGGCCGCGATAGCGCCGCCTCCTCTAAAAGCCGGAGCGGCATGTAGCGTCAAGAGCACGGCAGGGAACGATAACGGCGGCCCCAGGAATGACCTGAATTGACGCGCCAAGGTTCCCAGGAGCCGGGCCTTGCGCCTGACGGGGGGAATACTACATGAGTTTCAAAGAGCTTTCAGTGGACGGCATGACTTAAGTTCTGGTTCAGCCTGCCGATATGTCGAATGGATAAGGCGTAGATCTGGCTCTATTTCGGCAAGCAGCCGGTCTCCACGTAAAACAGAAGATTCGTCTTTTTAAGATTTGTATCCAAGTGTTGTTGCCTGCGTGATCTTTGTGAATTGCGTTTTACAATGCCTGACCGTTTTCGAGATAGAAGCGGAAATGCCGTCGCCGTTTTTGCGCGACGGTAGCGGATTTTGTCAGGCAAAGCGTGCAATTTGAATGCAATTGGAGGCGGGCCGGATGCGTACATGCGTTCGGCTGGCGAGCGGAGCGGGAGCGCGTTTTAGACGCCGCAGACCCGGCCGCGCTGTAGCCCGCTGCAATGGACGGCTTTGCATGGGATCGGAGTAAGCGCTCTGCGTGGGGCCGGAGTAAGTGCTGAAGCACTAACTCCGGCCGACAGCTGAAGCACCCACTCCGGTCGACAGGAGATTAACAATCATGTTCGAGGATCGTTCAGGTCAACGCGCCAGCGGTCTGACGCGCCGCGTGTGGCAGCGTCTTGCAGGCCTCGGCCTGGCGGCTTTGCTGGGCGCTTGCGCAAACGTTAGCCAGCAGCAGCAACCATCGCCTTCGCAGCCCCAGCCCGACCCGTCGGCGGCTGTGAGCCCCGCGTCGGGTGCCGCCGCAACGGCAGCCGCAGCCGCTGCGGCGGCGAGCCAGCAACAGGCCGCCAGCGCGCCGGTCACGCGCGTCGTCACGAAAACCACCTGGGTGCGCGTGCGCCGCGGAGATTCGCTGCTGCGGATCGCGTCGAGCCACAAGGTTCCGGTCAAGGAGCTGGCGGCGTGGAACGGCCTCAAGCCCGACAGCCACCTGCGCGCCGGCCAGTCGCTCAAGCTGGTCTCGAAGCAGACGATCACGGTGCAAGCTGCCGCGCCTGCCCAGACGGGCGGCGCGAATGCCGCAGCGGCTACCGACACGAATGCCGCGCAGAGCCGCGAGGTCGCGGCCGAGGTCAAGCGCCATGCACGCAGCGTGGCGCTGGTGTGGCCGGCGCAGGGCCGGGTCGTGGAGCCGTTCGAGCCGGGCGCGACGCGCGGCATCGAGATCGCGGGCAAGGCCGGCGACCCCGTGATCGCCGCCGCCGACGGCAAGGTCATGTACGCGGGCACCGGGCTCAACGAGTACGGCAGCCTGATCATCGTCCAGCACAACAAGGACTTCCTGACCGCCTATTCGCACAACCGGCGCCTGCTCGTGAAGACGGGCGACATGGTCCACCAGGGCCAGCAGATCGCGGAGATGGGCAGCGAGAACAACGACCGCGTGGCGGTGCTGTTCGAGGTGCGCCGCGATGGCAAGCCGGTCGATCCGATGCCGTATCTGCCGTCGTCGCCGCAGGGCTGAGCGCGCCGTTCCGGATCGCGGCGCAAGGGCGTCGCGCTTTTAATGGCCGATTCTAGTGCCCGATTTAATGCCCGACTTGCGCGGCAAGACCGAACTCGCCGGCTACCTTTCCAAGCCGCTTGTCCCGCGTCCAGATCGTGACGCCGGGCTGCAGACGGGCCGACGCAAGCAGACTGGTATCGACGTAGCCAATGCCGCGATTGGCCAGCTTCGCCTGCTCGATCAGATAGAACGTCTCTTCCGGCGTGGCGACGGGCACCGCCGGCAAGTCGCGCAGCGCGCCGAGGACGATATCGCGCTCGCGCAGGCTGCCTAGCGAGATTTCCCCAATCACATAAGCATGCGCGAGCACGCGCTCGTCGGTGAGCAGGCCGACCAGCAGGGGATCGGCCGCGTTGAAATGGTCGATCCAGATCGATGTGTCGACGAGAATCATTCGACATCCGTCCGGCGGCGCGGCGCGGCCACGATGCCGGGTTGACTGCCGCCAAGGTTCGCAAGCCGTCGCGCTGCCTCGCGCTGGATAAGGGCTTTGAGGGCCTCGCGCACGAGCGCCGTCTTTTCTTCCAGACCGGTATAGGCCTGGGCCTTGGCGATCAAGTCGTCGTCGAGAGCAAGGGTGGTGCGCATGACAGTTACCTCTTGGTGTAGAGGCATAAAATATAGCATCAAGTGATGCTGATTTCGATGCTTCCATGATCGGTCCAGTTGTTTGGTCAAAAAGCACTGCCTTAAGGTAAAACGCCCTGACGCATCGCAGCGTCAGGGCGTCGTTTAAATCAGCGCGAGCAGTGCGCTTCTTCTGCTTCTTCTTTAAAACGCATCCCCCGGCACTCGCACCGCGCCTTCCATCAGCACGCGCGCGCTGCGGCTCATGATGGCCTTCTTGACCGTCCACTCGCCGTTTTCCTCGCTTGCCTCGGCGCCCACGCGCAGCGTGCCCGACGGATGCCCGAAGCGCACCGCATTGCGCTCGCCGCCGCCCGCGGCGAGATTCACGAGCGTGCCCGGAATGGCCGCCGCCGTGCCGATCGCCACCGCCGCCGTGCCCATCATGGCGTGGTGGAGCTTGCCCATCGACATTGCGCGCACCAGCAGATCGACGTCGCCGGCTTCCACGCGCTTGCCGCTCGACGCCGTGTAGGGCTGCGGCTTCGCCACGAAGGCGACCTTGGGCGTGTGCTGGCGCGTGGCGATCTCGTCGAGGCTCTTGATGAGGCCCATGCGCAAGGCGCCGTACGCGCGGATGGTCTCGAACTTCTTCAGCGCCTCGGCGTCGCTATTGATCGCGTCTTGCAGCTCCGTGCCCGTGTAGCCGATGGCCTCGGCGTTCACGAAGATCGTCGGGATGCCCGCATTGATCATCGTGGCCTTGAGCGTGCCGACGCCCGGCACTTCGAGGTCGTCGACGAGCTGGCCGGTGGGGAACATCGCGCCGCCCGCGCCTTCTTCCTCGGCGGCGGGGTCGAGGAATTCGAGCTGCACTTCGGCGGCGGGGAAGGTCACGCCGTCCAGCTCGAAGTCGCCGGTTTCCTGCACCTGGCCGTTCGTGATGGGCACATGCGCGACGATGGTCTTGCCGATGTTGGCCTGCCAGATGCGCACGGTGACGACGCCGTTGTCGGGAATGCGGCTCGCGTCGATCAGGCCGCCGCTGATCGCGAACGGCCCCACGGCCGCCGAGAGATTGCCGCAGTTGCCGCTCCAGTCGACGAATGCGCGATCGATGGCGACCTGGCCGAACAGATAGTCGACGTCGTGACCGGGCTTGGTGCTTTTGGCGACGATCACGGTTTTGCTCGTGCTGGAGGTGGCGCTGCCCATGCCGTCGATCTGCTTGCCGTACGGGTCGGGGCTGCCGATCACGCGCATGAGCAGCTTGTCGCGTGCAACGCCGGGTTGTTGCGCGGCTTCAGGCAGGTCCTGGAGTCGGAAGAACACGCCTTTGCTGGTGCCGCCGCGCATATAGGTGGCGGGGATTTTGATCTGGGGTTGATGGCTCATGAAAATCCCGTATGGATGCAATTCTCTAGATTCTCCCCTCTCCCAGAGGGAGAGGGGCCGGGGGAGAGGGAAGAGGGGGAGAGCGGGAGTGCGTCAAGGATCGCCTCAAGTACCGCTTCAATGCTCAGCAATACGTCGTTGTTCCAGAAGCGCAGCACCGTAAAGCCCTGGTGCTTCAACCACGCGTCACGCCTTGCATCGCTGGCGCTGCCATTGTGTTGCCCTCCATCGGCTTCGATGACGAGGCGCGCACCGAAGTGCACGAAGTCAACGATATACGGCCCGATGGGTTGCTGCCGGCGGAATTTCTGACCGTGCAGACGATGCGCGCGGAGGTGGTGCCAGAGCAGTCGTTCTGCTTCGGTCATGTTTTGGCGTAGTGCTCGGGCTCGCTGGGTTTGGTTCATCGTGCTTCCTCTGCCCTTTCCCCTCTCCCCCATGGGGAGAGGGGCTAGCGCGGTTATGCCGCTTGCGAGGACTCCAGGAAGTCCTGCGCGAAGCGCTGCAGCACGCCGCCCGCTTCGTAGATCGACACTTCTTCGGCCGTATCCAGGCGGCAGGTCACCGGCACTTCCACGCGCTCGCCGTTCCTGCGGTGGATCACGAGCGTGAGGTCGGCGCGCGGCGTGCGCTCGCCGATTACGTCATACGTTTCAGTGCCGTCGATGCCCAGCGTCGTGCGGTTCGTGCCCGCCTTGAACTCCAGCGGCAGCACGCCCATGCCGATCAGGTTCGTGCGGTGAATACGCTCGAAGCCCTCCGCCACGATCACCTCCACGCCCGCAAGCCGCACGCCCTTGGCCGCCCAGTCACGCGAGGAACCTTGGCCGTAATCGGCACCCGCGACGATGATGAGCGGCTGCTTGCGCTCCATGTAGGTTTCGATGGCTTCCCACATGCGCGTGACCTTGCCCTCGGGCTCGATACGCGCGAGCGAACCCTTCTTCACGGCGCCGTCCACCACGGCCATCTCGTTGATGAGCGTCGGGTTCGCGAAGGTCGCGCGCTGCGCCGTGAGGTGGTCGCCGCGGTGCGTCGCGTACGAGTTGAAGTCCTCTTCGGGCAAGCCCATTTTCGCGAGGTATTCACCGGCCGCGCTGTCCAGCAGGATCGCGTTGGACGGCGAGAGGTGGTCGGTCGTGATGTTGTCGCCGAGCACGGCGAGCGGACGCAGGCCCTTCAGCGTGCGCTCGCCCGCGAGCGCGCCTTCCCAGTACGGCGGACGGCGGATATAGGTGCTTTGCGCGCGCCAGTCGTAGAGCGGGTCCGTGGTCTCGCCGCTCGCGGCCGTGGCCGCGAACATCGGTTCGTAGACCTTGCGGAACTGCTCGGGCTTCACGCTCTGCGCGACGATGGCGTCGATTTCCTCGTCGCTCGGCCAGATGTCCTTGAGGTACACCGGCTTGCCGTTCTGATCCGTGCCCAGCGAGTCCTGCTCGATGTCGAAGCGGATCGTGCCCGCGATGGCATAGGCAACCACGAGCGGCGGCGAGGCGAGGAAGGCCTGCTTCGCGTACGGATGGATCCGGCCGTCGAAGTTGCGGTTGCCCGAGAGCACGGCGGTCGAGTACAGGTCGCGATCGACGATCTCCTGCTGGATCTTCGGATCGAGCGCCCCCGACATGCCGTTACAGGTCGTGCACGCAAACGCCACGATGCCAAAGCCGAGTTTCTCCAGATCCGGCAGCAGCTTCGCTTCTTCGAGGTACAGCTCCACGGCCTTCGACCCCGGCGCCAGCGAGCTCTTCACCCACGGCTTGCGCGTGAGGCCGCGCGCGTTCGCGTTGCGCGCGAGCAGCGCGGCGGCGATCACGTTACGCGGATTGCTGGTGTTCGTGCAGCTCGTGATGGCAGCGATGATGACCGCGCCATCGGGCATCTGCCCCGGCGTTTCTTCCCACTTGCCCGCGATGCCGCGCTCGGCGAGATCCGAGGTGGGCAGGCGCTTGTGCGGGTTCGACGGACCGGCCATGTTGCGCACGACGCTCGAGAGATCGAACGTCAGCGTGCGCTCGTATTGCGCATGGGCGAGCGTATCGGCCCAGAGGCCCGCGGTCTTCGCATAGGTTTCGACGAGCTTGACCTGCTCTTCCTCGCGGCCCGTGAGGCGCAGATAGTCGAGCGTCTGGTTGTCGATGAAGAACATCGCGGCCGTGGCGCCGTATTCGGGCGCCATGTTCGAGATGGTCGCGCGGTCGCCCAAAGTGAGGCTCGACGCGCCCGCGCCGCGGAACTCCAGATACGCGCCCACGACCTTTTCCTTGCGCAGGAACTCGGTGAGGGCGAGCACGATGTCGGTGGCCGTGATGCCGGGCTGGCGCTTGCCCGTGAGCTCCACGCCGACGATGTCGGGCAGGCGCATCCACGAGGCGCGGCCGAGCATGACGTTCTCGGCTTCGAGGCCGCCCACGCCGATGGCGATCACGCCGAGCGCGTCCACGTGCGGCGTGTGGCTGTCCGTGCCCACACAGGTGTCGGGGAACGCCACGCCGTCGCGCGCCTGGATCACGGGCGACATCTTCTCCAGATTGATCTGATGCATGATGCCGTTGCCGGGCGGAATCACGTCGACGTTCTTGAACGCTTTCTTCGTCCAGTTGATGAAGTCGAAGCGGTCCTCGTTGCGCCGGTCTTCGATCGCGCGGTTCTTCTTGAACGCGTCCGGGTCGAAGCCGCCGCATTCCACGGCGAGCGAGTGGTCGACGATCAATTGCACCGGCACGACCGGGTTCACCTTGGCGGGGTCGCCGCCCTGGTCCGCGATGGCGTCGCGCAGGCCCGCGAGATCGACGAGCGCGGTTTGCCCGAGGATGTCGTGGCACACGACGCGCGCCGGGAACCACGGGAAGTCGAGGTCGCGCTTGCGCTTGATGAGCTGCGTAAGCGATGCGGTGAGCGTGGCCGGGTCGCAGCGGCGCACGAGGTTTTCGGCGAGCACGCGCGAGGTGTAGGGCAACGTGTCCCAGGCGCCGGGCTCGATGGCCTCGACGGCTTCGCGCGCGTCGAAGTATTCGAGCCGGGTGCCGGGTAGGGGCTTGCGGTAGGCGGTATTCACGGCTGTGGGGACCAATGATGTAGTAAGCGGGGAGCGCTGCATGGGACCGGAGACGATGTCGTCACTCTACGACGCATCGTCTCCGTTTCCCATTAGCCGAATGGCTAACGATGCTGCAAGGCGCGCGAGATCAGCGCTTGCCGATCGGCGCGAACTTCAGATTCTCCGGACCCGTATAGTTGGCGCTCGGGCGGATGATCTTGTTGTCGATGCGCTGCTCGATGATGTGCGCGCTCCAGCCGGCCGTGCGCGAGATCACGAAGAGCGGCGTGAACATGGCCGTCGGCACGCCCATCATGTGATACGAAACCGCGCTGAACCAGTCGAGGTTCGGGAACATCTTCTTGACTTCCCACATCGTCGATTCGAGGCGCTCGGCGATGTCGAACAGCTTCAGGTTCGACTGTTCCTTCGAGAGCTTCTTCGCGACTTCCTTGATGACCTTGTTGCGCGGGTCCGAAATCGTGTAGACCGGGTGGCCGAAGCCGATCACGACTTCTTTCGCTTCCACGCGGCGGCGGATGTCGGCTTCCGCCTGGTCCGGCGTTTCATAGCGCGACTGGATCTCGAACGCGACTTCATTGGCGCCGCCGTGCTTCGGACCGCGCAGCGCGCCGATCGCGCCCGTGATGGCAGAGTAGATGTCCGAGCCCGTGCCCGCGATCACGCGGCCCGTGAAGGTCGAGGCGTTGAACTCGTGCTCGGCGTAGAGGTTGAGCGACACGTGCATCGCGTCGACCCACGACTTCGACGGCTCGCGGCCATGCAGCAGATGCAGGAAGTGGCCGCCGATCGAGTCGTCGTCGGTTTCCACTTCGATGCGCTTGCCGTTGTGCGAGTAGTGATACCAGTAGAGCAGCATCGAGCCGAGCGAAGCCATCAGGCGGTCGGCGATATCGCGCGCGCCGGGCAGGTTGTGGTCGTCCTTCTCCGGCAGCACGGTGCCGAGCACCGACACGCCGGTGCGCATCACGTCCATCGGGTGCGCCGAAGCGGGCACCCATTCGAGCGCTGCCTTCACGTTCGCGGGCAGGCCGCGAAGCGCCTTCAGTTTGGTCTTGTAGGCGGCCAGTTCGGCCGTGTTCGGCAGCTTGCCGTGCACGAGCAGGTAGGCGACTTCTTCGAATTCGCACGCGGTGGCGAGGTCGAGAATGTCGTAGCCGCGGTAGTGCAGATCGTTGCCGGTGCGGCCCACCGTGCACAGCGCGGTGTTGCCCGCCGCCACGCCGGACAGCGCGACGGACTTCTTCGGCTTGAAGCCGCCTGCGGTTTGCGTGGTGTTGTCGGTTTCGCTCATGGTGTCGTCCTTCCTCTCTCTAATCTGGCAGATGATTGAATGGTTGCGCAGCGTTACTTCTTCGCGGCGAACAGTGCGTCGAGCTTGTCTTCGTAGGCGTGATAGCCGAGGTACTTGTAGAGGTCCTCGCGCGACTGCATCGTCGAGACGGCGGCCTTCTGCGTGCCGTCGCGCTTGACCGTCTCGTAGAAGTTCAGCGCCGCCGCGTTCATCGCGCGGTATGCGCCGCAGCAGTAGAGCGCGATGTCGACGTTGGCGCTCTTCAGTTCTTCGGTCGTGAAGAACGGCGTGGAGCCGAACTCGGTCAGGTTCGCGAGGATCGGCACCTTCACCGCGGCACGGAAGCGGCGGTAGTCGTCGAGCGTCTTCATGGCTTCGGGGAAGATCATGTCGGCGCCGGCTTCCACGTAGGCGACCGCCCGCTCGATGGCCGCGTCGATACCTTCCACGGCCGCCGCGTCGGTGCGCGCCATGATCACGAAGTTCTCGTCGGTGCGCGCGTCCACGGCGGCCTTCACGCGGTCCACCATCTCGTCGGTGGGCACGACTTCCTTGCCCGGACGATGGCCGCAGCGCTTCTGGCCCACCTGGTCTTCCATGTGCACGGCCGCGACGCCGGCCTTGATGAACGACTTGATCGTGCGCGCGATGTTGAAGGCGCCGCCCCAGCCGGTGTCGATGTCGACCATCAGCGGGATGTCGACGGCGTCGGTGATGCGGCGCGCGTCGATCAGCACGTCGTCCATGGTGCTGATGCCGAGGTCCGGCACACCGAGCGAGTTCGCGGCCACGCCGCCGCCCGAGAGGTACACGGCCTTGAAGCCGGTCTGCTCGGCGAGCTTGGCGGCGTAGGCGGTGATGGCGCCCACGACCTGCAGCGGTTGTTCGGCGGCCACGGCCGCGCGGAATTTCGCGCCGGCGCTTGCGGGGGATTTCGTATTCATGCGTGAAGTCTCCGAAGGAATCGGCGCTAATACTGCAGATACCGTGCCAGCGCGGAGGCCGGTCGCTAATGCGTTGATTTTGCGTCGGATAGACCGCGGGACGCTTCGGCCCCGATTTCTCTCGTGAAATTGCGATTTCAAAACTGAAATCCAGGCGCGATAATGAAACGACGATGAAACGACGGACCGACGTCCCATGAACCGCTTTCCCTCTACCTCCGAATTTCGCCCGCGCGTCTGGGCCATGGGCATCAGCCGCCTGCGCGACCTGTTTCGCGACATCGCCGGCGAATACGACGGCCTCGCCGACCTGCGCGTGGTCCCGCGCGGCTTCGAGGAAGCCGCGGCCGAAATCGCCGCCGCGGGGCCGAATCAGCGGCCCGACGTGGTCGTGGCGGCGGGCTCGAACGGCACCTGGCTGAAGGCGCGCATCGACCTGCCCGTGGTGCTCGTGCAGCCCACGGGCTTCGACGTGATGCAGGCGCTCGCGCGCGCGCGCCGCGAGGCCGATCTCGTCGCGCTCGTGACCTATGGCGAGACGCCCTCGGAAGTGCGGCGCTTCGCGAGCGCCTATGGGATCGACGTGGTGTTCGCCTCATACCGCACCGTGCAGGACGCCGAGGCCTGCGTGCTGGATCTGCGCGACCGGGGCGTGGGCGCGGTCGTGGGGCCGGGTCATGTGAACGATCTCGCGGCGCGGCTCGGGCTCGCGCCGTTTTTCGTCTACTCGCGCTCCTCGGTGCGTCTCGCCTTCGACAACGCGCTCGAAGTCGTGCAGGCCACGTGGCGCGAGACGCAGCGGCGCCAGCGCCTCGACAGCGTGCTCCAGCATCTGCGCGACGGAGTGGTGGCGCTCGACGCCAACGGGCGCGTGGAGGCGATCAACCAGCGCCTCGCCGCCGTGCTCGGCATCGATCCGGCCATGGCGTCGGGCCGTTCGCTCGAAGACATCGCTCCCGACATCGCCTTCACGCTGCCCGACACCGACGGCGAATCGCTCGAAACCGTGCGCGGCGTGAGCTATGTCGTGCATCGCGGACCGCTCGTCGACAACGGCGTGACCTCGGGCGCCGTGCTCACGTTCCAGGAATCGCGCGCGGTGGAACGGCTCGATCGCACCTTGCGCTCGCGCCAGCGCTCCCAGCAGTTCGTGGCGCGCTACCGGCTCACCGACCTGAGCGGCGCGACGCCGGGCATCGCGCGCGTGCGCCAGCTCGCGCAGCGCTACGCGCGCTCGGACGCCACCGTACTGATCCGCGGCGAAAGCGGCACCGGTAAGGAGATGGTCGCGCAGGGCATCCACCGCGAGAGCGCGCGGCGCGATTTCCCGTTCGTCGCGATCAATTGCGGCGCGTTTCCCGAGGCGCTGCTCGAGAGCGAGCTGTTCGGCTACGAGGAAGGCGCGTTCACGGGCGCGCGGCGTGGCGGCAAGGTCGGGCTGATCGAGGCGGCGCACCGCGGCACGCTTTTTCTCGACGAGATCGGCGAGATGCCGCTGCCGCTGCAAAGCCGCCTTTTGCGCGTGCTCCAGGAACGCGAGGTGGTGCGTCTGGGCGCCACCGAGCCCACGCGCGTGGACGTGCGCGTGGTGGCGGCCACGCACCGTGCGCTCACCGAGCAGATCGAGTCGGGCGAGTTCCGCGCGGACCTGTTCTACCGCCTGAACATTCTGAATCTGGCGATTCCGCCGCTGCGCGAACGCGGCGCCGACATCGTGCCGCTCGCGGCCGAACTGCTGCTGCAGTCGGCGCGCCGCGAGCCGCGCGTGGCGCTGCGCATCCGGACCCAGGACGACGCGATGCGCGCGCTCGCGCCCGTGGGCGACGCGCTGGCTCGGCACGCGTGGCCCGGCAACGTGCGCGAATTGCAGAACGTGGTGGAGCGGATGGTGGTGGAGCTCGCGGATTCGGACGTGGACGTGCTCACGCCCGAGGTGCTGCGTGCGATCGCGCCGGAGGTGTTCGAGGTGCGCGGCGGCGCGGCGCGGGCGATGATTGCGCGGGCCGCTGGGGCATTACAGGACGATGCGACCGATGCGCCTGACCTGGCCGATCAGCCGCTCACCTTGCGCGAGCGCAGCCTGACCGTGGAAGCCGACGAGATCCGCGCGGCACTCGAAGCGCATGGCGGCGACCGCGACCGCGTGTGCGCGCAGCTCGGCATCAGCAAGACGACGCTTTGGCGGCGCCTGAACGCCGCCAAGGCGAACCCGGCCGGGGGTGGCGGAAATGGGGAAGGCGGCGGATCTGCGCGGCGCAAGCCGGCGCGTCAGGCATAGCGCACGAATAACGCGCAAGCAGGCGCCGCCGGCCTCATCGCGCCCTCAGTTTTTGATCCCGTTCAGCAGCTTCGCGACCACGCCGTGCTGATGCAGCACTTCGGGACTCTTTTGCAAAAGAGCCTGATAACGCTCGAAGAACTCCACCGATTCCTCGCCCGCGAAGAGCTCCGCCACGCCTTCGGCGGCGCCCACGCGGTCTTCGGCTTTCGCGTCCTTGGCGTCGAGCGTTTCGTCGACGTTCGCGATCACCGTCGAGAGCGGCATGAGCCAGCGGAACCCCGAGCCATTGATCAGCACCTGCAGGAAGGCGGCCGGCGTGGTGGGCCCGAACTCGCGTTCGTACTCGGCGCGCTCGTGGTCGAGGATCGCCTTGTGCAGAGTGAGCAGCGGTTTGCGGACTTCGGAGAGAAACTGGATTGCGCGTGTTTCATCCATTGTGGCGGCTCCGGGATTGGGTTGGAGATCGCGCGGCCGCATGGCGCGCGCCCATGCCGACGATGGTAGCGCAACGAGGCGGCGCGCGTGGTTCTGATGCGGTGTGGGTGTGGCGGCGGCTTAGCGTGCGTGCGCCGGACGGCGGCGCTACACTCGGCCGGTCCCCGAAAGGCCGTAACCGTGCCGCCGCATGCGTCCAGGCGCCGTGAGCCGGAACAACGATCGCGTATGGCCTTCGATTGATCGGGCACGTCCGAACAATGCCCACCTCGTGCCCACCTCGGAGAGCTGCCCCATGTCGACGTTAGCCAGCCGCGCGAGGACGCCGTCCATCGACGCGTCCGTTGCATTGCCCATCGTGGCGCTGCGCCGCGAGGAACTGCCCGTCGATACCGTCGAGCTCGCGCGCTTCATGGTCGGCAAGTATCTGGTTCGCGACTCCGGCGAAGGCGCCGACGACGCGCGCCTAGCGGGACGCATCGTCGAAATGGAAGCCTATCCGGTTGGCGATTCGACGAGTCACGCGTTTATCGGCCGGCGCGCCTGGAACGCGTCGATGTTCCTCGCGCGCGGCCATGCCTACGTGCGGCTCACTTACGGCAGCGCCTGGATGCTCAACATGTCGAGCGAGGCGGAGGAGGTGGGCGCGGGCGTGCTGTTTCGCGCCGTCGAGCCGCTCGAAGGGCTGGCGGTCATGGCGCAGCGGCGCGGTGGCGCGCCGCTGCGCGACCTCGCGCGCGGACCGGGGCGGCTCACGCAGGCGTATGGCATCGGCGCGTCATTCGATGGCGTCGACCTTTGCAGCGGGCAAGGGCTATGGATCGGACGCCTCGACGAAACGGGGCAAAAGGCGGTGCGAAAAGCGCCGCAAAAAACGGTGCAAGAACCCCTGCAAATCGCGCCACAGCAGGAAACGACTCGCGCCGTGGGCGTAACGACGCGCATCGGCCTCTCGCGCGAAACGCACCGGCTGCTGCGCTTCTACGAGCTGGGCAGCTCCTTCGTCAGCGGCCCGCGCAAGCTGCTGACGAGCGGCGTCTGAGGCCGGTTTTTTGCATATTGCATTGTTGCGAGGGTGGGAACTGTATTTTTGAGAAATAGGTATTTGCCCTTATCTCCGGGCTCAATAAACTGAAATTGTCGGTTCGCAGCCAGGCGTTGCAGGCCGGCCACAACAAGCAATGGAGGTAAGTGATCATGAAGACCCGTACCCTGATTCAAGCCGCAGCCGTTGCGGCGCTCCTTGCCGCCCCGGCGCTCTCGTTCGCGCAGGACCAGACGAACGCACCGAAGACCCGCGCCGAAGTGCGTCAGGAACTCATCCAGCTCGAGCAGGCCGGCTACAACCCGGCAACCGCCGACGACGCCACCTATCCGCGTGACATCCAGGCCGCCGAAGCGCGCGCGACGCAGCAAGAAGGCATGGCCCAGACGCAATTGCCGGCCGCCGACACCACCGGCTACGGCGGCGCGCCCGCAGGCACGATGCAATCGGGCCAGCCGGAGATGCGCGTGGCTCCTTCGCAGGCAGTCTATTTCGGTCACTGACCCCGGCGTTCCGGCACGGCGCGCAGGCCAGCCGCGATGCGGCTGGCGCTTCGCGTCCGACGCCTCGTGTCCAGTATTCCTCGCGCGCTAGCTAGTCAGCGCTGATTCAGCCAGCCCGGATGGGCGCGCAGCTTGCGCCCCCGCCTCGAACCGGCGAGCTGTCAGCCGGGCGATGCCCGCCTGACAGCTCGCCGGTTCGCAGGCGCCCGCACGATTTTCATGCGTGGAACCTCCGCCGCCGGAAGGTGGCTTCGCCCAACCCGCCCCGGATTGGGCTTTTTTTGCTGAGCGAGCAAAACGCCGATGCGAGGCATCGGCGGGCGCTCCTGGCCCGGAAGCCGCCTTGCGCGCCGCGCGCCGTCAGGTGCCGGGGCCACCGGTGATGTAGTGCTCGAGCTGCGAGATCGTGAATTGCTGTTCGGCGATGATCTCCTTCACGAGGTCGCCGATCGACACCATGCCCACGAGCTTGCCTTCCTCGATGACGGGAAGGTGCCGCATGCGCCGTTCGGTCATGAGCGCCATGCAGTCGTAGGTGGTCTGATCGAGCTGCACGAAGCGCACGTGCGGGCTCATGATGTCGCGCACGGCGGTCGTCTTGGACGATCGGTCCATCAGCACGATCTTGCGCGCGTAGTCGCGCTCGGTGACGATGCCGACGATCGCCTCGCCGTCGGTGACCACCAGCGCGCCGATCTGCTTGTCGGCCATCAGGCGAATGGCGTTGAACACGGAATCGCTTGCGGCGATCGTATGGACCACCTGTTCCGGCTTGGATTTGAGTACCTGGGCAACGCTCGTCATAGGGCGACTCCTGTTCGTCCTTCTTGTCGTTCGGACATTGCGTGATGTGGCACGGGCGGGGTGCGCGCCGTTCGTGCCCGTTCAGTCAGCCATTCAGTAAGCCATGAAAGCCATACCAGTATAGGCGGATGGGGGCGGATGCGGCGTGCGGATATGCGCGCGACGGCACGCAGAACCGGGGGGACCGGGGCGGGATGGGCCAAATGGCGGTACACTCCGGTTCCAAACTTCGATCCGGCCGTTGGCCGGTTTATGCCAGTCATTTGTTCCAGATCATGCCTACGCTTCAAGAGTCGTCCTGCGCGGACGGCGATAACGCCAACGAATGCGTCGTGCTTGACGCGGCCGCCACGCTGCCCACCCGTTACGGCACGTTCGAGTCCTATGTCTATCGGGTCAAGGACGGCGGCGCCGAGCACGTCGCGCTCGTGATGGGCGACGTGGGGAGCGGCGAGCCGGTACTCGCGCGCCTGCATTCCGAATGCCTGACCGGCGACGTGTTCGGCTCGTACCGCTGCGACTGCGGCGAGCAGCTCGACCTCGCGCTGCGCTACATCGCGGCCGAGGGGCGCGGCGTGCTGCTCTATCTGCGCGGCCACGAGGGCCGTGGCATCGGCCTGTCCAACAAGATTCGCGCCTATCAGTTGCAGCAGCAGGGCCGCGACACCGTCGAGGCGAATCTCGACCTCGGCCTGCCCGACGACGCGCGCGAATACGATTCGGCGGCGGCGATCCTGCGTCTTTTGAAGGTCACGTCGGTGCGGCTGATGAGCAATAACCCGAAGAAGTTCGACACGCTCTCGAAGCACGGTATTCCGGTGATCGAGCGCGTTGCGCTGGCGATTCCGATGCGCGAGGAAAACGAGCGCTATATCCGCACGAAGCAGGTTAAGTTCGGGCATTACTTCGAAGAGAATGAGTAGTTTAGGATTGCATAGAGATACGCTGTCCTGATTTAGGAGGGGCAAGTGATTGATTTATAACAATTTATGTGGGTGTTGAGTGACGCTATAGCCAGAATTTTTCGAATCGCTAAAAATAATGAGCGAATGAAGGAAATGAAATATAAGGCTTCACCAGATGCGGTCTGGATTTGAATTATTTGTTTGTAATGTATTGGTTTAAATGGATTTATTTCTCATCTGAGAACGCTTGACAAATGGGTCTCACTTCACGTTTCGCCATCCGGGCTTGCTATCTCGGCGTAGGTTTTTCTCCCGTTGCGAGAAAACCTGCGCGGCGCGTTTTTTCCGCATAAACCTACGCCGGGGAGCCGTTTCGGATTTTTTGGATGCCTCGCGTCGACGCTGCACTGCATGCTCGTGAGTGGGCCAGCGCCCCCCTGCGTTTGCTGCAAAGGCGCCATCCATACCTGACTGGCGCGATATTTACGTCCGTTGCGCCACACGTCAGGTGAAGGGCA
Organism: Paraburkholderia sp. J63; assembly: GCF_905220245.1. Taxonomy (NCBI): domain Bacteria; kingdom Pseudomonadati; phylum Pseudomonadota; class Betaproteobacteria; order Burkholderiales; family Burkholderiaceae; genus Paraburkholderia; species Paraburkholderia sp. J63. The sequence continues at coordinate 104 of NZ_CAJMZF010000026.1, read as the reverse complement.
TCGGAACACATATTCGCGACCTGCTTGACGCCGATCTCGCAGCATCGGTGGTGTCTTCAGTATCCAGAAGGTGCTCTGAGGAAAGCCGGTATCTGGCTACACCT
>NZ_CAJMZF010000025.1:0-108878 GCF_905220245.1 Paraburkholderia sp. J63 | reverse complement strand
AATCTGCCCGCGTACGGGCTCGATCACCTCACGCGAAGCTTCGGCGTTGCGCAGGCGCGCGGCGAGTGTATTGACTACGGAGATATCGGACATCGGTGGATGCCTCCCTCGTTGGATCTATCGGGGGAGGCCCCGCGGCCTCCCTCATCTTGCTTCTCGCGCCAACAGCTCGACGAAGCGCTGCGCGGGCACTGCCCACGCAGAAAGGCGTCAAGCCGGCACCGAAAGACCGCTCACATCGGCCGCGGCGACGAACCGGTCGGGGCGCAATGCGACCGCACGCACGCCGTACTTGCGCAGCCACGGCCGCAGTACGCCGTCGAGGTCGATCAGTTCATCGGGGCCCGCGGTGTGCTGGTCCTGGTGACGCAAGGCCAGGTAGCGCGCTCCCAGCTTGTCCCACGCCGCTTTCTCGCCGGGCGTGAGCAACGTGGCGGGGTCGACGTTATCGCCAAGCAGTACGAATCGATCGCCAAGCAGCTCGTCGAGGCGCGCCATCACCCCGCGCGTGTCGCCCACCACCGGTTGCGGCACCATCCGGCCGACGATGCTGTCATCGGCGACGGGGCCACGCAGCCAGCCCGAAGCGAGCACGGGCGGTGCGATCAGCGGCGGTTCCGGCGCGTTCTCGGGCGGCGGCGCGCTGAGCGCGGCCTGCTCTTCTTCCGAGAGCTCCTGCTTGATCACGCGGCCCAGCTGAACGGCGAGCTGGGTGTAGAACGCGGCGTTGGGCCGGCGTTCCGCTTCGTAGGTGTCGAGAAAATACTCGGGCAAAGTGCCGTTGATCACGCCTGCGAGCTTCCAGCCCAGATCGAACGCGTCGCGCATCCCGGTCTGCATGCCGGCGCCCGCCCAGGGCGGCATCAGATGCGCGGCATCGCCGGCCAGGAAAACGCGCCCGACGCGCCACTTGTCCGCCATGCGCGTATGGTGGCGATAGAACGCGTGCTGGTGAATCTCCACGTCGTCCTCGCTCACGCCAAGTGCTCTGAGCAACGGCCAGACCTGCTCCTGCGTCGCGAAGTCCGCTTCGGTCTCACCGGGTTTGAGCGGCAGCTCCCAGCGGTGGTTGCCGCCGGACAGCGCGATGTCGACCACGGGACGCTCCTTGTCGGACCAGAAGGTCAGCAGGTTCCGGTCGGGCCACCAGCGCTTGACGCGGCAGTCGATGACGATCCACATCACGTCGAGCGTGTCGCCCAGCAGCTTCACGTCGATCATCGAACGCGTGGCGCTGCTGCCTCCGTCGCAGCCAATCGCATAGCGCACGCGCGTCTGCGTGACCGCGCCCGTCGCAGCATCCTTTGCGCCCAGCGTGACACCGTCGTTGTCCTGCGTCAGCGACACCACGTCCATGCCGTAGCGCACGTCGATCTCTTCACGCGCCGCGGCGCATTCGCGCAACGTCGCTTCCATCGTAGGCTGATAGATATTGAACTGGCGCGACTTGATGCCGAGCGTCGAAGGCGGATGCTCGATGCGCATGATCTCGGTGCCGTCGTAGCGCATCCAGCGCAGCGCGCGCTGCGGGTCGATGCATTTGAGCACCGCTTCATCGACGCCCAGGTTCTGGAAAATGCGCATGGTCCAGTCGTTGACCGTCACGGCACGGGCACGAGGATAGATGTCGCGATGCCGTTCGAATACAACGGTGGAGATACCGTATTTCGCGAGGGTTAGCGCGGCGATAATGCCGCTGGGGCCATAGCCGACGATTGCAACGTCGGCATCGTAGTGCTCTTTCATAAGGACTCCACCAGATATATTCGACTTCAATGCTTCAATGTTTCAACACTTCAATGCGGCAGCGGTAGATGGGCGAGCTCGCCCACGGCTTCGGTGGGTCCGCGCTTGCAGAGCACCAGAACCAGGGCAACGACGGCAACCGCTGCGCAGACGGCCGCCAGCAATCCGATCGAGGCAAACAGCCCGCCGGCTTTGGCGGCCAGCGCGGCGACCACGAGCGGGCTGAGGAAGTTGCCGAGAAAGAACGCGGCCATATAGCCCCCCGCGCCACGGCCACGCTGGGCGAACGGCAGCCGGACCATGATCCAGTTCAGCATCAGCGGCATGACGATGCCGCCGCCGAAGCACGCCACGAAGGCCCCCGCAATCAATACGTCGACGTTGGCGACGGTCGACACGACGTAGAAACCCGCCGCGACGATGGCGAACGCGATGACGAGCAGCCGGTTGATCGCCCAACGCGACAGCCGATGGAACACGAAAGCGCCGAACGGCACGCCCGCATTGGCAATCGCGCTGCCGATCCCGATCACCGCGGGCGTCGTGACACCGCGCGCCGTGAGCAGGAAGCTGATCTGGATGGTGATCACGAAATACATCACCGCGGTGAACAACGCCATCACGCAGATGTGGCCGACTTCACGCCACGGAAATGGCAACTTGGTCTCGGCCTGGCTGAATGCTGCCTCGGGCTGCGCGGGCTCCCAGACATAGACGGCGATGAGCGGCAGGAAAATCACTGCGGCGCCATAGACGAGGAACGGCGTGCGCCAACCGGTGGCAAAGCCGCCGAGCACGCCGCCCAGCGCGAACATCACCACGGCGACGATCGAGGCCGAGCCCAACTGGACGGTCAGCCATTTTTCGCGCGCCCGGCCGCTGAAGTAATCGGCGGTGAGCGTGGTCGAGATCGTCGTAATCGCGGCCTCGGCGATGCCGACCACGACGCGCGTCGCGAGAATCGCATAGAGGCTGTGCAGAAAAAACGGCAAGGTGCCCGCAATCGCGTAGATCGCCACCGAGATCAGATACAGGCGCTTGCGTCCCACGACGTCGATCAGCGCGCCCATCAGCGGGCCGAACAGCGCGATCATGAGGCCGGGAATCACCAGCACGATCAGCGTGAGCACGTCGGCGTGCGGCTGGCCGGAAAACGCCTGTTGCATGAATGGAAGCACGGGTGCGATCAGTACGGCGCCGGCCGATGCGAGCCAGCACGTGGAAACGAGCAGCCAGCCCTGCAGGCTGCTCGCCTCCTTCACATTTGATTCGGACTGCAAATTGGATAACATGCGGGTCTCCGTTTCATTATGGTTTTGACTACTTGCTGCAGGTTAAATCCGGCTCCGTACTGTCGCTGCTTCCGGTCAGCCCTTCAGGAATTCAATGACGAGACGGTTGAATTCCTCGGCGTGCTCCCATTGAACCCAATGGCCGCACTTCGACAGAACATGGAGTCGCGCGTCCTGGAAGGTGTTCAGCATGCGCAGGCCGTGATCGAGCGGCACGAAGCGGTCATCGCGGCCCCACGTGATCAGCGTCTTGTGCGCGATCTCCGGGAAGCGCGCGGTCAGGTCCCACTTCGAGACGGGGCAAAGCTTGCCGCTTTCGACGAAGTTCTTCAGGTGATTGAGGTTCGACTCGATGTTGTTCCAGCGCCCGAGACGCAGCTCTTCGGTAATCGCCTGCGGGTTGTAGACGAACACCTCCAGCATGGCCTCGAAGTTCTCGTAGGTCGGCTGCGAATAGAGCTTGAACATGCGCTTGACGCCCTCGCCCAGTTGCGGCTGGAAGATGCTCGGGCCTTGCGCGCCCGGCCCCATGAGCACGAGGCGATCCATGCGGTCGGCGAATTCGAGCGCGAAGCTCATGGCCGAAGCGCCGCCCATCGAGTTGCCGACCAGATGGGCCTTGTCGATACCGAGCGCGTCCATCACACCCTTGGTTGCGCGCGCATTCATCAGCGGACGCGGCACGTCGGTGACGATCTCGCCCGATTTGTTGAAGCCAGGGCTGTCGATGAGCAGCACGCGATAGCCGGCCCCCACGAGCGCCTCGATGTTGCGGTAGTAGTTGCTCCAGCCGCTGGCGCCGGGGCCGCCGCCGTGCAGCATGGCGACAGCGGGGCCGCTGCCGGCGTCGTTGAGGTGAATCTTGAAGTTCTCGAGACCGGGCTCGTTGATGGTCACGAACTTGCTGGTGCTGGCTTCAGTGAAGGTCATTCCGTAGCTCCATTGACGGGGAGTGAGTAACAGGTTTTTGCGGTGTTTGGCGGGTTCAATGCGCGGGGTGAGCCGGCGCGCCCGGCGGCGGATTCATCTTGTGCCCCCAGTCGCTCAGTTCGGTGTAGCGCTTGACTTCCCACGTGTCGTCGTCGACGACGATGCCGCCCGCGCCGAACTCGATGGCGAAGCCCGACGGCGAGATCAGGTAGAACGAGAACATCTGGTCGTTGGGGTGATGACCCAGTTCCATCAGAATGGGCACACCGGCCTGCTTGCAGCGGTCGTAGGCCAGTCCGACGTCGTTGGGGTCGGTGCACTCGACCATGATGTGGTGGATGCGCTTGTGCGCCGGGAACGGCACCTCGGCGATGGCCAGAGAGTGGTGACGGCCCGCGCGGGCATGAAAGAACGTCACGTCGAGATTGACGCCCGGTGCCGCGTCGCCGCCGATGGTGTCGCTGAGCCTCAGTCCCAGCACGTCCTCGCAAAACACCTTGGCTTTGGCGCTTTGCTTGGGCACGGTCACGAAGTGCCCGACGCCGAGGCGTCCCGTGCTGAAAGCCCCGCGCAGCACCGACGAGCGAAACGCGTCGCGCGTGTTGGCCCGCCAGGCGGCGCAGTAGAACTCGTGGCGAATGCCGTCGGGATCCTCGCACACGAAAAGGCGTGCGACGCGGCGTTGCTCGGCCACCCTCTTGTCCGCCTCCACCACCTCGACGCCCTTGGCGCGCACCTGATCCACGAAGGCCTCGAGCGCCACATTCGATTCGAATTCCCAGCCGGCGGCGAGGAAGTCGTCGAGGTCGTTCTTCAGCAGCAGGATGCGCTGCTCGTAGTCGTCCATCCGCAGGCCGAGCGACTCGCCGGGCACCCGCGCGCCCGCCTGCAAGCCCAGCACGTTGACGGCAAAGGCCTCCCACGCCGCCAGGTCGCCGACGCCAAGGACCATATATCCCAAGGTTGACACGCTCCGCATTCGCTTCTCCTTGTTTTGCTATGCCGATATCCCAGAATTGTACCGACAGGTCCAAAACTGTAAATCCAGGGAAAACTAGTATTGGACCGATTAGTCCAATACATGGTGGACGCTATACTTGTCAGATGAAAATTTCCCCCGCAAAACCCTCACCTCCCACCGGCAACCGGCGCGGCCAGCGCTCGCGCCAGGAGATCCTCGACGCCGCCGCGCGTGTCATGGCGGCCTATGGCTACGCAGGCACGTCGATGTCCGCACTCGTGGAAGCGACGGGCATTCCCAAGAGCGCGATCTACCATCACTTCGGATCGAAGGCCGGCCTGCTCGCCGAGGTCATGGCGCATGGCGCGCGCGAGTTCTTCGCGGCGATGCGCGAGGCGCACGCGAATCCCCCAGAGGGGACGCCGCGCGAACGGCTGGGCTGGTATCTGCAGAAGACGGGCGAAGTGTTTCAGCACCGCGAGAACTTCATGCGGCTGCAGTTCGTCCTCGTCATGACCGACGAGGCGGTGGAACCCGAGGCCATGCAGATCCTGATCGAGGTCCGCAACGAGGGCCGCGACTATATGCGAAAGATGATCTGCAACGCGCTGGGCGTCGAGGGCGAGCGCATGACGGCCGCGTTCGCCGACGACCTCGCCTACTTCGGCATGGTCGGTTTCGACGGCGCGTTCATTTCCCTGCAATCGGGCGACAAGCGCACGATGGACAGGCACATGGAACAGCTCACCGATGCGCTGATCGCATTGGCCGAGAGCCATGCTTCAAAGCGCAAGAAGCGCTAATCAGATCATCCGGAGTGCAGATTAAATTCGGGCGCCGGCCAAACGGGCCGCCCGATGGATAACGCGGGTATCAGGCGCGTCAGGCTTTTTCAACGCCCGCGAGCGCCTTGAGCCTGCGGTATAGCGTGCGCTCGCTCATTCCAAGCCGTTCGGCAAGCTCGCTGCGCTTGCCGCCCCACTCGGCGGCGGCGCGCACGAGTTCCGCGTCCGACGCCTTGCGAGGCAGCGCGAAAGCCGGCGCGGGCAACGTCTCGACCGGCGCCATGACTTCCCGCCTGAGCGACTCCGGTAGCTGGTCGCCGCGAATCACGCCATCGTCGGCAAGCAGGCTCGCGCGTTCGAGCACGTTGCGCAGCTCGCGGATATTGCCGGGCCAGGAATACGCGCGCAGCAGTGCGAGCGCGTCGGGCGCGATCACGGGCTTGCGCGCAGGACGATGTCCCGTCGAGGCAATGCGCGCCAGAATGGAGTCCGCCAGCAGCGGGATATCGTCCACCCGTTCGCGCACCGCGGGCAGCCGGATCGGAAACGCGCTGATGCGGAAGTAGAGGTCGGAGCGAAACAGGCCCGCCGCGATCATCTGTTCCAGTGGCTTATGCGTGGCGGCGACGAGCCGGAAATCGGCGCGCTGGGTCTCGGTGCTGCCGACCCGCCTGAACGTGCCAGTCTCGATTAGACGCAGCAGCTTGACCTGAATCGACAGCGGCACGTCGCCGATCTCGTCGAGAAACAGCGTGCCGCCCTGCGCGGTTTCCACGAGCCCCTGCTTGCGGCCGGTCGCGCCCGTGAACGCGCCTTTCTCGAACCCGAACAGCTCGCTTTCGAACAGCGTTTCGGTAATGCCCGAGCAGTCGACGACCACGAACGGCCGTTGCGCCCGGTCGCTCGCCTCGTGAAGCGCGTGGGCGAACAGCTCCTTGCCCGTGCCCGATTCGCCGAGCAGCAGCACGGGCAGCATCGACGGCGCAACGCGCTGGAGCGCGCTGATCGCGTCGTTGAAGGCCGGCGCGCGCCCGACGAGGCCCGCTGCGCTGGGTCTCGCCGACGCGCCGCGCACCGTGGCCAGGCGCTCGACGTAGGCGATGATCCGCGAGCCCGCGTCGAAGATCGGGCGCAACTCCACGTCCACGTGCTCCGGGCCTCGCGGCGTGTGATGGATGTGCAGCACGCGATCTGCCCCACGGCTCTCGGTCGCGCGCTTCATCGGGCAATGCTCGCCCGCCTGATCGCAGGGCACGTCGTAATGGTGGGAGACCTGATAGCACTTGCGGCCGACGTGCGCCTGCCCCTCCACCCCGAATTGCCGCTGATACGCGCGGTTCGCGGCCAGGATCTGGTACTGCGGATCGAGCACGATGGCGGGCAGCGGATCGTACTCGAGGTACGACACCAGCGCGCCGACATCGGTCGCGCTGTCCGGCAATGGGGCCCCGGTGGGCGGCAGGTCAGGCAACGTCATGATCGTCGGTCCTTGCGGTTGCAGCGGCTTTGCAACTCGGCTTTGCAACTCGATATGCAGCCAATGTTGGCAGACTGCCAATTATGCCACCGACTGCCATTTGGCAGTCTCAGTGTCATCCGCCTCAGCGGCACCGCCGCCCGGCCAGCCGCATCCCTCGCCCCCCGCGTACAGAAAACCCAATCCAAATCATGGACTTGGCAACCATGACGCGGTGTTCGGCCACGCTGGCACGATTATTGAATTGTCATCGCTCGCCAGGACCCAAGCGTCCGTCATTTGCGAGGAATAACCAGCATGCCCGCCAGATTTGCCGTCGAAGGATTCTTCGATCCCGCCACGTGGACCGTGAGCTACCTGCTGCTCGATACCGCGACGCGCCGCTGCGCGCTGATCGACACCGTGCTCGACTACGACCCGAAATCGGGCCGCACGGGTACCGCCACGGCGGACCGGCTCGCAGCGCGCGTTCAATCGCTGGGCGCGCGCGTGGACTGGCTGCTCGAAACCCACGTCCACGCCGATCACCTTTCCGCCGCGCCGTATCTCAAGGAACGGCTCGGCGGCCAGGTGGCGATCGGCAACCAGGTCACGCGCGTCCAGAACGTGTTCGGCAAGCTGTTCAATGCCGGGCCCGGCTTTCGCACCGACGGCTCGCAGTTCGACCGCCTGTTCGCCGATGGCGACGTGTTCGCGCTGGGCGAGCTGAGCGTCCGCGTGATGCACACGCCGGGCCATACGCCCGCGTGCGTGACCTATGTGGTCGACGACGGCGCGCAGCAGGCCGCCTTCGTCGGCGACACGCTGTTCATGCCCGACTACGGCACCGCGCGCTGCGACTTCCCCGGCGGCGACGCCACCACGCTGTTCCGCTCGATCCGCCGCGTCCTGAGTCTCGCGCCCGAGACGCGCCTGTTCATGTGCCACGACTATCAGCCAGGCGGGCGCGCCGTGAAATTCGAAAGCACCGTGGCCGAGGAGCGCGAAGCCAACGTCCACGTGCACGACGGCATCGACGAGGCCTCGTTCATCGCCATGCGCACCGCGCGCGACGCCACGCTCGATATGCCGGTCCTCATCCTGCCTTCGGTGCAGGTCAACATGCGCGCCGGCCACCTGCCCGAGCCCGAGAGCAACGGCGTTTCCTACATCAAGATCCCCATCAACGTCCTTTGAGCCCGCATCGATCATTCAGAAAACCATAAGAGGCAAGCATGGAACTCAAAAAGCTCACGGACACCTTCGCCGTTTCCCCGCAAATCCACATTGCCGATCTGCCCGCGCTGCGCGAGATGGGCATTCGCTCGCTCATCTGCAATCGCCCCGATGGCGAAGGCGCGGACCAGCCCACGTTCACCGAAATCGAGCAGGCCGCGCGCCAGGCCGGCATCGAGGCGCATTATCTTCCCGTGGAAACCGGCAAGGTCAGTGATCAGGATACCGAACGATTCAGGCTCTATCTGGACACCGTGCCGCGCCCGCTGCTCGCCTACTGCCGCAGCGGCATGCGCTCGGCCACCTTGTGGGCACTGGCCAGCGCGCCGCAGCTGTCGCTCGTCGAGATCCTGGCCGCGGGCAAGCGCGCCGGGGTCGACTTAAGCGGCCTGGCGCGCCGCATCGGCTCGCCGCGCGCGTCGTCGGAGGAGCAGCACGATGTCGTGATCGTGGGCGCGGGTGCAGCCGGCGTCGCCACCGCGTCGAGCCTGCTCGCCCGCGCGCCCGATCTGGACATCGCCATCATCGATCCCGCCGACGTCCACTACTACCAGCCCGGCTGGACCATGGTGGGCGCGGGCATATTCCGCCCGGAAACGACGGCGCGCCCCATGGGCAGCGTGCTGCCGGGCAAGGTGTGCTGGATCAAGGCGGCGGTGGCCGCGTTCGAGCCCGCCACGAACGCCGTCATTCTCGAAGGCTGCCGGATCGTGAAGTACCGGCAGCTCGTGGTCTGCCCCGGCCTGAAGCTGGACTGGAACGCCATCGAGGGACTGCCGCAGACGCTCGGGCGCAACGGCGTGACCTCCAACTATCGCTACGACCTCGCGCCCTACACCTGGCAACTGGTGCAGCAGCTCAAGGGCGGCCGCGCGCTCTTCACGCAACCGCCCATGCCGATCAAATGCGCGGGCGCGCCGCAGAAGGCCATGTATCTGTCGTCCGATCACTGGCGCCGTAGCGGCCGGCTCGATCAGATCGACGTCGAGTTCTTCAATGCCGGCGCGGCGCTCTTCGGCGTAACCGACTATGTGCCCGCGCTGATGAAGTACGTCGAATCGTATGGCATCAAGCTCAACTTCGGCTTCAACCTCACGGCCGTCGACGGCGAAGCGAAGCGCGCGACCTTCTCGCGCGCGCTCGCGGGCGGCGGCAGCGAGCGCTTCGAAACGGCGTTCGACATGCTTCATGTCGTGCCGCCGCAGAAGGCGCCCGATTTCATCCGTGTCAGTCCGTTGGCCGACGCAGCGGGCTGGGTCGACGTCGATCAGGCGAGCTTGCGGCACAAGGTCTACGAGAACATCTTCGGGCTCGGCGACGCGACCAATACGCCGAACGCGAAAACCGCCGCGGCCGCGCGCAAGCAGGCGCCCGTGGTCGCGCACAACGTGCTGGCCGCGCTGGGCGAAAAGCGCGGAGTGGCGGCCTACGATGGCTATGGCTCGTGCCCGCTCACGGTCGAGCGCGGCAAGATCGTGCTCGCCGAGTTTCTTTACGGCGGCAAGCTCGCGCCGACCTTCCCCGCGTGGCTCATCGACGGCAAGAAGCCCTCGGGGCTCGCCTGGCTGCTCAAGGAGCGCATCCTGCCGCCGCTCTACTGGCGCGGCATGCTCAAGGGACGCGAGTGGTTCGTGCAACCCCACGTGGCCGACTGATACGCCCGCGCTTAACGTTCCCCGAGGTGATCGATGCTGGTCTCGCTTTTTCTCGGCGCCGGAGTGGGCGCCGTTCTTGGGCTCACGGGCGCGGGCGGGGGCATCCTCGCCGTTCCCGCGCTGGTGTTCGGCATGGGCTGGCCCATGCAGCAAGCCACGCCGGTCGCGCTGGTGGCCGTGGCCGGCAGCGCGGCGGTGGGCGCGCTGGAGGCGTTCCGCAAGCGTCTCGTGCGCTATCGCGCGGCCCTCTTCATGGCCGCGCTCGGCGTTCCCGCCACGGCAGTGGGCGCACGGCTCGCGCGCGCTTTACCGCAGCGGCTGCTGCTCGGCCTGTTCGCCGGCGTCATGCTGTTCGTCGCGTTCCGCCTGCTGCGTCAGACACTCAGGCGCCATGCTCCGGCGCAGCCTGATTCGCCGCTGTGCGTCGCGCACATCAACCCGGCGACGGGCCGCTTCGACTGGTCGTGGCGCACAGCCCTGGCGCTCGCGGCCACAGGGTCGCTCACCGGCCTGATGACGGGGCTGCTTGGCGTGGGCGGCGGCTTCATCATCGTCCCGATGATGCGCAAGCTGACCAACGTCTCCATGCACGGCATCGTGGCGACGTCGCTGATGGTGATTGCGCTCGTGGGCAGCGGCGGCGTGCTGGCGACGGCCCTGCACGGCGGCGCGTTTCCTTTCGAGGTGGCGTTGTGGTTCAGTCTCGCCACCGCGACCGGGATGCTGGGCGGACGCCTCGTTTCGCATCGCATGCCCGCGCATCACGTGCAGTCGGGATTCGCGGGCATTCTCGTCTGTGTGGCGCTGGGTATGCTCGTGAAGGCCGTTCTGGCGTGAGTGGGATGAGCCGGTCGCGCGAGGTTCCGGCCTTCCGTCCTGCCAACCGGCCGCGCCAGTCGACGCAGGAAATTCAGGCCCGCCCCGCCTCCGCAGCGCCCGACGCCGACGATGCCATCGCCACGCGCTGCGTCAGCGTGAGCATCGCGCCAGCAAGCAACGCCACCGCAACGACAATCAAACCGGCGTTCGTGCTGTGCGTCACGTCCTTCATCCAGCCGATGACCGAGGGGCTGACGAAGCCCGCGAGATTGCCGATCGAATTGATCATCGCGATGCCGGCGGCGGCGGCCGTGCCGCTCAGCACGCTGCCCGGATACGTCCAGAACACCGGCATCGACGAGAGCACGCCCGCGGTGCCGAGCGAGAGCGTCACCATGACCAGCACGAGATTGCCCGTGTAGAGCGTGCTCGCATAGAGCCCGACGGCGGCCGCGACGCAGGCCAGCGCGAGATGCCAGCGGCGTTCGTTGCGGCGGTCCGAGCTGCGCGCCACCGCGATCATGGCCACGATGGCGACCGCATAGGGAATCGCGGTCAGCAAGCCGACGTCGAGCGTGTCCTTGACGCCCGCGGCCTTGATCAGCGTGGGCAGAAAGAAGCTCACGCCGTAGAGACCCATCATGCAGCAGAAGTAGATTGCCGCGAGCCGCCAGACCCGGCCATTGGACACGACGCCCTTCAACGAATGCTCCGTGCCCGCATGCCCGTCACGTGCGATGTTGGCTTCGAGCAGCGACTTTTGCCGCTCATCGAGCCACGAGGCCGCGCGAATGCCATTCGGGAGTACGAACAATGTGACGATGCCGAGCACGAGCGACGGAATCGCTTCGAGCAGAAACAGCCATTGCCAGTTCGACCAGCCGTGAACGCCGTTGAAGGCTTCCATGATCCAGCCCGAGAGCGGGCCGCCGAGCACGCCCGCCACGGGAATGCCGATCATGAAGAGCGCGTTCATGCGGCCGCGACGCGTCGACGGATACCAGTACGTGAGGTAGAGCACGATGCCCGGAAAGAACCCCGCCTCCGCGACGCCGAGCAAAAAGCGCATCGCGTAGAACATGCCCGGCGTCTTGACGAACAGCGATACCGCCGACACCACCGCCCACGTCACCATGATGCGGCTGATCCAGACGCGCGCGCCCACGCGGTCCATCAGGATATTGCTCGGCACCTCGAAGAGGAAATAGCCGATGAAGAAGATCCCCGCGCCCAGCCCGTAGACCGATTCGCTGAACTTCAGGTCGCTCAGCATCTGCAGCTTGGCGAACCCCACGTTGACGCGATCCAGATAGGCCGCGACATAGCAGATGAAGAGGAACGGCAGCAGGCGCCAGGTCACCTTCGCGTAGGTCGCGGCCTCGAATTCGGCGGTGGGAGCGGGGTGGCGTCTGAGGTCGGCGGACGGCTGTACCGATACGCCGGGCGGGTTGCGCGGATTCATCGCGAGTCTCCTGATTCGTGTGCAGCTTCTGGCCGCAACTGGGTTTGCTAGCGCGCATTGTTCCGCGCCGCCAGGAGACTGTCGAGACGCAACGGCACTGGTCCTACCAGTTTTTTATGTCGTGCCAGCCGCACGATTTCGGGAGACGCAACTGCGGCAAGGCCGCCGGGCTTCCGGCGCGCCTGGGTTGCGGGGCGCGGTTCGCGTCAGCGCCAGCCTTCGAGGCGCAGCGTCGCGCGCACCAGACGCTGCTCCTCCGCCTCGATTTCTCTCATGCACGCCATCGTGGTCGCGATATGCGTGCTTGCCGCCTTGCGCGCCTGCTCGGGCTGCCTCGCGAGCACGGCCTTGTAGAGACGCGCATGCTGGCGGTCGATGACGCGCTTTTCCGACTCCCGGTGGTAGAGGTTGTTGACCGAGGCGAACACCGAGCTCAGCAGCAAATCAGTCAGCGAGCTCAGCGTATGGACGAGCACCGGATTATGCGACGCTTCGCAGATCGCCAGATGGAAAGCGTAGTCGAGCCGCGCGCGCGTCGACTCGCCCACTTCGCTCGCGTTCGCGGCGAGCATCTCCTCGTAGCGGCGCGTGATCAGCGCGAAATCGGCCTGCGTGCCGCGCAGCGCAGCGAGGCGCGCCGATTCGGACTCGAGCATTGCGCGCACTTCGAAGATGTCGAACAGCGTTCTGGGCTGCGAGCCCAGCAGATGCATCATCGGCGTGAGGGCCGGTTGCGTGGTCAGCAGCGCCACGAACGATCCGCGTCCGTGCTCGGTTTCAATGATGCCGCGCGCGCGCAACACCTTCAGTCCTTCGCGCACCGCGGAGCGCGACGCCCCCAGCTTGACCATCAGGCGCCGCTCGGACGGCAACACCTGCCCCGGCTTCAGCACGCCATCGACGATCAGGCCCTCCAGGCGCCGGGCGACCACGTCGGCGATCTGCGCCCCGCCCTCATCGTGGTCCTCTTCGTCTTTTTCCATGGCTTTTCTCGCTGGCCCGGCCGCTTGCCCCAGGAATGATCCTGCCGCGATGCTAGCACTTTCGTACCGCGCCTCATGTCTAATCGGTGATCGCTCGGGCGGCGGCTCTTTCAGTCCTTCACTGCCTCCCGATAGGACGCGAACTTCGAGGTGTGCCCGATTCCGGGGTTGAAGCAATTGCACGGGTCGAGGCTTTGATAGTGATCGCGTAGCGCCTGTTTCGCGTAGTACAGATGGCCGACGTTGTGCTCAGCCGGGTATTCGGCCCCTCGCCGGTCGAGCAGCTTCCACATCTTGTGTTCGAGCGCCATGCAGTCGTTGCCCTTCTTCACGATGTAGTCCTGATGAAACACATGGCAGAGAAAGTGACCGTAATAAAGCTTCAAAATGATCGGCGACTCGATTTCCGACGGTAGTGTCTCCAGCCAGTTCCGCTCGTTGCGCGGCAACGCAATGTCGAGCGCGAGAATGTTTTCGACCGTGCGCGTGTGCACGGCACGATAGCGGTTGGCGGCGCCCGCCGCCGCGAAGCGATGCAGGAAGGCCTTCGTGCCCTCCTCGGGCGTGCACTCAAAAAAGTTTCCGCTCGCCCGCGCGAAGTAGCGCCCCAGAAAGGCACGCGCCTCGTCCGCGCCTTCCGCGCTGACCTTCAGCAGCAAGTGATGCTCGAACTTCTGGTGGAAGTCGCGCATGCGCGCCGGCAGGTGCTTCGGGAACAGATGGCTCAGTCCCTGCATGACCCGGTCGGTCAGATTCGACGGCAGAAACGGCATGCGCTCGAAAAACGCGTCGCAACGCGCTTTCAGCGCGAACAGCGCCGGTAGCCGCGAAGTGCCGAGATACTGGATCATCAGGAAGGTGTCCTTACCATATTTTTCGGCGACCTCGAACGCGTCGCGGTGCAGATACTCACCCGAGATCGGCAGGTGCCTGAACTTGCCGAGCACCTCGCGGCGGATATCGGTCAGCTCGTCGGCATGATTGGTGCCGATATAGAAGACCTGTGCGTTCTTTTCCATCGGAAACGTATCGAGACGCACCGCGAACACCATGACCTTGCCCGCCGATCCCGACGCTTCGTAGAGCCGATTCGGATCTGCATTGAAGCGCGCGGGCGTGGGCTCGTCGATCTTGCGCACGTGTTCGACGTAGTGCTCGTCATGGCCCGCGCCGGCGCCGCGCACCACGTCCTTGTCGGAGAAGCGGCCATCGTCGAGGCGGCCTAGCACGTCCTCCTCCGAGCCGTCGAGGCCCAGGCCGAGGTGATTCACGAGGCGCAGATCGCCCGCGTCATCCACGCGCGCGAAAACCGCCATCTGCGTGTACGCGGGGCCGCGCTGCACGAGCGCGCCGCCCGAGTTGTTGCAGATGCCGCCGAATACCGATGCGCCAATGCAGCTCGAACCGATGACCGAGTGAGGCTCGCGGCCGATCGGGCGCAGTGCCTGCTCGAGCTGGTCGAGCGTCGCGCCGGGCAGGCAGATGACCTGCTTGCCGCCGTCGATCAGATAGATCTTTTTCATGCGCGAGGTGCTGACGATGACGATGTCACGGTCGTAATCGTCGCCATCGGGCGTCGATCCGCCGGTCAGCCCCGTATTGGACGCCTGCGTGAGCACGATGACGTTCGCGTCGACGCAGGCCTTGAGCACGCGCCACTGCTCGACCAGCGAGCCGGGGCGCACGACGGCGAGCGCCCGCCCCGTGCCGAAGCGAAAGCCCGTCCGGTAGCGGCGGGTCTCGCTTTCGTCGGTCAGCACGTAGCGCTTCCCGACGACCGCCTCCAGGTCGGAGACGAGACGGCTGGCGTCGGCGCCGGATTTCAGGGAGGCGGCGGACGCCCATTCAGGAACGGCAAGCATGGAAGACTCCTCAGGCCGAAAGTGGCGAACCGGCGCCGCGTGGGTGGCGCCCGGTGACATGGCCATCAGGTTAAAAGACCGTTGCGATTCGATCCAATACTTCGTGATTGCGTCTTCAAGACGAAATTCATATGGCAAACGCCGCTTCGAGACTATGCTTACGGCTGCGCCCGATGCCCGATACCGGATTTGGGCGAGCAAGGAGGACAGGACCATGGAGTTTCGCCAGCTACGGTATTTTCTGGCCGTCGCCGAACACCTTCACTTCACTATCGCCGCCGAACGGCTCGGCATCGCCCAGCCGCCGCTGAGCCAGCAGATCATCAAGCTCGAACGGGAGCTTGGAACGAAGCTCTTCATGCGCTATCCGCGGCGGGTCGAGCTGACCGAAGCCGGGGCGATTTTCAAGGAACGCGCGCAGCGCGTGCTCGACGAGGCCAACGACGCCGTGGAGCACGTCAGGAAAGCGGCGCGCGGCGAAAGCGGCCATCTGTCGATCGGCTTTGCGGGCTCCACAGTTTTCCACTCGTCGGTTGCGGCGTCGCTGCGCAAGTTCCGCCAGCGCTATCCCGGCGTGCTCGTCAAGACCGAGGAGAGCAACAGCACGGCGCTGCTGGAGAAGGTCAGGGAAGGCAAGGTGGACTGCGCGATGATCCGCTTGCCGCTGAACTGCGGGGAACTGCTGACGGAGCCCCTCGCGGAGGAGGAGATGATTGCGGTTCTGCCGACCGGTCACCGGCTCGGGAAAATGCGCAGCGTGGATCTCGCCCGGCTTTCCGGCGACGCGTTCATTTTGTTTCCGCGCTCGATCGGCCCCGACCTTTACGACTCGATCACGAGCGCCTGCCGCTCAGCGGGTTTTTCCCCGCATGTGGAGATGGAATCCCCGCAGCTCTCGTCGACGATCAATATGGTCGCGGCGGGCTTCGGCGTCACGCTGATTCCGGCGTCGATCCGGCAGATTCACGCCACGGGCGTCACCTACCACAAGATCAAGGACCCCAATCTGCGGACCACGATCGCGCTGGTGTTCAGGCCGAGAGAAAAGTCCGTGACGGTGCGCAATTTTGTCGAGGTGCTGCGCGCGGTGGCGCGCAAACCGGCCCCGCCGCTCACTTCCCGCCCGTGACATCGAGAAACGTGCCGGTGATGAACGAAGCCTCGGCGCTCGCCAGCCACAGGATCGCCCGCGCGACCTCTTCGGGTTGACCGCCTCGTCCCATGGGGATCGAGTCCTTGACGCGGTCCACGCGCCCCGGCTCTGCGCCGCTCGCGTGCATTTCCGTATAGATATGCCCGGGGCGAATGCAGTTCACGCGTATGCCGTCGCGCGCGACTTCCCTGGCGAAGCCGGTCGTGAAGGTCTCGATGGCGCCCTTCGATGCGGCGTAGTCGACATATTCGTTCGGACTGCCAAGCCTCGCCGATGCCGACGAGATGTTGACCACGACCCCGCCTCGCCCACCGTAACGATGCGACATCCGCTTCACCGCCTGCTGCGCGCAGAGGATAGGCCCTATCGCGTTGACCGCGAAGATGCGCTGCATCCGCTCGAATCCGAGATCCTCCAGCCGGGACTGCTGCGCAATGATCGCGGCGTTATTGACCAGCACGTCGATGCGGCCGAACTCACGGTCGATCGCGGCGAATAGCTGGGCGACCTGCTCCGGATCCGCGCTGTCCGCGCGCATGGCCAGCGCCCGACGCCCGGCCGCTTCCACATCGGCCGCCACCGCGAGGGCGGCGGACTCGCTGGAGACGAAGCTGATCGCCACGTCGTAGCCTCGTTCGGCCGCAAGCCGCGCCGTCGCCGCGCCTACGCCACGGCCGCCACCCGTTATCAGCATCAACGGGGCCTGTGCAACGGTATTCATCGAGCGATCCTCCTCGTGACGGCGTGAAATGCGTCCCCAGCAAACTCACGCCACGCGCAGATGCGGACGCAGCGCGAGCGCGAGCGGGAAGATGGCCAGCGCCGTGGCCGCCGTCGTAATCGTGGCGCCGTGCACACCGATCCGGTCGCCCAGAAAACCATAAGCGATTGGAGCGAGCGCCCCCGAGGCGATGGCGCCGGTATAAAAGAGCGCAAACGCGCGCTCGGTGCGCTCGACCGAGGTGAGCTCGGGCACCGTTCCGTAAAGCACGGACGATGTGCCGTTGAGCATCACGCCCAGCACCGGCAGCAAGACCATCGCGGGCGCGAGCGGCAGGTAGATCACGGCAAGGATCAACGCGGCCGTGCCGCCCTCGGTGGCGAGCACCGTTCCGATCACGCCCACGCGCGCGCCGAGCCAGCCACAGACGAACTTGCCCGCAGCGCCGCCAATGAAGACGAGCGCGAGCGCCGTACCCATCATCGGTTGCGAGATACCCTTCGCTTTGAGCAGAAAGGGCAGGAAGGTCAACAGCCCCATCCGCACGGCCGTGTCGAGCATGCCGATCGTGAACAGCAGCGAGAAGCCCGTGCGCGAACCGTTGCTGCCCTGGCTCGGCGCTTCCTCGATGGAAGACTCGCCTCTTGGCACCGGCGGGAGAAAAAGTGCAATCACCGCCGCGACCAGAACGCCGATGGTCGACATGGCCCAAAGCGCATGGCGCCACGGCATGAGGGTAATGAGCAACGAGATTGCCGCCGGCAGCGCGGATTTTCCGAGGTCGCCCGAAAAGTTATAGATGCTGAGCGGGCCGCGAGCGTTGCGTCCATAGACGCGCGAGACGGCGCCTGAAGCGAGCGGATGCTGCGTGCTCGAACCGCTTGCTGAGATAGCGAGCGCGACGCACAAGCCCAGCAGCGTTCCCGACATGCCCGCGAAGGCATAGCCGAGCGCGGCCAGCAGCGTGCCGAACGCAAGCGTCGCGCGCGTGCCGAACCTGCGCGCGAGGCGTCCGGCCGGTAGTTGCAGCGCCGCCATCGTGCCCGCGTAGATGCCGCGCAACATGGCCAGGGCGCCGTAATGGAGTCCGAAGTCCGCCTGCCAGACCGGCAGCAGGGCGTAGATCATGTCGGTGTAGCCGTCGTGCAGCGCGTGCGCCGCGCACGAGAGCCACAAGACGCGCGTGCGTGAAACCGAAGCCGGGCGGCCGGGGCCGTCGGCGAGGCCCGTCGTTGGAGAGGAGAACGAGAAAAGTCGCATGGTTCAACCGGATCGCCCAAGCGCAGGCCCAGGCGGCAGGCGGCTCGAACGTTTGTTGCAGGACACCGATAGTCTAGGTTCGTCCAGACCCTGCTACAACTGACGTAAAATTGAGTCAGCCGGGAGAAAAAGTCACCTCAAGGTCACCTCATGGGCACAGGCAAATCCACCAGTCGATCCACCAGCAAACCCACCGGCAAGCACCCGGGAAAAGACGCGGAAAAGCTCCCCCCGTTGAATGCGTTGCGGCACTTCGAGGCGGTCGCGCGGCTCGGGAGTTTCGCGGCTGCGGCGAGCGACCTGCATGTCACGCACTGGGCGGTCGGCAAACAGATCCGCTTGCTGGAAGACTGGTTCGGCGTGCCGCTCTTCGAGCGCCGCTCGCGCGGCGTCGTTCCCACCGACGAAGGCGCGGCCCTGCTCAACGACGTCACCGGGGCGTTTGCGCGGCTGAGCAGCTCGGTCACCCGGCTGCGCCACGAATCCATTACGCGCCGGATCACCGGCGTCGTGCGCGTGAATGCGCTGGCGAGCTTCGCGTTGTGCTGGCTCATACCGCGCCTCGCCGATTTCCAGGCCCGCTACCCCGACATCGACGTGCGGCTCTCCACCACCTCGCGCCGGTTGCGCTATGTCGGCGATGCCTTCGACGTGGGCGTGCGCTCGGGTCCCGAGGACGCCGCGGGCCTCGTATCGACGACGCTGATGCCCGACCTGCGCCTGCCCGCCTGCAGCCCGGCGACACTGCTGAGCCACCCGATCCGCACGGTCGCCGATCTACGCCATCACACGCTGCTGCACTCGTCGAGCACTCGCACCGCGTGGTCCGACTGGCTAGGGCAAGCCGGCGCGCCGGGCCTGCAGGGCGCCCGCCATCTGGACTTCGATCATGTCTTTCTCCAGCTGGGCGCGGCGTCCGAAGGCCTCGGCGTGACGCTGGCGTCGCTGCCGCTCATCGAGCGCGAGATCGCGACCGGGCGTCTCGTGTGCCCGATCTCCGAGCCGGTATGGCGCGGCCCCGATTACACGCTGGTCGTGAACACCGAACGCGCCGACGACGACGCGGTCATCGCATTCAAAAGCTGGATCGCGGCGGCAGCAGCGCAAAATCCGGCAGAGCCGGCGCGCGGCGAACCTGCGCAAAAAGCGCGGCGAACCGCGCCGCGCACGCAACGATCGCGGCGCTAGTAGCGCGAAGATGCCGATCCGGGACCGATGCGGGACTGAACGGCCGCTCAAATATCGGCGCGCAGGTACGTCTCGATCACGCTGCTATCCCCGCACCGGCGCAGCAGGTCACGCAGTTCGTTGATGACCGGAAAGACCTCGTGATTCCAGTCGGCGCCCTGCTGGTCGTGCGCCGCCTGCTCCATCTCGACGATCTCGCGATCCTCCCTGAAAATGCGCTCCGTGAACCAGACCAGCAGCGGCCACGCGGCATCGAGCAGAAACGGCACCGCGGGCCGGCGCACCGAAAGCACGCCGAACGTGCGGTTGGTGCGCTGAGCGCGATCGAGCGGCACATACGCGATCCACAGGTCCATGACCAGCGCCTGGTCGCGCGAGCGGATCTGCAGCGTCTGCCACGGATATTGCGTGCGCACGGTCATGACGCTGTGGCCACTCTGCGCGCCCGCCCGACTGCCCCCGCCGAACACGAGCGCCTCGCCCGCCGGTTGCCGGCCGGCCATCCGCACGAAGGTGTAATCGACTTCGATCCAGTTCTCGCCGCGGCGGCGGCCCAGCGAGCGCGCCTGCATCTGCCCCATCTGCCGGCGGTGCAAAAACTGGTGGTTCATGTCCATCAGGTTCTCGTGCATGAACGAGTAGTGGCAGCGCACCTCGCGGCCGAAGCGTCGCGTCCGGTAGGCCTTGTCCTCAGCGCTGGCGAGCGCCGGGACGGGGCGCTCATCGGCGAGCGACGCATCGCCGGGAAACACGAAGATCAGGCCATGCGCCTCGCGGCACGGATACGCGCGCACGCCATTGGGCAGCCGCTCCCGGCCGAGATACGGGATGTCGACACACCGGCCGCTGCAGTCGTAGGTCCAGCCGTGGTAGCAGCAACGGATCGACTCGCCCTCCACCACGCCGGCGTGCAAGGGCACCTGACGATGCGCGCAACGGTCTTCGAGCGCGAACACGCTGCCGGATGCGGTGCGCACGAGCACGATCGGCTCGCCCGCGAAACGCACGCCATGGGCCTTGCCCCGCTGGACCTCCTTCGACCAGGCAAGCGGATACCAGTGGTCGGGATGAATCGGCACGCGACGCAGATCGCGCACCGGCGACTCGCTTGCACGGCTATCGGGGAACGGCGTGGTGGACATGTATCAGGTCTCCTTATCAATGACATCGGCCTTCCCGGCTTCAGGTCGTGAGCCGGCGGTAGGCATTCAGATGGCGCACGAGGCCCTGCGGATCGCCGCGTTTTTCCAGCAGCATCGCCAGATTGTGGTGGGCATCGGCATACGAGGGGTCGAGTTCGAGGCAACGCTGATAGCTGCGCTCGGCATCCTCGAACCGGCCCAGCTCCTCGAAGGCAATCGCGCGATTGAAGTGCAGCACGGCATCTTTGGGGAAGTGGGACAAGGCTTCGTCGAAGACGCGCAGCGCGTCTTCACATCGCGCCTCCATTTCGCAGAGCAGCGCGCCCAGGTCCACGTACGCGGCATAGAACGGCTGCGGCGAGAGCTCGATCGCCTTTTTATAGGCCCGTTCCGCGCCGCCCGCATCCGACGTTCTGAGCTGCTCGCCCAGGTCGTACCATTCTTCGGCCTCACGCGCGAGGTTCTTGCGGGTGGGTTGCGTGTCGAGGAACACGACGTCGCCCTTGATCTCGGCGACCTCGAAATCGAGCAGCAGTTGCCCTGTCACCGCGTCCCATTGCGCGGGCCCGGTTCGCACCGCCACGTCATTGCCGACCGCCGAGACGCGAATGCCCGATAGCGGCAATTCGTCGGGCAAGGACTCGCTCAGCCGTGCGAGCGCCGCGACGATCTTGCGCGGCGCAATCCGCGCAGCGCGCAACTGCAGGGCGGTACGCAGCAGCACGACATCCTGGAACGTGAAGCGGTATGCATTGCGCGGGCCGCGCGACGGCGTCACGAATCCCGCCGCGACCAGACCGGCAATCATGCTGCGAGAAACGCCCAGGATGGCTTGCAACTCGCGCATCGACATCTCGCGCGCGGTAACCTGCGGCGTCACTTGCGGGCCCGGACCTTGGCAGGCGCTTCAGCGGGCGCCTTGGCCGCGCGCGCAGGCGGCTTGCGCGTCTTCGGCGCCGCGGGCGCTTCCTCGGCCTGCGCGGTGCGCTCCGCGCTCTTGCGCTTCGGCGCCGCAGCGGGCTTCGCCGTCTCGCGCCCCTTCAGGCTGGCGCGCAAGGCGTCCATCAGATCGATGACCTGCCCCTTGCCGCGCGTCGATTCCACGGCCTCCTGAGTCAGGACCTGCTTGCCTTCGATCTTCTCGTCGATGGCGGCCAGGATGCGCTTCTTCTCTTCGTCTTCATAGGCGGCCGGATCGTAACTGTCTTCGGCCGCCTGATCGATAATCTGCAATGCTAACTTTAATTCGGAATCGGACACCTCGACGCGCTCGACATGCAGGTCGCTCAGCGAGCGAACCTCGTCCGCATAAAGCAGTTGCTGGAACACGAGCCCATCTTCTTCGGGGCGCACCTGCACGATGCGCGTCTTGCCCTTGAACGCCCATTTGGCCAATGCGCAGCGGCCGCTTTGCGCGAGCGCCTGTTGCAACAAGCTGTACGGCTTGCCGCCGCGTTTGTCGGGCGCAATGTAATAGGCCCGGTCGTAGAACACGGGATTGACGGCCTTCTCGGGAATGAACGCCACGATCTCGACCACGTGACTGGCGGCATCTTCGAGCGCCTTGAGCTCGTCGCTCGTGAAGACCACGAAGCGGTCCTTTTCGAACTCGTAGCCCTTGTTCATCGACGAGCGCTCGACCACGGCGCCCGTTTTCTCGGAGATGTACTGCTGCTTCACGCGCGAGCCGTCCGGAGCGAGCATATGAAACCGGACCTCGGACGAACTCTCCGTGGCCGTGTAGAGCTTCACGGGGATGGAAACGAGCCCGAAGGACAGTGACAACGAAGCAATGGAGCGGGCAGGCATGGACTTCTCCTCGCGGATTTGCGCGTTCATCGCGTCGTTCGCGCAAGATACGTGCCGCCGCCGGCGATGCAGATTTTCATTGTAGGCGCTTTATCGCCGAAGCCAACGACTGGGCCGCCGACCCGTACTCCGCCCAGGGGTCCTGCGACTGGAAGCTCAGGTACTCGCGCGCCGTCTGCACGGTCCACTGCGCCCCGCTCTTGATGTCGCCCAGTTGCTCCCAGGCCACCGGCATGGAGACACCCATCCCGGGCCGCGCCCGCGCCGAAAATGCCGTGGCGGTCGTCTGCCCCATGCCGTTTCGCAGGAAGTCGACATAGACCTTGCCGACGCGGTTCGACGCGCCCGAGGTCGCCGAAAAACGCTCCGGTATCGTCTTCGCGAGGTGGCGCACGAAGGCCTGCGAGAAGGCCTTGACCGCTTCGTAGCCGAGCCGCGGCGCGAGCGGCACCACGACGTGCAGCCCCTTCCCGCCGCTCGTTTTCAGCCAGGCCTCGAGCCCCAGCTCCGAGAGCAGCGTTTGCACGAGCAGCGCCGCTTCCTGAACATGCCCCCATTTCACGCCCTCGCCGGGATCGAGGTCGAAGACGACGCGGTCGGGCTTGTCGAGCCGGCGCACCGTGGAGTTCCAGGTGTGAAACTCGACGGCGTTCAGTTGCGCCGCCGAGAGCAGCGCCTCTTCGCTGTCCACCGTCAGCAAGGGCGGGTGTTCCGGCCACAGGTCCGGGTCGTGGACCGTGAGGCCCGGCATGCCGGTTCCCCCGGCGTGCTTCTGGAAAAACAGCGTCCCGGCGATGCCGGCAGGCGCGCGAACCAGCGCCACGGGCCGGTCCTTCAAGTGGGGCAGCATCCACTTCGCCACGCTCGCGTAGTAGTGGACGAGGTCGGCCTTCGTGACGCCGGTCGAGGGGTCGACGACGCGCTCGGGGTGCGTGATTTTCAGTTGTGGCGGCGGGCTCGCGGCCGGCGTCTTGCCGCCCTCGCGGACGACCTTGCGCGCGGGCTTGTCAAGGCGCAGGCCCTGAAACGAGGCCTGCCGCACGAGGCCATCGGCGGTCCAGTCGGCGAACTCGACTTCCGCGACCCGCTCGGGGCGAACCCAGCGCTCGCTGCCGGCCGCGCGCCGCGCCCATCGGCGCCGTTTGGCGGCGGCCACGTCGAACGGCGCCGCGTCGATCTCGAGCGGCGTGAGCTGCGCCCAGAGCTTGCGTGCGGTCTTCGCATCCCAGCCGGTGCCGACGCTGCCCGCGTCGTGAAGCTGATCGCCCACGTAGTAGCCGAGCAGCAGGCTGCCGATTTCGCCGTCCTTGCCGCCTCGCGCGGTGAAGCCGCAGATGATGAGCTCCTGCCGCAAGCGGCATTTCGCCTTCAGCCAGGTCTGCGTCTCTCCCGATTCATAGCGCGCGTCGCGACGCTTGAGCATGAGGCCTTCGAGCCCCAACGCCGCCGCCGCGGCGAACACCTCGGCGGGCGGCGCCGGGAAATCCTGGCTGTAGCGGATCCGCTCGCCGCCGTTTTCGAGCAGCGGCGCGAGCAGCGCGCGCCTCGCCCACAGGGGCACGTTCCTGAGGTCCTTGCCGTCGAAGTACGGCATGTCGAACACGAAGAAGACGATCTCGCGATTTTCCGGGCTCGCAGCGCGGTCCAGTGCGTCCTGCAGCGCGCCGAAATCCGGAATGCCGTCCTTGAGCACGACGATTTCGCCGTCCAGCCATGCACAGGAGACGGGAAGTTTTTTAACGTCCGCGGCGAGACTCGCGAGCGTCTTCGTCCAGTCGTGGCCGCCGCTGGTGAAGAGCCGCACGCGGCCCTTGTCGATGCGGGCCAGCATGCGGTAGCCGTCGAGCTTGGCCTCGGTGATCCAGTCGCCGCTCGTTGGCAGGGACGACACGAGGGTCGCGCGCTGCGGTTCGAGCTTCGCGGGCAGCGCCGCGGTCACGGCTGCGGACATTGCTGCGGACAGGTCAATCTCAGCGGTCTTCGAATCCACGCTTTGCGCGGACGCCGCCGTCCGCGGTTCGCGTTCTTCAACAGGCCCGAGCGGATCCGTAACGACGCTGTCCGGAAGCGCCTTGATGACGTCGTATTCCTGCAATGGCCGGGCCCATTCGTCGCGCTTCTTGAACAGCATCCACGCGTCCTGCGCGTCGTCGGGCTTCGCGGTGCGCACGAGCTCCCACAGACCCGCGAGCTTTTCTCCATGCAGGCGGAAAACGAGCTTGCCCGCTTTCATGCCCTCGCGCGGGTCGCCGACCGGCTCCCACGTCCCGCGGTCCCACACCATCACGTCGCCGGCGCCATATTGCCTCTGAGGAATCGCGCCCTCGAAGCCCGCATATTCGACGGGATGGTCCTCGACGTGAACGGCGAGCCGCTTTTGCTTCGGGTCGTAGCAGGGGCCTTTGGGTACGGCCCACGAGAGCAGAACCCCGTCGAGCTCGAGCCGAAAGTCGTAGTGCAAGCGCCTCGCCCAGTGTTTCTGGACGACGAAGCTCATCGGCTGCTCGCCCGAAGACGCGAGCGGAGCCGATGGCGCCGGTTCGGGCGTGATCAGGAAGTCCCGCTTCTTGCGATAGCGGGACAGGGGCGGCGATGTCCGGTCGGGGGCTGAGGCCATGACGATAGTCTAGAAAGAATTCTCGTCATGGGATTCGCAAGCGGGGGGCCTGGTCTCGCTGGTGGTTATGCGCTCAGTGCAAAACGCGTGGCGCCGCTGAACGGCGCCAGCCATGGCACCGCACGATCGGTATAGATTTCCGTTTGAGGCGGCCGCAAGCCCTCCAGGTTATCGAGCGTGCCGGCCTTCACGAGAACCTTGCCTGGCAGCAGCGCCACCTTCGTCATGACCGGCGAGCCGCAGCGCCCGCAGAAATGGCGGTATGAGGGCTCTCCGCTATCGCCCCTGTCCTCGTAGATCGTCGTCTCGCCCTCTTGCTCGTAGTGGGCTTCGTCTACAAAGAGGTTGAAGGAAAACAGGCTCCCTCCTGCCTTCTGGCAGTGCGTGCAATGGCATATTGCACTCGCCTCAGGTTCGCCCTTGATCGTGTAACGCACGGCGCCGCACAGGCAGCCGCCTTTTCGATTCTGCATGATTTGATGACTCGGCTAAAGTATCCAGCTAAAGATTGCATCCAGCGGTAAAACTCAGAACAAATGGTTTATACCGATCTGGACACCGGTTTGATTTTCGTTGCCCGGCGACGAAAAATCGTAGGTATTCACCGTGAAGCCGCTGCCGCCGTTTATTCGAAGGGTGCTGCAAAAGGCATATAGCGACGTACGCTTCGAAAGGTTGTAGAACGCTCCCACGGTGAACCACGTCGGATGCCCTTGCTCATCATGGGTCTGGTAGTGGTTGACCTCCGCCACGAGACTGAGAAACGGTGAGATCTGTTGCGAAAGTCCTCCGCCATAGACATTACCGGCTGGGGAGAAGTGCAAATCTCCGCTCACGTTCGTGAACCACGCATAGGCCGTGGTAGAAGCAATGCGATAGCGGGCAGCAAGGCTTACCCGTCTATCGACGAGCCCAGATTCGTCGAGCGCGGGCGTCGTGGTCATACTGCCGCGCGTTTCCTCATACACCGCTCGAGTCCCCAACGTGTCGTTGTGATATTCGACAGCACCGCTGACAAACCGGCCCGCTCGTGAATTACCGGGAATTTCCTGGCCGAACCCATACATCAACGCCGCGTCCAGGCCACGCCATTCAGGCGTTTCATACTTGATGGCGTTGTTCTGGCCCAGGCTGGCGAGCGGAATATCGTTCGTGGACATACTCGAGAATTGCGCGAGATAAGTCGGATCGTAAAGTATCGAACGCTCGAACAGCAGGCTCCGCTGCCGACCCAACGTGAGCTTGCCGTACGGAGAATCCATGCCGACGTAGGCATAACGGTCGAAGGGCGTATTGGCCACGATATTGCTTCCGTTAGCGATGTTGAATCCGCCCTCCAGCTTGAATATCGCCTTGTATCCGGAGCCAAGATCCTCCTCGCCAGTCAGACCGAACCGCGTCGGCGACGCATTTCCGGACTGCAAGCCAAAAACGGAATTTCCCTTTGAATTCGCCTTGGTCAGATATTGCGCGCCAAGGTCAAGATCTCCATATAAGGTTAAAGACGATTGTGCCGATGCCGTTGACGCAACAAGCCATAAACATGTTGCAGACAAACCAGTCAAAAAACGCCGTGAGACCATCTCCTTGAAGCTCTTCTCCACGCAATCCTCCTGTCCCGCTTTCGATTTATAGATTCTCAATTTGCCGCCCCGCCGCTTGCGCGCATGGCGTCAATCACCGGCGTTTTGTGCTGCGCGCAAGCTGATCGCCCGTTTCGGCCTGACCAGGAACACGAGAAACGCGGGAGCGAGCGTGATCAAGCCCTGGAACAGCCACGCTGAATCGAAACCCCAGTGACTCGCAATCCGGGTGAACAGCGGCGCGACGGTCGCGCCGCCAACGGCCGCGATGCTCAGCATGAGACCCACGGCCGTAGGGACATCGGAGATCGAAAACCCGCTGTTGCGTTCTCCGGGGATGGAGACCCACGGCACAAACGCCGCCAGTTCCGCCGCCCCGATGACGGCCGCCGTGATCTCGACGCCCAGCAGACCGAGATGCGGCATCAGAAAGAACATGGCGGCTTCGATCACGCAGGCGGCAAAGAACGTGGGGAGCACGCCGAAAACGCGATCCGCGAGCCAGCCGCCGATAAAGCCTCCCACCACGCCACTGAGC
The DNA here is from genome assembly GCF_905220245.1 of Paraburkholderia sp. J63. Classification (NCBI taxonomy): domain Bacteria; kingdom Pseudomonadati; phylum Pseudomonadota; class Betaproteobacteria; order Burkholderiales; family Burkholderiaceae; genus Paraburkholderia; species Paraburkholderia sp. J63. The sequence continues at coordinate 81,680 of NZ_CAJMZF010000025.1, read as the reverse complement.
AACAAAATGACGCTGATTCGTTCGGCGACCGCACTGTCGGTATTCAGGATCGCCTGTGCGTAATGCGGCAATAATTGCGCGGCACTGAAAAAGCTGCCGTAAGCGCCGGCCAGTGCAATGCCCATGATCCAGAGAGACGGACTGCCAAAGACGCGGCGCAGCGAGTTCTTGTCGAGGTGCCCGCCTTCAACAACTTCGTCGTTACCGCTGGGCGGCGCGGGAAAGAAAATCATCAGGAAAACCAGCGTCGCGAGGCCCACGGCAGCGCCGATCAGCAATCCCTCTCGCCAACCGAACGATGCGATGACCGCCGCCCAGCCATAGAGCCCGATGGCGGCGCCGAGGGTGAAGGCGGCACCCTGGATCGCTCCGTTCGCCATGCCAAGCTCTTTACCGCGAAACCAGGCGGCGGTCAGCCCCACCGAGCTGCCGATGTAGACGGAGCCCCCGATCCCGCATAACAGCCGACCGGCCAGAAGAGCTTCATAGGATGGCGCCCAGGCCGTGACTGCGGCTCCAATCGTCTCCACGGCGATCCCGAAGAGCATCGCGACCCGCATGCCGTAACGTTCCGCGATCCAGCCGCCCGGAATATGCATCACCCCATAACCGGCAATGAACGTGCCTACGATAATGCCGACATCGGCAAAAGAGATCTTCATTTCATTCACGATCCCGCCGAAGGCGGGGACAACACAGAACCAGTTAAGCGTGAATTGCAGGTATGAAATGAAGATGATGGCTAAAGCTACCCAGCGATTTTTCATTGGACTCCTCACGATCTATTATGGATTTCGCCAACGCTTTCATCGATCAAGTATTTCGCGTGATTGCACCATTCCGCCGCGGCACCTCGCGGGAGAGAGGCGCCCCGGTCATTGATCCGGTGTCAGCACGACCTTGAAGCGCGCCTTGCCGCTCATCATCCGGTCGTAGGCCTCCGCGGCTCGGGACAGCGGGTATTCTTCGATCATGGGCTTGACGCCGGACAACGCGCTGAACGCGAGCGTTTCCTGCGATTGCGCCGCTGTACCGGAAGGCCAGCCCGCAACCGAATTCCGGCCCATGATGAATTGCGTCGCCGATACTTCGACCGGCTCCTCCGTCCATCCGACCAGGATCATCTTGCCGTTCATGCCGAGACCGCCGATTGCAGCGCTCATGGCCTTGCCGCTGTTCGCCGTCGCCAGAATGAGGCGCGCACCGCCGTGTGCCTGCAGCGCTTCGGCGACATGCTGCGATTCGCTGTCCATGTAGCGATGGGCGCCGAGTTGCATCGCCAGTGCCGCCCGATCCGCTCCCCGATCGATGGCCACCGTCATGAAGCCCATCTTGCGGGCGAACTGCAAGCCGAGATGGCCGAGACCGCCGACGCCCAGGATTGCCACCGTTTCACCCGCGCGCGCACCGCTGTTGCGCAACGCGTTGAAGGTCGTCAGCCCCGCGCAAAGCAGCGGTGCGGCATCCACGTCGGCGAGCTCGTCGGGCACGCGCGCCAGCGCTTCCTGGGGCGCCACCATGTATTGCGCGTAACCGCCGTCATAGCTGAGGCCGGGCACACGCAGGTTCTCGCAGCGAACGAAGTCGCCGTGCCGGCAGTTGTCGCAGCGGCCGCAATGTCCGCCGTGCCAGCCCACCCCAACGCGCTGCCCGACGCGCCACCCGTCCACCCGCTCGCCGAGCGTGTCGATCACGCCCGCGATCTCATGCCCCGGCACGCGCGGAAACTGAAGGCCGGGCCACGAACCCTCCATCGTGTGCGTGTCGCTGTGGCAGATCCCGCAGGCCTGCACCTTGATCAGCACATGCCCTTCGGGGGGCTCCGGCACGTCTCGCTCGACGAGCGTCAGCGGACCGCCCGCTCTCGCGACTTCCGCTACCTGCATCTTTCGCATCATCTCCTCCATGTATTTTTCAGGATTGCCAATGGCCTGCTGGATCTCAGACTGCGTCGGCGACCCTGACCAGCTTGCGATTGAGAAACTCGCCGATGCCCAGTTCCGACAGTTCGCGCCCGAACCCGGCATTCTTGACACCGCCGAAAGGCAGTCCCGGCGAGTCGACGAAACAGGAGTTGATGTACACCATGCCGGACTCGATGCGCGAGGCAACCTGCTTTGCGTGCTCGATATCGGCGTCGAAGACATAGCCGCCAAGACCATACCTCGTGGCATTGGCCAGCTCGATCGCCTCTTCCTCGCTATCCACGACATAAAAAGAAAGCACCGGGCCGAATGCCTCTTGCTGATAGAGCGGGTTGTCCTCGGCGATGTCCGTGAAGATCGTGGGTTCGAGATAGAAGCCGGGACGATCCACGCGTTTGCCGCCACAAACCAGTCGCGCGCCGGCAGCCTTCGCATCCGCGATCTGCTTGAGCAATCCCTCCAGCGCGCGCTCGCTGACGAGCGGGCCGAGCACGGTCGCCTCGTCAGTGGGGTCGCCCACCTTGATTGCCTCGAACCGCTGTTTCAGCGCAGCCAGCATCTGCGCGCCGCGCTCCTTGCCGACCACGATGACGCGCTTGATGTTGACGCAGCCCTGCCCCGAGTTGAACGTGCGGCCCATCACGCATTGCTCGACCGCGTGCTCGAGCGGCGCGCCTTCGAGGATGAGGGCCGGGTCGCTGCCGCCCAGCTCCAGAATCACTTTCTTGAGGTTGCGGCCCGCTCGTTCGGCCACCGACATCCCCGCTCGCTCACTGCCCGTTAGCGCGACGCCGCGCACGCGGAAGTCGTCGATCAGGCTGGCGATCTGCTCGATACTGCAGAACAGATTGGTGTAGACGCCCTCCGGCGCCCCGGCTTCCTCGAACAGCCGCGCGAAGGCAAGCGCGCACTGCGGCACGCTTTCCGCATGCTTCATCAGCACCACGTTGCCCGCAATGAGCTGAGGCGCAGCAACACGGGCCAACTGGTAATACGGGAAATTCCACGGCTCGATCGCCAGAACGACGCCGATGGGCTCCGACACCAGCGTGGCGCCCGGCTCGCCGGGCAACGATTGCGCGGCGAGCAGCCGTTCTCCGTGCGTTGCGTAGTAGTCCAATATATCGGCGACGAGATCGATTTCCATGTAGCTGAAGCGCACGACCTTGCCCATTTCCAGCGTCGGATACTTCGCGTATTCGTCGCGTTTCTCGCGCAGGATCTGAGCCGCGCGCGCGACGATCCGGGCCCGCTCGGCAACCGGCCGGAACTTCCAGTCCTCCCGATAGCGCTTGTCCGCCGTCGCCAACGCCGCGAACACTTCCGCATCTGTTTGAAGCGGAAACTCCTTGATCAATTCACCCGTCGCGGGATTGATAGTGCGAAAACTCATGATCGACTCCTTGTTATTGATCCGTGAAAAGGGAATTCGGCTTCGGGTTCATGCACGCGCGTCGAGTTCGGCGACCAGCGAGGGCACACAATCGAACAGATCGCCCACCAGGCCATAGTCGGCGACGCTGAATATCGGCGCCTCCTCGTCCTTGTTGATCGCGACGATGACCTTCGAGTCCTTCATGCCCGCGAGGTGCTGGATCGCCCCCGAGATGCCGACCGCGATGTAGAGCTGCGGCGCGACGATCTTGCCGGTCTGACCGACCTGATAATCGTTCGGTGCATAGCCCGCATCGACAGCCGCGCGCGATGCGCCCATCGCCGCGCCGAGTTGGTCGGCCAACGGTTCGAGCACTTCGCGGTAATGCTCGCCGCTGCCGAGCCCGCGGCCGCCCGACACGACCACGCGGGCCGACGTCAATTCCGGACGGTCCTGCCGCATCACTTCGCGACTCACGAATTGCGAAGTCCCCGCATGGGCCGCCACCGCGATCTCTTCGACCGGCGCGCTGCCGCCCTCGGCTACGGCCGGATCGAAGGCCGTCGCGCGAACCGTGACGACTTTCACCGGATCGCGCGACTCCACCCGTGCAATCGCATTACCGGCATAAATCGGCCGCTCGAACGTGTTGCCGGACACGACCGCGATGATGTCGCTGATCTGCGCGACGTCGAGCCGGGCCGCAATGCGCGGCGCGATGTTCTTGCCATAGGCGCTGGCCGGCGCGAGGATGTGCGAATAGCCCTCCGCGATGTTCAGCACCGTCGCTTCAATGTTTTCCGCGAGACCATCGGCCAGTTGCGGCGCGTCGGCGAGCAGCACCTTGCTGACGCCCGCGATCCTCGCGGCCACTTCCGCCGCGGCCCGTACGCGGTGCCCGGCAACCAGCACGTGAACCGGCTGATGCGTCAAGGTGGCGATAACGGCCGCGGCCCCAATCGTATTCAACGTTGCCGCCTTCAGCGACGCGCCCGCTGCCAGGGACGCGTCGCTCGGGACGTCATGTTCGGCAATGACCAGAATCGGCATTTCATTCATCTCCGCTTGTTCAGGTTTCAAAGCACTCTGGCTTCGGTCTTCAGCTTCTCGACCAGCGTTGCCGCGTCCGCCACCTTCACGCCAGCGGCGCGCTTCGGCGGCTCGCTGACGATTAGCGTCGTCAGACGCGGCGTGACGTCGACGCCCAGCGCTTCGGGGCTCACGGCTTCCAGTGGCTTCTTCTTTGCCTTCATGATGTTCGGCAGCGTCACATAGCGCGGCTCGTTCAGGCGCAGATCCGTCGTCACCACGGCCGGCAGCACGAGCGACAGCGTTTGCGCGCCGCCGTCCACCTCGCGCGCAACGATGGCCTTGCCATCGGCGATGACGAGCTTCGAAGCAAACGTCGCTTGCGGCAGGCCCGCCAGCGCGGCCAGCATCTGGCCAGTCTGGTTCGAATCGTCGTCGATCGCCTGCTTGCCCAGCACGATCAACTGTGGCTGCTCCCTGTCGACCACGGCCTTGAGCAGTTTCGCCACGGCCAGCGGCTGCAACGCTTCGTCCGACTCGATCAGGATCGCGCGGTCCGCGCCCATCGCGAGCGCCGTGCGCAGCGTTTCCTCGCATTGCCTGATGCCCGCCGATACGACGATCACCTCCGTCGCCACCCCGGCTTCCTTGAGGCGCACGGCCTCCTCCACGGCGATCTCGTCGAACGGGTTCATCGACATCTTCACGTTCGCAAGGTCGACGCCCGTCTTGTCCCGCTTCACGCCGACCTTGACATTGGCATCCGCTACTCGCTTTACTGAAACCAGCACCTTCACTTCGTTCTCCTTCGAATCGCCTACTTCAGTTTTGGCCTTCTTGCCAGAAGCGCCCGTAGTCCGCTGGCCGCTTTTGCATGAAGGCGTTCAATCCCTCTTGCCACTCGCGCCTGGGAACGTCGAGTGGCGACTTCAGGACACGGTCCCAGTCAACCGCCATGTGCGCGTGCAGATTGAGCCTGGCGGCCTTCAACGCGCCGGGTGGCACGGCCCCCACGATCTCTTCGGCCAGCGACAACGCGCTTTCGAGCACCTGGTCGCCGGGCACGACGCGGTTGACGAGCCCCATATCCAGCGCCTCCTGTGCGGACACGCGCCGGCGCGTCAATATCAGCTCCGCTGCCCTGCGCACACCTGTGAGGCGGGCAAGCAGCGCAAGGCCCGTATTCGGAATCACGCCGCGGCCCAACTCGGGCATCGAAAACCAGCCCGATCCGGCCGCCACGACGAGATCGCATGCGAGGGTGAGCTCCATTCCGCCGCCCAATGCGGCACCGTGAACCGCGGCGAGCACAGGACGATCGAATTCGGCGATGCGCTTGAACATCACGGCGGGATCTTCGTCGGGATCGGGGCACTCCATCCATCCGTCGCGAAGGTCTTCGATATTGGCGCCGGCGCAGAACGCCGGTCCGGCCGCTGCAATCACGACCGCGCGCTGGCCGTCGTTCAGCGCCTGGTCGAGCGCCAGCGAAATCCCGCGGACAATCTCACGCGACAACGCGTTGCGGCGCTCGGGATCGTTGAGTGTCAGGAGCGCCACCGCCCCACGACGTTCATACAGCACCTTGTTCCCGTTCATGCGAGGGTCTCCCTGTCTTCATCCGCCAACAGATACGCGCGCAATTCGGGGGCAACAGGATGAGGGCGTCCGGTCTCGCCGTGAACCAGCACGCAGACCGCTTCCGCGCTCGCACGACAGATATCGTCCGCTTGCGCGAACAGGCCCTGCCGCACCCTGAACGAAGTCTTGCCGACCTCGACCACGGTGCTTCCCACCTCTACGCGCCCGGGAAAATGCAGCTCGGCGCTGAACTCGATCAGCAGCCTGACCACGGCCAGATTCGCGCCGCGCATGAGCGCACGAATCGATGCTTGCGCAACGATCTCCATGCGCGCCGCTTCGAACAATGTCGCCATTACGGCGTTGTTGACGTGTCTGAACTGATCGGTGTCCGCATTGCGCAACTTCTCTTCCGTCCAGAAACGAAAGTCGCCGCGCCGGGCTGTGCCTTTCGCCCGCGTCATCACGCCCGGTTCGAAAGCGCTCATACCGGCTCCTCATGCTCCTTCGGGATCAGATGTGCGCTGGCTTCGTGCTCGGTGCGCAGATAGAGCGCCGTGGCCAGCGGCTGGCGCATCTCCTCGAGGACGTGCCCAACCAGCCCCACCGCCCGTGCGGCAACGGCCAGCCCGCGGCAGATCTGCCATGGAATGCCCATCTCCGATGCGACCGCGGCCATCGCGCCGGTGACGTTCACCGGCAACGCACGATCGAGTTGCCGCTCGGCTTCTTTTCCGATTGCCGACATGAGCCGAACGTAGCGCCCTTCATACCCCAATTCCTTGGCAACACTAAACAGTGCGGGCGCGCGGGGATCGATGGGCTTGTGAAACGGATGCCCGATGCCCGGCAAGATTTCCTTGCGCGCGCGATAGTCGTCGACGGCCTCGCGCGCGAGCCTCTCGATGTCGGGCTCGTGATCGCCATTGGCAAGCGACGTCTGCAAGAGCCGCGCCGCATTGTCGAGCGATCCGACGAATACCGAACCCAACCCCAGCAAGCCCGCAGCCACCGCCGCCTGGACCGCTTCGGGCGCGCCCGCATAGGTCATGCGCGTGGCCAGCGACGAAGGCGTAATGCCGTGCTCGACGAGAATGACCATCATGGCGTTGAACATGCGCAGTTCACGCGCTTCGGGCAAGCGGGCGAACAATTGCAGAAATGCCATTTGCCCGAAGTCGATCTTGCCCACGATGTCTTCGCATAGGTCCAGACCGTGAACGACGACCTTCGTCGGTGTGGCCCAGGCGATGTCGGAACGGATTTCAGCTTGCTTCATGATTGATTTCTCGCGTGACGGATGAGTGTTGAACGAGACCGAGCGCCTGCGAAGCCATGTCCCTCAAGATGCTCTTGAGGATCTTGACGCCGTTGGGGCCGTCCTGCTGCGGAAAGGCCTCGACGGGCAGGATGCGGCGCGGAACCTTGAAGCCCGCGATACCTTGCTTGCAGTAGGCGATCAATTCGTGCTCCGCGGCAGGTGTCGCCGAGTTGCAGACAAAGGCGATGGCCACGTCGCCCTCGCCGTCGATATGCACCCCGACGACCTGCGCCGCCTGAACGCCCGGATGCTGCGCGAGGAAGGTCTCTATCTCGACGGGATCGACGAGATAGCCTCGCAAGCGCAAGCTGTCGCGGATCCGCGCCAGGTAGACGAACGCGCCCCCCTCGGCGTAAGCAAGGTCGCCGGTCTTGAGCCAGCCATCCGCCGTGAGGGCCTCGGCTGTCGCCGCGGGATTGTTCAGGTAGCCCGCCATGACGTTGTAGCCGCGCAGCTGCAATTCGCCTTGCTGCCTGTCCGGCAATATCGCTCCGCTGGCGGGATCGACAATCCGGAACGAGATGCCGGATGCAATCGGCGCACCGCCTGGCAAACCCCGCTGCTTTGCGTCCGCCTCGCGGTCGCCCATCGCGGTCATCGCCAGGCATTCGGACATCCCGTACAGCCCGGTCAAACGCACGCCCCACGCGGCCCACGCCCTGGCAATGACGCTTTGGCCGAGGCTTGCATATTCCGCAAAGGCACCGCGCCGCCAGTTGGCCAACGAGCCCTCTCCCGCGCTGAGCACCATGTCGATCATGGCGTCCGAACCGAAGAAATGCGTCACGCGATGACGCTCGATGGCCGCGGCGGCGGCCTGCGCCTTGAAGACGGGCAGCAGCACGCACGCGGCTCCCGAAGCGAGCGCGGCGATGGCCTGAACGAATCCAAGCACTCCATATAAAGGCAGCGCACAGAGCACGACGTCTTGCGCGTGCATGTCGTTGAATTGTGCGACGTTGCGTGCGTGGCGCTCAATCCCGCCTGCCGTGTGAACCGCGAGCTTGGGGCGGCCCGTGGTGCCCGAGGTCGTGAACGTGCACAGCAGATCGGTGTCGCGGCCGTCCCAGTCCGGATACGGCTCGAACGCCTCCCATTCGAAGCTATCGAATTGCGACACCGTGACGACATGCTGCAATACCTCGCTCGAAGCCTGGATCGCACGAGCCGCGCCCGCATAGTCGAAATCCAGAAACGTCTGCGGCACCAGAAGCACGCGCGCTTTCGCCGTGTCGATCACATGGCGCGCTTCCTGCTGCCTGAATCGCGTACTGACCGGCACCATCAGTGCCCCGAGTTGCGCCGCGGCGAAGAAAAGCTGCAGCCACACGGCGCCGTCCGGCAGCCATACGGCGATCGTGTCGCCGCGTCTCACGCCCAGCTCGAACAAAAACGACGCCGCGCGCCGCGATGCGATCCGCAATTCCCCGCGCGTCATCGTTTTTTCGCCATGATGCAGTGCGACGAGACCGGCATCGCCCAATTCGAGCAGATCAAACGCCATGACGTCCCCCGGCAACAGCCAACGCGGCACGCGCGATCTGGACGCGCTGCATTTCCGAGGTCCCTTCACCGATACGAAATGCCCGCGCATCGCGATAAAAACGCTCGACGGGAAGCTCGGTCATGTAGCCCATGCCGCCGAAGATCTGCAGGACGCGATCGGTGACCCGGCATCCCATTTCGCTCGCATAGAGCTTGGCACGGCATGCCGAGACGTGTGCCTGCGGATTGCCCGATTCGATCATCTCCGCTGCCGCTCGAATCAGCATGCGCGCCGCTTCGATTTCCACGTCGTTGTCCGCGACCATGAACTGGATGGCCTGATGTTGCGCGAGGTGTGCGCCGAATGCCTTGCGCTCGAGTGCATACTCACAGGCCATGGCCTGGGCGCGCGCGGCAAGACCGAGCGAGCGGCTGGCGGACAGGAGCCGGTCCTGATTGATCGACTGCATCATGCCCAGAAAGCCCGCGTCGGGCTCGCCGAGCAAGTCTTCGTCGGGCACGAAGCAGTTTTCGAGGGTGAAGCCGTTGAGGTGGTAGCCGCGCCAGCCCATCTTCCGGTATCGCGTCATCCCGACCACGCCCGGATTCCCGCGCCGCACGATAAACGTGGTCAGCTTGTTCTTCAACGCCGCCGCTGGATCGGTGACCGCGAGCACGATGATGTAATCGGCGGTCTCGGCGTGCGAAATGAAATGCTTGCTGCCGTTGAGCCGCCACCCGCCCGCGACTTTCTCCGCGCGGGTACGAAGTCCGCCGAGGTCCGATCCCGCGTTGGGCTCGGTCAATGCATACGTGACGATCTTGCGCCCCGAAAGAATGTCGGGCAGAAGCTCGGCACGCTGGCGCTCATTGGTCTGGGTCAGTTGCAGCGGCAGATGCCCGAATACCTCGCTCAGCGGCACCGACGTATGCGTCACCTCCTCGAGAATGGCCACCTTCGCGGCAGCCGACAAGCCGGGGCCGCCAATACTCTCCGGAAGATTGAACCCGTACAGCCCCAGTGCCGCGACTTCCGAACGCAACTGCGCCAGCAGTTCCTCGCTGACATCGTCGTCCGTTTCGATTTGCTGTTCGAGCGGTACGAGCCGGGTGCGCACGAACCGGCGTGCGGTTTCCCGGATCATCGATACTTCGTTGTCGATTTGAGTCATGATGCTCTCACTTTGAATAAAACGCTTTCGTCTTAATTAGGAACGCTCAGAACACTGGCCGGATCATTTCGAAGATTTCGCCGATCTGGGCATAGTCGCCGCGATAACCCGCACGCATGATCGGCTGCGCGGCATGCGTGTCAAAGAGGCCATCCCTCAGGTACGCCTTCTGGATGTGCACGCCGACCACCTGGCCCAGCACGAGCCAGTTATCGGTAGGCCTCTCATTCAGGTCGTGCAACTGCACGACCTGGAGCAGCCTGCATTCGAGCGCCGCCGGCGATTCACCCACGCGTGGAACCGATACGTTGCGTCCCGCAACGGGCGTGAGGCCGGTTAGCTCGAACTCGTCGATATCGGGCGCAACGGGCGCCGACGTGCGGTTCATCTGCTCCGCAAGCGGGCGCGTGGCGAGATTCCAGACGAATTCGCGCGTGGCTTCGACATTGCGAAGACTGTCTTTGCGGCCTTCACTGCAAAAGCCGATGATGGGTGGAACCGACGCGAACGCACCGAAGAAACTGTACGGCGCAAGATTGAGCTGACCGCGCGACGAACGCGTGGAGACCCAGCCGATCAGGCGCGGTGCGACGATGGCCTTGAACGGATCGTGGGGCAGACCATGACCCGTCGCGGGATCATAGAACTCGACAACCGCTTCGGAATCGACGAGATCGATCCCCGCTTCCCTGCTCATGCGTATCTCCAATGTTTCAGCGTGTGCAAATACAAAATCAACCCAATCTCGCGTCTATGGCAGGACGTGCTATCTCCGGACAGACGTGGCGTGCGCCAGCAAGTCCGCCTGACCATAGGCTTCCTCGACGGGCGCGATATTCGAAAGATCGCGGCCGCGCGTCTCAGGCAGGAACGCCAGCGCAAGCAGTGCGCAAAAGTAGCCAATGAAGCAGAACAGTGCGATCGCGCCCAAAAGGCCCAGATGCCCGGCAACCACGCCCACGAGAGCAACGCTCAGCGCGCCCAGCGACTTTCCGACGTTGTACGAGAACCCCATGCACGTCGTTCGAATCTGGGTTGGGAACAGTTCCGACAACATGGGTCCGATTCCGGCAAATACGCCATTGATGCCCATGCCGACGGGAAGCCCCAACGCCGCCAGCAACCAGGCGTTCATGGGAACTAGCAGATAGCAACCGGTAAGGACTACCGAGAATAGACAGAAAATCGCCGCAGTCAAACGACGTCCCAGCGAGTCGTTGAGGCACGCAAAACCCACCTGCCCGATGAACGACCCGACACTCATCATCGTCGCCATCAAGGCTACGGACGTTGCGGGAAAGTGGCGAACCTGAACCAGCATCGTAGGCAGCCAGATCATGATGGCGTAGCTGCTTCCTTGCAGCCCCGTCACCAGCAGTGCCGCGAGGAGACTCGAACGGCGGATGTCACGCCGGAACGATGAGCGCCATGTCGCGACCGCCTCGCCGCCCGTCGCTTTTTTCATTTCGCGGAACATGGCCGGCTCGGGAATATATCGACGGATCAGCAGCACGATCAGCGCGGGAATCACGCCGACCCAGAACGCCGACCGCCACGCAACCGACGCAGGCAGATACGCGAGCAGCAGGCCCGTGACGATAGCGGCAAGCGCCCAGCCAATGGAGAAGCCGCTCTGCACGAGACCCAACGCTTTGCCCCGATGGGCCGGATTGACGACCTCAGCCATGAGCGCGGCGCCAACCGCCCACTCGGCGCCAAAGCCAAAACCTTGCAGCGCTCGCACGATCAGCAACTGCGGATACGAGTTCGTCAGACCAGCAACAATGCTGAACACGGTGAACCAGATGATCGACCATGTCAGCACGCGCACACGTCCGTGGCGGTCGCTCAGAATGCCCGAGAGCCACCCGCCCACCGCGGCGGCAAGCAGGGACGAAGTCGCGATCAAACCCGCCTCCGCCTTCGAGAAATGCCACGCCGCCATCAACGCGGGCAAAATGAACGCCAGAACCTGATTGTCGAACGTATCCAGGGTCCAGCCGCCGAAGCATCCCCAGAACGTGCGCCGCTCTGCCGGCGTGGCTGCCCGATACCAGTCAAACATCTGCATTTCGATCTCCTCTATGCGTCAAGGCGCGTCACCGCAAAGGGCGATCGCACTGATCTCGACCTGCGCGCCATAGTGCAATTGGCCGCACGGGACTACGGTTCGGGCGGGCGCCGGGTCGCCGACGAACTCCCGATAGATCTCGTTCACGCGCGGCCAGGACTCGATATCGGCTACGAAGATCTGCACGCTCAGAAGCTTTCCCATGTCGCTTCCTGCCGCCAGCAGGATTTCCCGCACGTTCGAAAGCGCCTGACGCACCTGTGCTTCGAGCCCTTCCGCCAGCGTCACCTCGCCGTCGGCCGCAAGGGGCAACTGACCCGAGACGAAAACCAGCCCGTTTGCCCGCGTCGCCTGTGCGTAGTGCCCGCGCGGCAAAGGGGCCTTTCCGGTCACGATATGTTCGATCAAAGCGCTCACCATTAGATAGGTATGCCAGGCAGTCTCCTCTGGACGCTCACCTGGGCTAGTGGGACCACGAAGGCGGAAATGGCAGGGATGCCGGTCTCCGCTCTTTTTCGAAAACGATTTCGATTGCAAGATAGCAGGCGATCCATGGAAACTCAAGAATCAAAAACCTATTACGAAATCGTTTTCTGTCCGGGCTCCGAAAGGCGAATTACCCGGAAAGCCGCGCCGCGCAAGCCTTCAGGCCACGACTCAACATGCTGTTTGAGGCTTTCTTATAGGGGTCATATACGGGTATACACCGTCGCAACGATGTGTACTCCGCCCCACTCGCGCGACGCCGCCCGAAATCGTTCTTTGCCCAGCACGCCGTCGCAAGTCCTTGATACGGCCGCGTTGTGGCGTAGAATGGCAAAATCGTTTTCGAGGCGCCGCTCGCCGCCGATCCAGAGAAAGTGAAATGAACATTCAGGAATTTGCCGCCACGCTCAAGCTCTCCATCAGCACCGTGTCGAAGGCGCTGAACGGCCGGGAGGACGTCAGCGAGGCCACACGCAAACGCGTGCTGGAAGCCGCCGAGCTGCACGGCTTTTCGCCCGATCCGTCCGCACGACGCTTGCGCCGGCAGACGGCCGACACCGTCGCCTTCGTCGTCTCGCCCCCGCAAACTTCGTTCGCGCATCCCTTCTTTCTGGACATGCTGATGGGCGTGAACGAAGCGATGGAGAACAGCGGCTATCAGGTCATTGTGGCGTCCGCGCAAACGCTCGAAGCGGAAATCGATGTCTTCAGGCGCCTCATCGAACGCCAGCGCGTCGATGCGCTGCTGTTCGGGCGCACGCGCCGCCAGGACGAGCGCATCGCCTATCTGCTCGAGCAGGACATTCCGTTTGTCGCGTTCGGCCGCAGCGAGACGTCCGACGACTTCCCTTACGTCGATATCGATCATCACGTCGTGGGCCGCGCCGGCTGTGCGCGATTCATTTCACTGGGTCATCGTCGCATCGCTCTGGTTCATGCCCCCGAGTACCTGATGTTCAGCCACCTCGAACATGCGGGCTACGGCGAGGCATTGCGTGCCGCGGGCATCCCCTACGACGAGGCCCTCTGCGTGGAAGCGGCGATATCCGAAGAAGGCGGCGCGGACGCTGCGCGCCGCCTGCTTGCCCTCCCGAACCCGCCCACGGCCATCGTATGCGGCCACGACCTGATCGCCTTGGGTGTGTTGCGCGGTATCACGGAAACGGGGAGAACGCCGGGCCGCGACGTGGGCGTGATTGGCGGCGACAACCATCCCATTGGGCGCTATGTGCAGCCGGCGCTGACCACCTTTTCGGCAGAAACGCATCGCGCCGGCAAGCGGATGGCGGAAATGCTGCTCGAGCGACTGGCGGGCGGGTCGCCTCGCGATCTTCAGGAAGTCTGGGCACCGGAGCTGATCATCCGTGCTTCCGACGGTCCCCATCGCATTCCGGATCAGGCTCCCGCCGCGAGCAAGACCGCTGCGCCCAAGCGACCGCGTACGCCCCGAGCGAAAGCGGCATCGCCGGTCTGATCGTTCGGGGAACTTACCATGTCAATCGATTTCAGGGTCATCGACCAACATATCGCGCATCTCACCATTAACCGGCCCGAGCGGCTCAACGCGCTCGATGTCGAGCACGATCGCGCTCTGGCGGCTGCCTGGAAGCGGTTCAACGAAGACGCGAATTTGAAAGTCGCGGTGCTGACCGGATCGGGTGAGCGTGCATTTTGCACCGGCGCCGATATCCTGGACTACCTTGCGCATCGTCGCAGCATGGCGGAGCAAGCGCTTGACGATGCAACGGTCAGCTTTGGTGGATTGACGGCGGATCAGGATGTCGTGAAGCCCACGATTGCCGCCATTGACGGCTTTTGTGTGGCGGGAGGCCTGGAGCTGGCGCTGGCCTGTGACATCCGCATCGCCACGCGCAACGCACGCTTCGCGCTGCCCGAAGTCAGGTGGGGAATTCTGCCCGGAGGCGGCGGGACGCAGCGGCTCGGCAAAATTGCCGGGCTTGGCGTGGCGATGAGAATGATCCTGACCGGCGACGAAATCCGGGCCGACGAGGCGCTGAACTGCGGGCTGATCACCGACCTGGTCGAACCGCACGAACTCGAAGGCACGGCGCTCGCGATAGCCCGGCGGATAGTCAGGAACGGTCCGCTCGCGGTGGTGGCAGCGCGGCGTGCGCTGCTTGCCAGTTTCGGTCTTCCGATGAAACAAGGTTTGAAAATGGAGGCCGAGCTCCAGCGCGATTTACTGCTGACCCATGATGCGGCCGAAGGCGTCGCCGCGTTTGCGGCAAGACGCCCGCCGGAATTCAAGGGCCGCTGACGCGAAGGGCGGATCGCGCGGCTTTTCCAGCCGCGCTTTCAGCCCTTACGCCCCCCCATGCGCCCGTATCGTCAACTGAACCTTCCCGTCACGAATCGGCATGACATCGGGGCTATCGTCGCCCACTTCATTCGCGATCGCATGGTTGAGCTTCTCATTCATGGCGAGCAGCAGTTCGCCATTGCGCTTGCGGTCAAGCGCCAGATTGCGCATCTCCCCCGGATCGCTCGCCAGGTCGTAAAGCTCCACATCGTTTTTCGCAAACAGCGTCTCGAGCGAATCCGGCGTATTGAACTGCAGCGGCGAGAAGTAGCGCGAGAACCGGTAGCGGCCGTCGAACACGCTGCGTATGGTCCCGCGCAGGCGGAAATCGGGCTGCTGGGCCAGCGCGCGGCGCAGTAGCTCGTCGGGCGGCACGCCCTTCTCGTGCAGCGTTTTGAACTCCTTGAGCATCCACTCGCTGTCGTAATAGAGCAGCATGGCGTAGTTGAAGAGCGCCGTGTCGCGAACGCTATTGGTGCGCGCGGTCTCCGGTGCGCCCAGCCACTTCGTGAGGTCATGCCCCTTGAGCGACGGCCCGCCAATCGTCGCCACGCGCGCGGTGTCGAGTCCGGTCAGACCCAGCAGCGTAGGCGCGACGTCGATATGCGAGGTGAGCGCATTGCACTGCTTGCCGCCCGGATACGCCGGGTGGCGAATCACGAGCGGCACGTGATTCTGCGGCTTGTACGCCGTGGCGCCCTTGCCGACCAGTTGATGCGCGCCCACATGATCGCCGTGATCGGAGGTCATCACGACGATGGTGCGCTCGTCGAGCCCCAGCGACTTCAGCGATTGCAGCAGACGCACCACGTGAGTGTCGCAATCGCGAATGCAATTGAAATAGTTGTCCTGATAAATCCGGATGCGCTCGTCGGTGAACGGATAGCTGCCGACGAGATTGGCGTGGGCTTCGTCGAACATGCCGTGCGCAGGCGGGCGTCCCGGTTCGTCATAAGGTTGACGGCGCGAGGCCACGAGCGGGACGTTGTCCCACTTCTGCTGATACAGCGCGTCTTCGGGCGGATGCGCGTTGCCGAGCACCGGATGGCTCTGCTCCTGCAGTTTCGAATCCGGCGTGTCCGTGTTCACGAACATCACGTCATGCGGATTCACGAGATTGACCGCGAGGAACCAGGGCTTGCCCTCCTTCGCGAGACGCGGCGCATGACTGCGCATCCAGCTCACGGCCGATTCGGTCGTGATGCCGTCGTAGTTGTAGCCGCCGCGCACCATGCCGATCAGATCGCCCACGCCGAAGTAATCTTCGAAGCCGTATTCGTTGATCGTGTGGTGATAGTCGGAGACGGGCGCGTTATAGGGGCTCGCCGTTTCCTGGAGCGTCGAGCTCAAATGCCACTTGCCGAGATAGGCTGCGTAGTAGCCCGCATCGTGCATCATGTGGCCGATCGTGCGTATGTCGGTCGACATGTCGGGTTGCCACGGCATGCCGGCGTTGTCGAGCACGCCGGTGTGCTGCGTATGCTGGCCCGTGTAGATCGTCGATCGCGATGGCGAGCACACGCAGGACGCGATCTGGTGATTCGTGAAGGTGATGCCGTCGCGCCGCATGGCCGCGCGGCCCGGCACCGGAAACGGCCAGGCGTCGAAGTGATGCTCCTGATCGGTCAGGATGAAAAGGATGTTGTAGCCGGCGGGCGCCTGCGCGGGCGCCGCGGCGGCCTGGCGGAAGGCCGGTGCGTCGTCGGCCCCGGCGCTCGCCGCGCGCGGCGCAACGCTCGCCGCCTCCGCAACGGCCGCCGTGGTGCCAACGCCGGCGGCCGCCACGGCGGCGCCGGCGACCTTCAGGAATTGCCTGCGTCCGAGGCGGCCCGGCGGCACGCTGTTGCTCTCGTCGGATGCGCCGGTGTCTACCTTGTTCGTCACGTTGTGTCTCCGTGGTGTGTGGCGTGCTGCCGTGCGGCGCCGCCTTGTGGGTGTGCTGCATTATTCGCCAGGAGGCCGTGCGATTCGATGAAAGTTTCTGCATAATCCATAACCTCCAGGACATGAATAGAAAACGCACGACCATGCACGACACGGCCTCGTCAGCTTCCGCACCCTCCGCACCCTCGGCGCTGGCGGGCACCGACGCCCTGCCCAGCGTACTCCGCCGTCTGCGTCTGCGCGATCTGGAAACGCTCGCCTGGCTCGGCCGCTACCGCAGCTTCGCGCGCACGGCGGAGGCGGCCTCCGTCACGCAGCCCGCGTTGTCGAAGTGGCTGCGCGAGCTCGAGGAGCAGCTCGGGCTACGGCTCTTCGAACGGACCTCGCGCCGCGTTCAGCCCACCCCTTATGGCGAAGTCATGCTCGAACGCATCGCGCGCATCCTCAACGATCTGCGCGAGATCGAGCCCGAGTTTGCGGCGCTGCGTCACGGCGTGGGCAGGCCGCTGACGATCGGTCTGCTGCCCAATATGGACGAGGTGTTCATGGCGGGCGCGCTCGCGTGGCTCCATCAGCACGACATGCCGATCCAGCTCAACGTGCGCGTCAACACGCTCGATCACCTGCTGCCGCAGGCGCAGCGGCGCGAACTCGATCTGCTGGTGTGCTGGCTGGAGACCACGGCGCTGGCCGCGGGGCTTCATGTCGAAGAGCTGTTGCGCGAGGAAATGGTGGTGGTCGCGGGCAAGCATCATCCCTTGCACAAACGCAGCCGCGTAAGCTGGGCGGAGGCAGCCGCGTTTCCGTGGATCGCCCCGCCGGCCGGCTCGCCCATGCGCATCGCGCTCGAAGCCGAGTTTGCGCAGGCAGGCAAGCCGATGCCGCGGATCGTGATGGAGTCGGCCTCTCACTACACGAATCGTGCGGTGGCGCAGCAGTTGCCTTGCCTGTTCGTGGCTTCGGCGGCGCGCGCGAACCAGCGTGACGCGGCACGCGAGCTCAGCATGCTACCGCTGCGGCTTTCGACGATCGCGCCGACCATCGGCGTATTGAGCCACTCGCCGGGCAGCAGCGCCGTGGCGATGGTGCTCAAGGCGCTCCATCATGCGGCGGACGCGAGGCGCGCCCGCTCGTGACACGCCGTCGCCGCGAACGCCGTTCGTTCGGCGCCCGGCAATCCGAGACCAAATCGCACAAGACCGTGCAATCTTTCGCCTGCGCCCATTCCGTATTCTGAGCAAGCGGTGACCCATCATCGCGGCAGAACGAGCGGCACGATACGGCCGCTCTTCTTCCTGACCTGGGGCCCCCGTCCCTGATGCTCCTATGGCGATCTTTTCGAAGATCGTTGCTCTCTCTTTATCTCGGAGATATCGCATGGCCGATTACAAAATGACCGGTCTGGTTGCCGGCGCATTCGCGACTGCCCTCGCTGCCCTTTCCATCACGCCCGCGAGCGCGCAGGAGTTCACGGACGCCCAGAAGAAAATCCAGGCCGAGCACACCGCACTCGTGAAGTCGGGCAAGGTCGAGCCCTGCTTCGGCACGGCGCTGAAGGGCCACAACGACTGCTACGCGGGCGCGGGCACGACCTGCGCCGGCACGAGCGCCGCCGACTACCAGGGCAACGCCTTCCGGCTCGTGCCGAAGGGAACGTGCACGAGCATCTCCACGCCGAACGGCCCCGGCAGCCTGACGCCGAAGGTCTAATATCGATACCTGTCCGGGCTTTTTTCAAAGCCCGGACCGCTACGTTGCTTTCGATCCCGACAGGCCATGTCAGCGTCCTCTTTCTCCCCTCGCTTCCGCGCGCATGATCGGCTGCCCTCGCGCGCCGGCGTCGGCCTCAAGGCCGAGCATTACCGCACGATTCTCGAATCGCGGCCCGACGTGGGCTTCTTCGAGGTGCACGCCGAAAATTACATGGGCGCGGGCGGCCCGCCCCATCGCTATCTTTCCGCTATCGGCGCGCGTTATTCGCTTTCGCTGCATGGCGTGGGCCTTTCGATCGGCGCCGACCGTCCGCTCGATCGCGACCATCTCCAGCGGCTCAAGACGCTGATTACGCGCTATGCGCCGGCCGTCTTTTCCGAGCATCTCGCGTGGTCGAGTCACGACTGCGGCTTTCTCGACGACCTGCTGCCGCTTCCGTACACGAAGGAGAGTCTCGTGCGCGTCGCGAACCATGTCGACGAAGTGCAGGAAACGTTGGGCACGCAGATGCTGCTCGAAAACCCTTCCACGTATCTGGCTTTCGAGGCGAGCACCTGGTTGCACGATACGCCGGACCGGCGCGCTACCCACGCTGATCGAATGGGACGCGAAGCTGCCTGGCTGGCCCACGCTTGCCGTCGAAGCCGCGCGCGCCGAGGCCGCCATGGCCGCGGCCCTGCCACACCACGACCGTCACGACCGAACCGAGGTCCACGCATCATGAATCATCGAAACGTTCTGCTCTACTACGCATGGAGCCGCCCCGGCGAAAGCGGTGCGCCGCTCCCCGTGATCGACGACCGCTTCCCCGCGCTGTTCGAAAGCCGCCGGATGGGCTTCCCGAGATTCCACGAATTCTCGGACCCCGGGCAATACGATCAGGGCATTGCGGGCTTTCTCGATCACATCATGAAGCACAACTTCACGGCGTTCGTCGAGCTCGCGACCGCATTGACCGGCCAGCCGGTGACACAGATCGAGCGCGTGCTCGACAACGGCACGCTCACGCCGCTCGACGAGCGTGTGCTCAGCGGCGTCGATACGCTCATCGTCATCAGTTTCGACTCGCTGCGCACGGCGCAGAAGGCCGAAAGCGGCGAAGTCGAGGCGATCCGCGCGTTCCTCGCGCAACCCGATCACCTCGCCTTCGTCTGCCCGCATCACGATATTGGAGACGTTGATGAACTCGCGGAAACGGCCCGGCTGCCGCGCCAGATTGCAGAATTCGAGCACCATGGCGACAAGACCATTCCGCCCCGCCAACGGTTTGGCGGCTTCGCGCGCTCACTGCTCGCGGATCTCGGCGTACCGGTGGAAAACCGCTTCGGGCTGCGTCCCGCCGCGCTGCCCGATGGATCTCCGGCACCGGTCGAAGCCGAAAAGGCGCTCGACCGCTTAGGGATCCTCCACAATGTCGAGCACTTCAATCTGCATCCGCATCTGCCGCAACTCGAGCGGATGGGCGACGCAGCCCACCAGCTCGATGTGCTCGCACGCCAGCGCATCGATCCTCACGCGCCGCCGCATCCGTTCGCGGCGCAGCACGAGACGTTTGACGCGCTCCTGCAGTCGCGGCCCGAAACGTTCGCGGGCACGCTGCTCGTCAGCGATACGACGCTCTGGAGCTCGACAGCGGGCGGCGTCGACAGCCTTCGCCAGTTGTGGACCAACGTCGTGACGCGGCCGCCGATATCGTGAGGATTCCGTGATATCTGCGATCCATTACAGCCCAGGCAGCCTCGAAGCCTGTCAGCGCGAATTTGCCGCGGCGCTGCTCGATCCCGACCTGCCCGTGCCGCGCGGCCTGACCGGCCCCGATGGCAAGGCGAGCGTCAAGCGCTTCAACGTCAACCGGAACAACGTCACGATGGGGCTCGTCGAGGCGCTGAAGGCCGCGTTTCCCGCCGTCTGCCGTATCGTAGCGGATATCGGGCCGCATCGCCGGTCGCGCTGAAGCCCCGGCGATGACCGGGCGGCGCGAGCCTGGCGACCGGCGAGGGTCGGCGGCACGCCGCTTGCTATATCGACGTGGCCTCAAACAACACATGGAGCTCACGATGAACGAAGACCGAATCAAAGGCCAGTGGAAGCAGTTGTCCGGCAAGTTGAAGGCCAAGTGGGGCAAGCTGACCGATGACGATCTCGCGGTGGCCGAGGGCAACAGCGAGTACCTCGTCGGCAGGATCCAGGAACGTTACGGGATCGCGCGCGACGAGGCCGAGCGGCAGTTGAAGGACTTCGACAGTACGCTTTAACGCTTTTCTACCCCAGCGGGCGGCCCACCTCGATCGCGGTGGGCCGCTCAGCGCTTGCGCGCAATGCGTCGGCGAATCCACTCGGCGAACGCTTCATCCTCAATGTGGTATTTCCCCACGCCGAGTCGCGTCACGACGTTCGCGTCCTGAAGACGGCGCAGGGCGTGTCCCGCCGTATTGCGCGTAGCGGGCTTGCCGATGAGATCCGACAAGCGCTCCAGCCCCGCTACGGAATGCAGGTCCGAGTCGCCGTCGGCAAGCAGCGTCAACACGGCCTGGTCGGCGGGATGAGTGGAGTCCCATTGACGGATGAAGTGCGCATCGGAGAACACGGTGTCCTTGGTGTGCTCGAGCGCCGCTTCGACACCCTGCGGCTGATAAAC
This sequence comes from Paraburkholderia sp. J63, assembly GCF_905220245.1. Lineage (NCBI taxonomy): Bacteria > Pseudomonadati > Pseudomonadota > Betaproteobacteria > Burkholderiales > Burkholderiaceae > Paraburkholderia > Paraburkholderia sp. J63. The sequence goes on along the minus strand of NZ_CAJMZF010000025.1, from coordinate 60,680 downwards.
CAGGAATCGCTCGATAAAGCGCTTGAAGAACTCGGGCGTACGGTGCAGTTCGTCGAAGGCACGCCTGCCCTGCGCAAGCGTCAGCGTATGCCGGGCCATGCTGTTCATCAGGTCGATGGTGAACGCGACGAACTCATCCCCCAGTAGCGGAAACGGCTCCAGCGGCGCCCAGTTGTAGAACGGTTCGGAGGAACGCGCGAACATGTCGCGCAAGGTCGTCTCCGAGCTGCCGGCAAACACGACCTTGATGCGCTCCTTGCGAATGTCGAGTGCGGCGCGCAGCGCGTGCGCGAACGTGCTGTGCATCTCCTTCGCCAGCACCTGGGCCTCGTCGATGACGAGCAGCAGCGGCTTCTTCTGGCGGTCGAGCTGGCGTAGCACCTCGCGCATCGTGATGGAGCTATCGGCGTCGAGCTGCGCCAGTTCCGCTTCGATGGACCCTTCCGCGCCACCCGGTACTTTTGCGCTCGCCCTGACCTTTTTGACAGGCTTGCCCAGCGCAGCGAGCACGGCGCGGAATCCGCGCGGCTCGAGTGCTTCCGCAAGCGCGGAGACCAGCGCGATGTCCGGGGTCTCGGTGTCCCAGAGATTCGTGTAGGCCACCAGATATCCCCGCTCGACGGCCGCGGGCAGCAGGTCCTTGCACAGGAACTCCGTCTTGCCCATGCGCCGGCGCGCGAATAGCCCGCGCGCGGCGGTCAAACCCAGCGCAAACGCGTCCAGGTAAGCGGCAGCCAGTTCCGGGCGCGGAAAATGCCAGGGATCCGCCGGCTTCTCATGCTTTCTCATACGATTTGAGAATTCTCAAAAGCTCTGAGAAAACATGATACCGGCGGCGATCCGGCCTGTAAACAGCGCCCGCTCGCGACACACTCAACGTGCCGCGCGTCGCTCGCCGGCGTCGCTCGCCTCGAGCGCGGCCTTCAAATAGCGCGCCGTGCGGCTCCGCGCGGCATGGGCCACTGCGTCCGGCACCCCGCTCGCCACGATGCGGCCGCCTTCGTCGCCGGCGCCGGGCCCCACGTCGACGATCCAGTCGCTTTGCGCCGCCACGCGCATGTCGTGCTCGACGAGCACCACCGTGTTGCCCGCATCGACGAGTCCGTGCAGATGCACCATCAGGCGGTCGGTATCGGCGGGATGCAGGCCCGTGGTCGGCTCGTCGAGGATGTATAGCGTGTCGCCGCGCTGGGCGCGCTGCAGCTCGGTTGCTAGCTTGATGCGTTGCGCTTCGCCGCCCGAAAGCTCGGTCGCGGGCTGGCCGAGCCGCAGATAGTCTAGGCCGATGTCGCGGAGCACGCCAAGCGAGCGCATCACCTGCGCCTCGCCGGCGAAGAACTCGCACGCGGTATCCACGGTCATCGCGAGCACCTCGGCGATGTTGCGCTCGCGCCAGCGGATCTCGAGCGTCTGCGGGTTGTAGCGGCTGCCATGACAGGTCGAGCATGGCGCGTAGACGCTCGGCAAGAACAGCAGCTCGACCATCACGAAGCCTTCGCCCTCGCAGGTCGGGCAGCGCCCCTGGGCGACGTTGAACGAGAATCGCCCGGCGCCGTAGCGGCGTTTGCGTGCGGCCGGCGTCTCGGCAAACAGCTTGCGAACGTGATCGAACAGCCCGCAGTAGGTCGCAAGGTTCGAGCGCGGCGTGCGGCCGATCGGCTTCTGGTCGACGCGCACGAGGCGGCGGATCCGCTCCATGCCGGCCACGATCCTGCCATCCGTCGTCACGGGCGCGGCCGCGAGCAGCGGGTCGATTTCGTCGTCGTCGGCCGTATCGACTGCGCGGCCCAGATGTTCGGCGACGAGGTCCGGCACCGCCTGGCTCACGAGGCTCGACTTGCCCGAGCCCGAGATGCCGGTGACCGCGGTCAGGCAGCCGAGCGGGAATGCCGCGTCGAGACCGTGCAGATTGTTGCGCGTCACGCCTTCGAAACGGAGCCAGCCATGCGGCTCGCGGCGCCTGCATGGCTGCGAGCCGGCCGCCTGCTCGCTGGCGTTGCCCTGTCCGCTACGTCCACCCTCCCCGAACAGATAGCGCCGCGTGTGCGAGCCCGCGACTTCCGCGAGACCGGCGGGCGGGCCGCTATAGATCACGCGCCCGCCCGCTTCGCCAGCCTCAGGTCCGACATCGACGAGCCAGTCGGCGCGCCGCATCACGCCCAGGTCGTGCTCGACCACGAACAGCGAATTGCCCGCGGCCTTCAGGCGCTGCAGCGCATCGAGCAGCGCGTCGCCGTCCGCGGGATGCAGGCCCGCCGACGGTTCGTCGAGCACATAGACGACGCCAAACAATTGCGACGATAGCTGCGTCGCGAGCCGCAGCCGCTGCAGCTCGCCCGAGGACAGCGTCGGCGTCGCGCGGTCGAGCGCGAGATAGCCGAGCCCGAGGTCGATCAGGGTCTTGAGCCGCTCCAGTAGTTCGATCGCGAGCCGCTGCGCGGCGATGCGTTTCTCGTCGGACAGGTTCGGCGTCCGGCGCACATCGGGCGCCGCCTCATGCGCGGAGCCGCCAGCCGCGACACGGCGCGCCGTCGCCGCGCGCCGGGCCTCGCGATCGAGCGTGGCCGCGCCCGACGCTGCCGCGTCGGACGGCCACTCGCCGCGCGAGACCGGTTCGAGCAGCGCGGCCAGTCGCGCGATCGGCAATTGCGAGAGCTCGCCGATATCGAGTCCCGCGAACGTCACCGAGAGCGCCTCCTTTTTGAGGCGCTTGCCGTGGCACGACGGGCACTCGCTGCTGAGCATGAACTGCGAAACGCGCTTCTTCATCAACGCGCTCTGCGTATTCGCGAAGGTATGCAGCACGTAGCGGCGGGCGCCCGTGAAAGTGCCCTGATAGCTCGGCTCCGCCTTGCGCTTGAGCGCCGCGCGCGTCTCCTGCGGCGTGAAGCCCGCATAGACCGGCACTGTGGGCTGCTCGTCGGTGAAGAGGATCCAGTCGCGGTCCTTCTTCGGCAGATCGCGCCACGGCTTGTCCACGTCGTAGCCGAGCGTGACGAGGATGTCTCGCAGATTCTGCCCATGCCACGCGGGCGGCCACGCAGCCACCGCGCGCTCGCGAATGGTCAGCGAGTCGTCGGGGACCATCGAGCGCTCGGTCACGTCGTAGACGCGACCAAGGCCGTGGCAGGTCGGGCACGCGCCCTGCACCGTGTTCGGCGAGAAGTCCTCCGCATAGAGCATCGGCTGCTTCGGCGGATAGCTGCCGGTGCGCGAATACATCATCCGCACGAGGCTGGAAAGCGTCGTCACGCTGCCGAGCGACGAGCGCGCGCTCGGCGCGCCGCGCTGCTGCTGCAGGGCCACGGCGGGCGGCAGGCCTTCGATCGCGTCCACGTCGGGGGCGCCGACCTGCTCGATCAGCCGCCGCGCGTAAGGCGCGACCGATTCGAAATAGCGCCGCTGCGCCTCCGCGTACAGCGTGCCGAAGGCGAGCGACGACTTGCCGGAGCCGGAGACGCCCGTGAACACCACGAGCGCGTCGCGCGGGATGTCGACGTCGACGCTCTTGAGGTTGTGCTCTCTTGCGCCCCGGACCCGCACGAAGCCGGTGGGCGCGTGCGTGGTGGAAGCGCGATGCTCGGGGGATGGGTCGGTTTTGCGGTGCCGGGTGGGCTTGGTCATGGCGGCGCGGAGTCGGATGCGAAGACGTTGGGATTTCCAACGTCGATGTTAGCGCAAGCGCATCGCATCGATTGATTAGCCGCCGGCAGAAAGCCGGGCCGACCGCGACTGCCTTACTGGTTCGAAGCGGTGCCAAACGCACGCTGTGCATTGACATCGGCTGGCGAACTTTCCGATGGGAGACTCGCCGCAGAGGCAGACAGCCGATGATTGATGAACCCAACCGCGATCGCACCCAGCACCGAGGGAATCGCCATCACGAAGAAATTGACGTGCAGCGAAAGCTTGAGACCCACGATAATGCCAATCAGAATCGGCCCGAACGCCGCGCCCAGACGTCCGATCCCGGACGCCCAGCCCACCCCGGTCGCGCGTACACCGGCCGTGTAGAACTGGCCTATATAGGCATAAACAACAATTTGCGTACCGATGGTGCAAGCCCCCGCCACCGCGACGAGCAAGTACCGCACGCCCGTTGACGCGTGATAGCCGAGCAATGCAATCGACACGGCCGCGATCAGATACATGCCAACGAGCACGTACCGGATGTCGAGGCGGTCGGCAAGCCGGCCGCCGCCGATCGCACCGGCTACGGCGCCCAGATTGAGGAACAGGACAAAAATCAGCGCCGAACCCAGGTTATAGCCCGCGGCCGCCATGAGTCGGGTCAACCATGAACTGAGGCCATACACGGCAAACAGGTTAGTCATACAAATTATCCAGAACATCAGCGTACTGGTGGCAAGGCCATTCTTGAACAGTCCGCCCAGCAGTCCGCCCGATTCGTTTTGCGCCTTTTGCATGACGATCCTGTCGTTCGGCTGAAGTTCATGGTGGGGAACGAGTTTGCGCAGGATGGCTTTAATATCGGACTCCTTACCTTTTGCCATCAAAAACGACAAGGATTCCGGGAGCATTTTGCACATTGCGGGGATAAAAATGACCGGCACCGCCGCCACCAGGTAGACAGACTGCCAGCCATGACGCTCCAGCACGCTCTTGCCCAGCACGGCGGCTAGCACACCGCCCACGGAGTACCCGGCGAACATCAGCGATACCAGCGTGCTGCGCGCGCTACGCGGCGAAAATTCGGTCATCTGCGCGGTGCCAACCGGCGCGACGCCACCCATCCCGAGGCCGCCCAGAAAACGCGCGATGCTGAATGCAACGGGGCTCGAGGTCACGCCCGCCGCGGCACTGAAAACGCTGAAGATCGCCACGCACAGGATCATTGCCGGCTTGCGGCCGGCGCGGTCGGCCACGCGGCCGAAAAGGACGCTGCCGACCATCATTCCCAGCAGGCTCGCGCTCGCCATGATGCCGGCTTGAGCCGGCGTCACCTGCATGGACTTCATGATCAACGGCAGCGAGATACCCACGATCGCCAGGTCATAACCGTCGAGCACCATGACCAGGGTGCACCAGAAAATAATGGTGATGTGAAGGCGGCTGAATCGAGCTTTGTCGATTACCGCTTGTAGATCGATCTCGCGCATGTCCTTGTTGTCTCCGTCTCTGTGATGGTTGTTTTCCGGGCGGCACGCGCAGATACCCTGATGCTAAAGTCTGCGAATTGCTCGACAATCGTGCTCACGGCACCTATTACATTCGCAAGCCCGGCGGCAAGAAAGGCAACCATGCTTATGAAAAACATAATCGTCGCTTATGCCTTCGCATAAGCCAGGGCCATCGGGCCGATCGCCCCGCATCGACATGAACCTGGTCGCAACGCTGCAGGCGATACTCGATACGGGCAATGCCTCGCGGGCGGCCGTGGCCCTCGGCGTCACGCAGCCCGCCATCAGCCAGAACCTGCGCAAGCTGCGCGAGCACTTTGGCGACAAGCTGTTTGTGCGCAGCGGCAACCAGCTACAGCCCACCCCGCGCATGCTGGCGCTGCAGCCCGTCATTGCGCGGCTGCTGCGCGATCTGGACATGCTCTCGCGGCCGCCCGAAGGCTTCGACCCCTATACCGCGGACCAGGAGTTCGTCATCTGCATGTCCGAGGTGGCCGAGTTTGCCGTTCTGCCTTGCGTGGCGGCCGAATTCGCGAAGCATGCGCCGCGCTGTCGTATTCGAGGGATACGGGTGCACCACTCGCGGCTGCTCGCCATGCTCGAGCAAGGCGAAGTGGATCTCGCGGCCGGCAGCCTCGCAGACGCCGCGCCGTCGCTGCGCCAGCAACGGCTCGCGGAGCATCACATGGTTTGCATGGTGTCCGCCCAGGGGAGATGGGCCAATACGCCGCTCACGCTGCAAGACTATGTCGATGGCCGGCATGTGGCCGTCCATCGGCTCGTGGACAGCACCGACCCGATATCGGAACGCCTGAGGGTCACGGGCATTCAACGCAATGCGGTGGTTACCGTCTCCAGCGATTTCGTCGCGGCGCAGACCGTGGTGAAAACGGATGCGATCTGCACCGTGGGGGAACCGGCCGGGCAGCAGTTGGCGGCCTTGTTTCCCGTTCAGATCCAGGCGCTGCCTTTCGAGGTGGGAACGCTCACGACCCGCATGATCTGGCACGAGCGGTTTCAGGGCGACGCCAGCCATATATGGCTGCGCAAGCTGGTCGAGGTCGCTTATCGCAACTGGACCCAGGCCGCCGAGGCTGCGAGGTCGCGCAAGCCAAAGCCACGCTAGTCCACAACTTTGGCCACGTCCTGGCCCATCGCTCCACAAGCATTCACCAATGTACGGAACGCCGGCACGGACTAGTGCCGTCCAGCCTCGCGCCGATAGCGTCCAGGGGAGCAGCCCATGACCCGTGTGAATGCCGTGATGAACGCATACTCCGATCCGTAACCCACGTGGGCCGCGATAGCGGCAATGCTTTCCTGACTGGAGCTCAGTTTTGCCCCGGCCAGCAGCATGCGCCAGCGAGTCAAATACTCGATCGCCGGTGTCCCCATCAATTGCTTGAAGCGTTGGGCGAATACGGCGCGCGACATGCCGGCCACGGCGGCCAGTTGCTGTAGCTGCCACGGGTGCGCCGGGGCGTCGTGCATTGCCCGGATGGCTTGCGCAATCTGCGGATCCGCTGCGGCCTGCAGCCAGCCCGGCGTGAGCGTCGAATGCGGTGTATCCAGGAACAGGCGCAGCATCTCCACCAGCATCAGATGCCCGAGATGCTCGGCCACCAGGGCCGTGCCCGGACGTGGCGACACCAGCTCGGCCGCGAGACGTCCCATCGCGCGGCGCAAGAAAGAGGCCTGCTCGCTTTCGGCAGGAACACTGAATACGCCCGGCAAGGGATGGAGCAGCCTCGCCACCTGGTCGGCGGCGAACTCGAACAGGCAACTGACGATCATGTAGTCGCCGCCCCCTCTGATCGACTTCAATCCGCGGTGCCCGAGCGTGATCTGAGTGGCGGCTTCCACCGGCTCCAGGCTCGGATCGCTGGCCAGCACGAACGCACTTCCCTGACTGACCAGATAGCAGTCGCCGGGCGTCAATGGCTGCCATTGCGTGTCGTGATCGGTCCTGATCCAGCAATCCCCGCGTTCAACGGCGCAGAACCGGACGCCTTCATCGGGCGGGAACCGCAACGACCAGGGACCGGCCACATCGAGCGCCGCCGTCCGGGTGCTGCGCGGTCGCGACAACGTCAGGATTTCGGAAAGGGGATCCATCGACATTCAAGGCTGCCTGTCAAGACGATTGCGAATTAATTCAAGATTGCTACGCATTGTACGTCCCGACTGCGGTCTTTACATTCTCTCCGGAAGTGCCCCCGCGTTCTGCGCAGCCCCGATCCAGAACCGCAGCAAGCCGCGGCCAAGGCAGCCCGAGACCAACAAAAGACCCAGAAAGGAGACAACCTCATGGCCCTGAGCCTTTTACCGATGCGTGACCAGTTGGGCGTGCAGCCCGGTCAGCTTTTGATCGACGGCCAGTGGCAGGACGGCGACAGCGCGCGCTTCGAGCAAGTGCATCCCGCGACCCAGGAAGTCATGGCGACCTTCCCCGACGCCAGCGAGGCGGATGTCGATCGTGCCGTTGCCGCGGCTCGCCATGCCTTCGACGAGGGGCCGTGGCCGCACATCGCGGCTGCGGATCGCCGCCGCCTGCTGCAGCCCATCATCGAGCGGATCTTTGCCGAGGAGGCCGAGCTGGCCGCGCTGCAGACGCTCGACAACGGCATCCCCTGGCACTTCAGCCGTAGCACGCGTGTCTCGCCTTCGGCGGCGGCACGCGTGTTCGATCACTTCGCGGGCTGGACCGACAAGATCACGGGCGAGACCTACCCACGCTTTGCCAGCGGCGCGCCGATCGATTACATGACGTATCGCGAGCCGGTCGGCGTGGTCGCCGCGATCCTGCCGTTCAATGGACCGGTCCTGACCTTCGCGATGAAAGTGGCGCCCGCACTCGCTTGTGGCTGCACCGTTGTGATCAAGCCTTCGGAGCTGACCAATCTCGCGGTTTCGCGCCTCGCAAGAATTCTTCAGGATAGCGAACTTCCGCGAGGCGTGGTCAACCTGGTCACCGGCCATGGCGCCACCGGCGCCGCGCTCGCCAGCCACCCCGGCGTCGACAAGGTCAGCTTCACGGGCAGCACGGGCGTGGGACAGGCCATCGTGCGCGCGAGCGGCAGCAATATGAAGCGCCTGTCGCTGGAGCTGGGCGGCAAGAGCGCCGCGCTGGTGTTCCCCGATGCGGACATCGCCGCGACCGCCACGACGTTGATGGGACTCTGCTCGACTTTTCTGTCCGGGCAGATCTGCTCCACGCCGACCCGCGCCCTGGTGCACCGCTCGGTGCTCGACGCGTTCCTGCACCACGCGGGCGAGCAGCTCAGGAGCGTGCGCTTCGGCGATCCCTTCGACCCGCAAACCACCTCGGCCCCGCTGGCATCGCGGCGCCAGATGGAACGGGTGCTGGACTATGTGCGGATCGGCCGCGAGGAAGGCGCACAGTTGCTGCACGGCGGCGATCGGCCCGGCGGCGAATGGGACGCGGGCAACTGGGTCAACCCCGCCTTGTTTCTCGTCGAGAACAACCGGATGCGGGTCGCCCAGGAAGAAATCTTCGGCCCGGTGCTGACCGTCATTCCCTTCGATACCGAAGAGGAGGCCATACGCCTCGCCAACGACAGTCCATTCGGACTGGCCGGCTGTGTCTATACCCAGGACATCAAGCGTGCGCTGCGCGTGGCGCGCTCGATGCGCACCGGCTCGGTAGGCATCAACGGCTACGCGAGCTCGCCGCATGCGCCGATGGGCGGCATCCACCGATCCGGCATCGGACGTGAAGGCGGCTGGGCCTCGATCGAAGCCTTCACCGAACTCAAAACCGTGAACTTCAACATGGCCGATTAAAAGGCCATACGCAACACACGCAACATCGCATGCGGTCAAGGAAAACCAATATGGAATCGTTCGACTACGTCATCGTGGGGGCAGGCAGCGCAGGTTGTGTCATTGCACTGAGATTGGCCGAGGCTGGCCACAGCGTATGTGTCCTCGAAGCCGGCCCAGCCGATCGCAACCTCATGATCCACGTGCCCGCGGGCTTCATCCACGCGGTATCCAATCCCAACCTGACCTGGGGTTTCCATAGCGCCCCGGTGCCGGGGATCAACGGCCGGTCCGTGCCGCTGGTGCAGGGCAAGGTGCTGGGCGGATCCAGCTCGATCAATGGCATGGTCTACAACCGCTGCCAGCCGCAAGACTACGACGCCTGGGCCGCGATGGGGAATCCGGGCTGGAGCTTCACGGACGTGCTGCCCTACTTCCGTCGATCCGAGCGCCGCCTCGGAGCAGGAGACGATGCCTTCCGGGGAAGAAGCGGCCCCATGACGGTCAGCAATCCTTACTATCCCAGTCCGCTCTACGCCCGCTTCATTGCGGCCGCCGCTGCGGAGGGCATCCACTTTACCGACGACTACAACGGCGCAGCCCAGGACGGTGTCGGCGACTTCCAGTTCACGATCGATACGAGCCGTGGTCCCGGTCGACGAATCAGCACCGCGGTGGCTTTCCTCAAGCAGGCGAGGCGCACCCGGCGCGTGACGGTCCGCACCGGCTGCCTTGCCGAAGAAGTCCTGTTCGAGGGGCGCAGAGCCGTGGGCGTGCGTTACATTCGCGGCGGCGCAGACGGTCAGCGTCAATCGGTCATGGCTCGACGCGAGGTCATCCTCTCGGCAGGCGCGATCAACACGCCGCGTCTGCTGCAGATCTCGGGCGTGGGTGACGGCGCCCATCTGCAAGCGATCGGCCGCGAGGTGCTGATTCACTCGCCCGGCGTCGGCGCCAACCTCACCGACCACTACCAGGTCCGATTGTCCGCGCATCTGCAGGGCGTACGCACGTTGAACGAACGTGCATCGGGTCTGCCGCTGGTGTTCGAGGTCTTCAAATGGTTGATCGGCCGCCCCAGCGTGCTGTCGCTGGGGCCGGTGCCGCTGCGCCTGTTTCATCGCACCGATCCGGCAATGGCCGTGCCCGATCTGCAGATGTCGTTCACCCCCGCCAGCTTCAAGAGAGGGGAAACCGGGAAGCTCGACGCGTATCCCGGCATGACGATCGGCGGCTACCAGCAGCGGCCGGAGAGCCGCGGGTATGTGCGTGCGGTCTCGACCCGGGTTCAGGATGCGCCCGAAATCCAGCCGAACTACCTGGACACCGATACCGACCGCGCCGCCATCGTCGAGGTCATCCGCATGGCAAGGCGGCTCATGCGTTCACCGGCGTTCGCCCCGCTCTTCGTCGACGAAAGCTTCCCCGGCAACTCCGTGGGCAACTCCGATGACGAGATTCTCGATTTCGTGCGCCAGTCCGGCGGCACCGCGTTCCATCACATGGGCACGGCCCGCATGGGGCCCGAAAGCGATCCGCTGTCCGTGGTCGATGCCCGTCTGCGGCTGCGTGGAGCGGACAATCTGCGCGTGGCCGACTGTTCGATCATGCCGACTGCCATGTCGGGCAACACCAATGCGCCGGCGATCATGATCGGCGAAAAAGCCGCTGACATGATCATCGAGGACGCTCGCAGTAGCGTCTGAAGTGCAAGCAGTGCGGGGATCGGGCGCTGACGCCCGGTTCCCGCCGGGCGGTGCCGTGCCTCTTTATCCCGTCCATTTCCCCTCCGCATAAGTCCTGCTTATTTTTTTCATAAGCCTCGATGCCTTTCTTGCCGCCCGTCTTGCGAATGTAATAGTTGCCAGCAGGGTGACGCGAGCGGTCGGTCGGTGACAGGTCAGGGCCGTCTCATCGCTCCGCCGATATATATGGATAACTAATCAATACACGCCGCAGGCGAATTTGGCAGGGCATACGCAATCATGTCGACGCAAATGAAACCCATCCGCTCCTTTCTCTTCGTGCCCGGCAACAAAGCCGGCTGGATCGAGAAGTCCATTCATTCCAAAGCCGATGCGCTGATCCTCGATCTCGAAGACAGCGTGCCGCCCGCGCAGAAAGCCGAAGCCCGCGAGATCGTCAAGTCGAAGCTGGCCTGGCTCGCCGAACAGAAGCAGCGGATCTGGGTGCGCATCAACCGCAGCGCGCACCTGTACGACTTCGACGACATCCTCGCGATCGTGAGCCCCGTGATCGAAGGCATCGTGATCTCCAAACCCTGCGGCCCCGAAGATATCCATACCGTTGCGTCGATGCTGGCCGAGGCCGAGTGCCGCGCGGGCGTCGAAGTGGGCCACACCAAAGTGATTCCGCTGCTGGAGACGGCCCGCTCGCTGCAACTGGCCTATGAAATCGCCCAGCACGAGCGCGTGCCCGCCATCGTGGGCGCCACCGCGAAGAATGCCGACGTGGCCCGCGCGCTCAAGACCGTCTGGTCGCTCGAAGGCCGCGAGACGCAGTACCTGAAGTCGCGCGTGGTCATGGCCGCGCGCGCCGCGGGCAAGCTGCCCATCGGCGGCGTCTGGCAGCAGGTGCACGACCTCGAAGGGCTCAAGGTCTCGTCGGCCAACGACCGTCAACTGGGCATGAGCGGCGAGCTGGTGCTGCATCCCTCGAACGTCGAGATCGTCAACAAGACCTATAGCCCCACCGAGGAAGAAGTGGCGTTTTACCGGGGAATGATCGACGCCCTGGACCAGGCCCAGGCCGCAGGCCGCGCCTCGTGCATCTACGACGGCGAGCATATCGACATTGCCCACGTGAAAACGGCGCGCGAAATCATCGCGCTCGCGCAGTCGTTCAACCGCTGATCAACATCCCTGGACAGGAGACAATCAAAATGGCAGGCCTTTACTTCGAAGAATTCAAGCCCGGCATGGTGATCGAGCACGCCATCCGCCGCACCGTGACCGAGACCGACAACGTCCTGTTCTCGGCGATGACCTATAACTGCGCGCCGCTGCATATCGACGCCGAATACAGCAAGAGCAGTCTGTATGGTCAGCGCCTCGTGAACAGCATGTTCCTGCTGGCGCTCGTAGCCGGCATTACGGTATACGAAACGACGCTCGGCACTACGCTGGGCAACCTGGGATTCGGCGAGATCGCGTTTCCCAAGCCCACGTTCCATGGCGACACCATCCGCGTCGAAACCGAGATCGTCGAAACGCGTCTCTCGAAGAGCCGCAACGACTCTGGCATCGTGACCTTCAGGCACGTTGCGAAGAACCAGCGCGACGAGATCGTCTGCACGGCGGTGCGCAGCGGCCTCATGATGCTGCGTCCCGCCGACAAGGCCTGATTTCGCCCTACCGGAGTTAGCAATGAACTACCAACTCAGCGCCGATCAGCACGCCCTCGTCGATGCGGCACAAAAGATCTGTACGGACTTCCCGCTTGAATACTGGCGCAACAAGGACAAGAACCACACGTTTCCACACGAATTCTTCGAGGCCGTGGCAAGCGGCGGCTGGCTCGGCATCTGCATGCCCGAGGAATTCGGTGGCGCCAATCTGGGCGTGACCGAAGCCGCCCTCTTTCTGCGTACCGCTGCCGAATGCGGCGGCCAGGCGGCGGCTTCGACCATCCACATGAATATCTTCGGCCTGCAACCGGCCGTGCATTTCGGCTCGGAGGCGCAGAAGAAGGCCTGGCTGCCGCCTTTCGCCCGCGGCGAGCATAAGGCGTGCTTCGCGGTCACCGAGCCCGACACGGGGCTCGACACCACCAAGCTCAAGGTCACGGCCAAAAAGCAGCCCGACGGCAGCTACCTGATCTCGGGAAAGAAGGTCTTCATCTCGACCGCGCAGGTGGCCGACCACATGCTGATCCTCGCGCGAACCACGCCGATCGAGCAGGTCAAGAAGCACAGCGAGGGCTTGAGCCTGTTCTACACGAAACTCGATCGCGATTATGTGGAGATTCGCGAGATCGACAAGCTGGGGCGCGCCGCCGTCGATACCAACGAGCTTTTCATCGACAACCTGCCGGTCTCGAAGGACGCGCTGATCGGCGAGGAAGGCAAGGGGCTCAGCTATATCTTCCACGGCATGAACGCCGAGCGCGTTTTCGTCGCCGCCGAGCAGGTCGGCATGGGGCGCGCCGTGCTCAAGCTGGCGACGCAATATGCGAAGGATCGCGTGGTTTTCGGTCGTCCGATCGGGCAAAACCAGGGTGTCCAGCATCCGCTCGCGCGCAACTGGGCCGAGCTCGAGGCGGCCAACCACATGATGCTTGCCGCAGCCGAGCTCTACGACAAGGGGCTCTCCTGCGGATCCGAGGCCAACGCCGCGAAGCTGCTGGCGTCCGAGGCCTGCATGCAGGCATGCCAGACCGCGATCCTCACGCATGGCGGCTTCGGCTATGCAAAGGAATATCACGTGGAGCGCTTCATGCGCGAGGCGTGGATCGGCTATATCGCGCCCGTCACTCCGCAGCTCGTCCTCTCGAACATCGCCGAGCGCAAGCTCGGTTTGCCGAAGTCTTACTGACAAGACGAGACCAAACATGTCAGCTACCAAACCGCTGGAAGGACTGCGCGTCCTCGATCTGACCGTGGCGCTCGCGGGGCCCTACGGCTCGTTGCTGCTCGGCGGCCTGGGCGCGGAAGTCATCCGCGTCGAAGCGCCGGGCGGCGGTGACATCGCACGCAACAACCCGCCCTATGTGGGCGAAGACGGCATTCACTTCGGCGTCCGGCACGATCACGAAGTGTCGCTCACCACGCTCAACCGCGCGCGCAACAAAAAGAGCATTACGCTCGATCTGAAATCGCCGCGGGGCAAAGCCATCTTCATGCGCCTCGTGAAAGAGTGCGACGTGGTGATAGAGAACGCCAGCGAAGGCGTCACCGCGCGCCTGGGCGTGGACTACGAAAGCGTGCGCGAGGCCAACCCGAGGATCATCTATGCGTCGGTCAAGGCCTTTGGCGAGCCCAGCCCCTACCCGCGGCTCAAGGGCATGGACATCATCGTGCAGGCGCTCTCGGGCATCATGGACGTGACCGGCTTTGCCGACGGCCCGCCTACGCGCATCGGCCTGCCGATGGCCGATCTGATTGCGCCGCTCTTCGCCGTCAACGGCATCCTCTCGGCGCTGATCCATCGCGGCAAGACGGGCGAAGGACAACGGGTGCAAGTCTCGATGCTCGACTGCCTCGCGTCGATGGTGGCCGAGGAGCATTTCGACGTTTTTCAGGCCCATGGCTACCCCAAGCGCTCGGGCAACTTCCATGATCGCCTCGTGCCGTTCGGCGTCTACGGCACGAAGGACGGTCACGTCGCGCTGGTCGCTTTTCAGCCGGACTGGTTCCAGAGCCTGACTGAGGCAATGGGGCAGCCCGAGCTGGCCAATGGCCCGCGCTACGCCACGCGCGGCCCGCGCATGAAGCACGCGGCCGGCCTGAACACGCTGATCGAAGCGTGGACGCAGCAGCACACCAGCGCCGAAGTCATCCACGAGCTGCAGGAAAAGCGCGGTGTGCCCGCGGCGCGGGTGCGTTCGCCTCACGAGGTATTGCACGACCCCGTGCTCAAGGAGCGCGGCGCCGTGGTCAAGCTGGAGCACCCCGGCCTCGCGGACATCGACGCGATGGGGATGGGTCTGCCCATCCAGTTCTCGAAAACGCCGGTGCAGTTCGATCAGCCGGCACAGGCGCTGGGTGCGGCCAATAGCGAGATTTACCGCGATCTGTTGAAGCTCTCCGAAGCCGAACTCGCGCAGTTGCACGATCAGGGGGTCATCTGATACGGGCGTAACCCGGCCGCGTCGACCCGAAAAAAAACCCTCCGCCGTGCGGAGGGTGATGGCGTTGATCGAGCAAGCCGACGCGTTCATCGGAGCCCGGCTCAGGAACTGCCCTGCTTTCGGACAACCCCGGTAACGGGCTCGAAGTAACAGGCGTAGCGCACTTCGGCCAGCGCGTCGCTTATCGGCATCTACTCCACCTCTATCGTCACACGATCGACCGCCCAGCCACGTGGCCTTCGCGTATCGCCGGTTGGATATCGCGCGACGACCGCGCATCGCCCACCAGATGGAGCTGATCCACGCGCCCTCGCAACGCCTCCCAGATTTCGTTCTGCGACTGCCGGTAGCCGACCAGCACTACGGTATCGGCCGGGACGTCTTCTGTAGCAGTGCCAAATAGCGGCCTGATCGCCACGCTGCCCTTGCCGATCGAAACCAGCGCCGATTGCGTGACGATGCGCAGCCGCCCCGCCGCGTGCATGCGCCGCAACGCGGCCTGCGTGCGGCCCGTGGCCTCGACGGCCGGCGCGAACATCAGATGGCGCGTCACATAGGTCACCTCGACCCCGCGGTTGATCAGCGCTTCGCAGCAGCCGATCGCTTCGTAGTGGCCCACGTCGTCGAAGACCAGCGCCGTGCGGCCGAGGTCTTGCGGGGGCGCCACCGCGAGATCGAGCGGCGTCAGCACCCTCGCGTCCGCCGCAATCGGCAATTGCGCCGCCGGGTCGGCCGTCTGGCGGAATTCGCTCAGGTCCACGGGCTGCGCGCCCGTGGCCACGATGACGGCGTCGGGCTGCTCGGCCAGCACGTCGTCCGCGTCCATGTAGGTGGAAAGCCGCACCTCGGCGCCCAGACGGTAAATCTCGCGTTCCAGCCAGATGGCGATGTCGCCGATCGGGTGCAGCTTGGGCAGGTGCCTCGCGTAGTTCAGCAGGCCGCCCAGATCGGCGGTGGCTTCGACCAGCGTGACCTGGTGCCCCGCGAGCAAGGCCACGCGCGCGGCCTCCATGCCGGCGACGCCGCCGCCCACCACCAGCACTTTGCGAGGGTTGGCCGCGTGGGCGATGGTCTCGTCCGAGAGCGTGCGTTCGTTGCCCACAGCCGGGTTCACGGCACAGCCCATGCGGCCGCTGAACGCGCCGCCGATGCAGCCCTGGTTGCAGCCGATGCAGGGACGCACCGACGTGCCACGCCCCTCGCGCGCCTTCACCACGAGCATCGGATCGGCAATCATGCCGCGCACGATGCTGATCATCTCGGCCTGCCCCGTTTTCAGCGCCTGCTCGGCGTCGTCGAGCGTGGCATAGCGGCCCACGACCATGCGCGGGACCGTCAGTCCCTCTCCAATGCGTTCGGCGTGCGGCGACTGATAGCCCACCGGCTGGTCCATGCCCGCGTAGCGATCGACATGGAAGTAGTAATCGCCGTGCGTGATGTTCACGAAATCGATCAGCCCCTCGGTCTGCGCGCGCAGCGCAATGGCATGCACGTCCTCGTCCGCGAGGATGCGCGGGTCCGAACTGCCGCCGATGCGCACGCCCAGCGCGAAGCCCGGCGAGGTGGCCGCGCGAATCGCGCGCAGCGTCTCGAGCAGCGCCCGGATGCGGTTTTCGAAGCTGCCGCCATAGGCATCGGTGCGCTGGTTGAGCACGGGCGAAAAGAATTGCGAGAACAGATAACCCGCTCCGGCGAGCACTTCCACGCCGTGCAGGCCCGCTTCCTCCATGCGGGTGGCCGCGCGCGCGTAGGCTTCGATCAGCTCGCCGATCTGGTCGGTCGTCATCGAAACCGGCGGGGCCACCGAATAGCGTCCCGGCAGCGCCGTCACCGCCCAGGGCAGGCCACCGTCCGCCGCGGGGTCAGTGTAGCCGCCATGCCAGAGCTGGGTGAACAGCTTCATGCCGGTCGGCGCGATCGCATCGACGAGCCTGCGCATCGGCGCGATCGCCCCTTCGTCGGCCGCGCTCAGGGAAAAGGTCGACGAGGGATGGACCGACGTGCTTTCGATGATCGACAGCCCCGCGCCGCCCTTGGCCCGCGCGAGGTGATAGGCGATCAGGTCGTCGTTGACATACCCGTTGGCGAGACGCGTGGCGTGTGCGGTGCGCACGATACGATTGGGCACTTCGACGGCGCCGATACGGATCGGCGAGAAAATGCGTTCGTACATGTTCAGGCCACCGATCGCTTCGAGGTAATGCCGCCGTCCACCGTGACGATGGTGCCGCTGGTATAGCCCGAGCGCGGCGATGCCAGATAGACAAACAGGTCGGCCACTTCCTCCACCTTGGCGGCGCGGCCCAGCGGATAGCCGGCCATCAGCTCTCCTGAACGATCCTCGTCGCCCAGCAGCCGCGCCGCATGGTTCCGGAGCACCTTGCCGATCCGCTCCGTGGCCACCGGGCCGGGGTTGACGCCCAGCACGCGGATGCCGTCCTCGAGGCTGCGGCCACCGAGCGCGCAGGTGAAGGCCATGAGCGCGGCATTGCCCGTCGAGCCCGCGATGTAGTTGAAGTCGAAGTTCTGGCCGCCGTTGCCGATGTTATTGAGGATCACGCCGACGCCGCGCGCTTTCATCTGCGCGTACATCGCGCGCGTGAGATTGATATAGCCGAACACCTTCAATTCCCAGCCCTTGCGCCAGGCGTCTTCGTCGATCTCCCAGAGCGTGCCGCCCGGAATCGCGCCCGCGTTGTTCACGAGTATGTCGGCATCGCCCGCGAAGGCCACGATGTCCGCGATCGCGCCGGGGCCCGTCATGTCCAGCGCCAGCACGTCCACCCGCACGCCATGCGCGGCGCGCAGGCTCGCGGCCAGGGTTTCCAGCTTGTCCGCGGAACGTGCCGTCAACGCGAGATGGCAGCCCTCGCTGGCGAACGCCTTCGCGAGACCTTCGCCGATCCCTTGCGATGCGCCCGTGATCAGCGCCCGCTTGCCCGCAAGCTTCATGTCCATTGCGGTTTTCCTTCCTGATATGAGTTATGCAGTGGCGACCCCGGCTGTGAGCACAGCGCACGATGACCATTTACCACTTCTTGACATTGAACGCCCGGCACGACGGTCGAATCAACGGGCTGCAACGTTTGATCCGTACATTGGAACGTCGGCCATGTTTTTTTGCGTGCTGCGCCAATGCGCGTGCGCCCCAACTGGCGCGCGGGACCGGCGCCCCCGCCACCTGCCCGATAGGGGCGCTATGCGGCAACCGGAGCCGGAGCCGCCAAAGCCATCAACGCGGCAACGTTGCCACCGCGATCCAGTTCCATCACCGCATCGACGATGGCATCGGCGCTTGAACACGGCACCACGCCGTCGGCGTTGCGATGAAACTTGTCGATCAGTTCTCCTGTGAAAAACCGGTTCGAAGAATCGGGCGACGGGCTGCCCTAGGGGTAGAGGCGCTCGGCCACAAACGTTTGGCCGCGCGCCTTGACTTCGACCCGCGACGGACGCGCCGAGCCGTCGGACGATAATTCCTTGAGGTAATCTAGATGCACCCGGTGCCGGACTTTCTTCATCAGTCCCAGCACGGAAGGGCTGAACACGTGCTTCGGGTCCTGCCATTCGCGTCCCGGCGGCAAGCGGTGCGCGCCGATGGCCATGCCATGGGCGATGCGGAAACGAAGCCCCACTGGTCGCCGAGACCCGCCGTGATTCTTTCCGGCGCCCAGCGCCGGGTGCCGATGAAGCGGGCATAGCCATGCTCCGCGTCGTCCAGCAACTGAAAGTCGCCGCGATGGCCCATCTGCCCCATGTGCGCGGCCAGCATGGCGGACTGCACCAGCGCCGCCATCGTGTACTTGATCGCCGCCGTCGCCCCGAAAACCGTGCTCGCGAAACCGAAGACTTTTGGCGTGTCGAGCTGGCCGTCTTTCATGTCGCGCAAATAGTCCATGGCCTTGCCGATGCGCCCCCGCGGATGGTCGACTGCTGCAAACGCGCATCCGATCGAGTCGAGTATCAATCGGCGGGCTTCGTCCACAACAGAGGCAGGAATGTCTTCGAATCGCGTTCCCGTGCTGAAGTCCGCCAACTGCTCGACAAGGGTGCTCATGGCTGTCTCCGTTGTTATGGCCTGGGTGGCCGCCGGGGGCAACCATCGCATTAGTCAATCGCACCTATTACATTCGTAAGCCCGACCGCGGGAAAGACCTCCAGGCTTATGAAAAGCATAATCGTCACTTATGGACGGCCACTCCATATGCTTTCGTCAGGAGATCGAAAATCCCCCGTCGATCGGGAAGATCTGCCCTGTCGTCGTCTTCGATTCGTCCGATGCCAGATAGAGCGCCGTCAACGCGACTTCCTTCGGGTCGATCAGCCCCAGCAACTGACGCTCGCCGGTCTTGTTGATCACGTCGGGCTGCGACTTGAGCAGGCCGGCCACGCGCGCCGTCACCGTCACAGCGGGCGCCACCGCGTTCACGCGAATGCGATGCGCCGCATATTCGACGGCCATCGAGCGCGTGATCGCCGAGATGCCGCCCTTCGCGGCCGTATACGCGTCCTTGCCGCGCGTGCCGACCAGCGCGAACACCGAGCTGCTGTTGATGACCGAGCCACCGCCTGACTTCATCATCGCGGCGATGCCGTATTTACACGTGATCCAGGTGCCGAACAGATCGAGCTTGACCGCGCGCCAGAATTCGTCGGCCGGGCAATCGGTCACCTGCGCGTCCACCGCGGTCGAGCCGCCCGCGTTGTTGTACAGCACGTCGATGCGCCCCGCGAATTCGATCGCGGCCGCGATCGATTCGCGCACGCTGTCCTCGCTCGTGACGTCGGTTCGCACGAACGTCGCCGTCCCGCCCGCCGCGCGAATCGCATCGACCGTGGCCTGCCCGCTTTCGGCATTGAACTCCGCGACGACGACGCTCGCGCCTTCGTGCGCGAACAGCTCGGCCGCCGCGCGCCCGATTCCCGCCCCCGCGCCCGTGATGAAGGCAACCTTGCCGGCCAGGCGTCCCGTGTTTGCGCTCATGCTACGTCTCCAATCGTTTCGTTAATTGATACGGTATCCTGATCATTGGCGCGCGTAAGCACGAATCCCGTGTAGCCAGCCGCCGCGACGTCGTCGCATTTCTTGCGGTAGTTGCCATGTCCGCCCAGATACGGCAGGAATACCTGCGGTTTGCCCGGCACGTTCGCCCCGACGTACCACGAGTTCGCCTTCAAATAGAGCGTTTTCGCCACGACGTCCTGAACGTGCTGCATCCAGTCCTCCTCCGCCTGCGGTTGCGCGTCGATCCGGTCGATGCCCGCTTCGCGCAGATCGGCCATGCAGCGCGCGATCCAGTCGACGTGCTGCTCGATGCTCATCGACATGTTCGCGAGCGGCCCCGGGCTGCCCGGCCCCGTGACGGTGAACAGGTTCGGAAAGCCGCTCGTCATCAGGCCCAGATAGGTCTTCGCGCCGCTCGCCCACTTGTCGGTCAGCGCGCGGCCGTTCACGCCGCGCACGTCGATATGCGAGAGCGCGCCCGTGAGCGCGTCGTAACCGGTCGCGTAGATCAGCACGTCGAGCTCGTGCAGGCCGTCGCTCGTCACGATGCCCTCGGGCACCACGCGATCGATCGGCGTCTGTTTCAGGTCGACGAGCGTCACGTCATCGCGGTTGTACACGCTGTAGTAGGTGTCGCCGAGGCATGGGCGCTTAGTGCCGAACGGGAAGCCGCGCGGCAGCAGTTTCTCCGCGACCGCCGGGTCCTGCACCGTCTCGCGGATCTTGTCGCGAATGAATTCGGCGACCGTCTCGTTCGCGGCCTCGTTCGAGAGAATGTCCCCGTAGCACATACGAAAGCCGAGCAACTGGCTGTTTTCCCACGCGTTCTCGTATTTCTTCAGGCGCTCTTCGGGCGTCGCGTCGAGCGCCGACTCCACCGGGAACGGCACCGCGATGCCAAAGCGCGTAAGACGGCTGACCGCGCGCCGTTCCGGATAGGTCGCCCGCACGCGTGCGCGCATCTCGGGCGTCAGCGGATGATTCTTCGCGGGCACCACATAGACGGCGGTGCGCTGGAACACCGTGAGGTGCCGGCACTTTCCCGCGAGCGCCTGAATCACCTGAATGCCCGACGAACCCGTGCCGATCACGCCCACGCGCTTATTGCTGAAATCGACTTCATGATGCGGCCAGCGCCCCGTGTGATGACTTTCGCCGGCGAACGTCTCGATGCCGGGAATTTCGGGCGGCTTCGGCACCGAGAGCACGCCCGTTGCGGGCACGAAAAAACGTGCGTTCGTGACCTTGCCGTCCGAGGTCGTCACGCGCCAGAGATTGCGCGTTTCGTCGAACACGGCGGATTCGACCCGCGTATTGAAGCGCACGTGGCGGCGCAGATCGAAGCGATCGGCGACGTGGTTCAGGTAGCGCATCAGTTCCGCGGACGTCGGATAGCGCTCGGGCCAGTCCCATTCGTCCTGAAGCTCCGGCGAAAACGAATACGAGTAGTCCCAGCATTCGAGATCGACACGGGCACCGGGATAGCGATTCCAGTACCAGGTGCCGCCGACGCCGTCGCCGGCTTCGAATGCCTGAATGCGGAAACCCGCGTCGGTGAGGCGCTTGATCGCATACAGTCCGCCAAAGCCGGCGCCGACGACAACGGCGTCCAGCACGTCGTGGTGTGGGTTCATGAGGGTTGTCTCCTGAGAAATTCCGGTGAATTGAATGGCCCTTCGCAGGAATCTATTGAATGACCGCAGGCCAGTTCGCATCAATGGCGACGACGATGGCTTGCCGTACTTTGAAATCGATGCAGCACCGGCTCACGCGCTCGCGCCGATGGAGAAATTTCAAAGTACGGCAGACGCGCGCGATCCGCGTTGACACGACAGGGACCCGCTCTTCATCGTTAATGCCGTCAAACGAAAGGAGCGCGCTGCCGTGTCTGCCGCCATGCAACACCTGATCGACAAGGACCTGATTCGCGACGTGATGCTGCGTTACGCACGCGGTGTCGACCGCCGCGACTGGGCGCTCGTGCGCGCCGCTTTCTTCGAGGATGGCCACGACGACCACGCCGATTTCAAGGGCACGCGAGACGATTTCATCGCGTGGGTCAGGCAGCGCCACGATGCGCCGGGCCTGCTGAAATCCACGCACTTTCTCGGCAATTGCCTCGTGGAATTCGCGTCCGACAACATCGCCGCGGTCGAGACGTATTTCTTCGCGCGGCTGGAGCTCGCGCCGCAGGCCAGCGAGCACCGCGCGATGCTGGACGCGAAGCATGCCGGGAGCACGCACAACAGCCGCGTCGAGGTCTTCGGCCGGTACGTCGACCGCTTCGAGAAGCGCGACAGCGAGTGGCGTATCGCGCGGCGCCGCACGGTGTTCGACGCGATCCAGTCGCAACTCGTCGATCCGGCCGGGAACACGCTCGATCCGGCATGGACGCTCGGCCGCCGCGATCAGGACGATCCGGTATTCGCGGCGCGCGCCGAAGCCGGGCTGGGCTGACGCGCCCGGTGCAACCGGTGCGCCCGCTGTCCCGCTGCGCCTAAAACAAAGCATTCAACGGAGGAATTCATGGCATTGCGCAGAAACGTGCTCGTGGTGGGCGGCGCCGGTGGCATCGGCGCGGCATGCTGCGCCGCGCTCGCATCGGGCTGGAACCCGATCGTGGCCGACCGGGACGCCGAGGCCGCCGAACGCGTGGCGGCCGAAACGGGCGGCCGTGCCTATACGCTCGACGTCGGCGACGTCGACGCCATCGAGCCGTGCATCGACACCATCGAGCGCGATTGCGGCGAGATCGACGCGCTCGTGTTCGCGGCCGGCATCATCCCGCCGGCGCAGGGCCCGCTGCAGGCCGACCTGCCGGTCTGGGACCGGATCCTCGACATCAACGCGCGCGGCGCCTACGCGGTCTGCCGCGCGGTCGGGCTGCGCATGGCATCGCGCGGACGCGGCAGCATCGTGATGCTCTCGTCGCTGGCCGGCATGATGCCGACCCCGCACCTCGCGTACGGCCCGTCGAAAGCCGCGATGATCAATCTGGCCGGCGCGCTCGCCGTCTATCTCGGCCGCCAGGGCGTTCGCGTGAATGCGGTCTCGCCGGGGCCCGTGCGCACGCCCGTGATCGAAGCCAGCTATGCGCGCGGCGAACGCGATCCCGCCGTGATGGCGCGGCAGACCGCGCTCGGTCGCGTGATCACGCCTGGCGAGCTGGCCGGACCGATTGCATTCCTGCTCTCCGATGCGGCGGCCGCGATTACCGGCACCAACCTCGTCGTGGATGCGGGCGCGACCGCGGCGCTGGGCTGGAACCTGTTCGGCGGCGTGGACGCCGTGCTGGCCGGATTGCCGTCATGAGCCTCGCCGCCGAAACCCGCGCGTTCATGGACAAGCTCGCCGCGGCGGCCTCGAAGCCGCGCCATTTGATGACGCCGGACGAGGCGCGTACCGCGTTCGCGCGCATCGGCACGATCCTCTCCGCCGGTGCCGAATGCGCCTCGGTGGCGCTCGAGATCCCCGTCGATGGCAGCACGCTTCGTGCGCGCCTGTTCGTGCCCGACGAACGCCCGCAAGCGCTGCTCGTGTACTTCCATGGCGGCGGCTGGGTCGTGGGCGGAGTCGACGAATTCACGCCGCTTTGCCGCGAGATCGCGGTGGGCGCCGGTGTCGCAGTCGCACTCGTCGAATACCGAAAGGCGCCCGAGCATCCGTTCCCGGGACCGGTACACGATGCGTGGCAGGCCACGCAGTGGCTCGCCGCGCAACGGGCCGCGCTGCCCGGCGCCGAACTGCCCGCCGACTTGCCCATGCTCGTCGGGGGCGACAGCGCGGGCGCCAACCTCGCGATCGCGGTGACGCTGCTCGCCCGCCGCGAGCGCACGGTGCCGCTCGCGGGCCAGTTGCTCGTCTATCCGGTGACCGACTGCGTATTCGATCGACCGTCGTACGTCGCGCCCGAGAATCAGCTCCTGACCACCCGCGACGCAATGGCGTGGTACTGGACCCACTACGCGCCAACCGACGCGACCCGGCAGTCGAGCCTCGCCTCTCCGCTGCGCGAAGCCGACCTCTCGGGCTTGCCGGAAGCGATCGTCGTGACCGCCGAGCACGACGTGCTGCGCGACGAGGGCGAGGCCTACGCGCAGCGCCTCGAACAGGCCGGCGTGCCGGTTCATCATCTGCGTGCGCAGGGGCAGATGCATGGCTTCCTGATGATGATCGGCGTGCTGCCCGGCAGCCGCAGCGGCCTTCGCTTCATCTGCGAGCGGCTGCGCCGCCTGGTCGCGCGATCGTCGCGCTGACGCGCCGCCCTCGCGCACCAGTGGCGATACTCCGGGCACACCCCAGCGTCGCGACCGGCGCGATGCTAGTACGCTTGAACAGAAGCAAAGCACGAGGCCCGATCGCGGCCCGGCATCGAAACAACAGACGGAGACACGCATGCAACCCGGTAGATCCTTGCCGACGCACGTCGATGCGAGGTCCGGCAATGGCCCCCATGGCCTCGACACCGCATGGCCGAAGCCGCCGCGCGGCGAGCGCGCGCCCGGCAGCGCGATGGTGACGCCACTCGCGCGCGGGCTCGCGATTCTCTCGGTGTTCGGCCCGGACAAGGCGTGGCTCGGCAATCTGGAAATCGCGCAGGCGACCGGCATTCCCGCGCCGACCGTGCTGCGGCTGCTGCGCTCGCTCGTCGCGCTCGGCTATCTGCATCACGACAAGGCAAGCCGCAAGTATTCGCTGGCCGCCGCTTCGCTGGCGCTCGGCTACGCGGCCGTTTCCGATCCCGGCCTGCAGCGGCTCGCGAGCGTAGAAATGCGCAAATTCGCCGAGGAAACCGATGCCTACGTGCTGCTCGGCACGCGCGACCGGTTCGACATCCTCATTCTCGACACCCAGATCGGCAGCCGCGCCGTGCTCGATCTGCGGCTGCAACCGGGCATGCGCATGCACATCGCCTATTCGCTGATGGGTTGGGCGCTGCTCGCCGTGCTTCCCGAATCGGAGCGCAACTATCTGCTCAGCGAACTCGAGCGGCGGCCCGACGATAACTGGCCCACCATCGGGCGCCGGATGCACGAAAAAATCGCCCAGGTGCGCGAACTGGGTTTCGGCATGCTGCACGGCGACTGGGAGCCCGAACTTGCGTGCGTCGCGGCGCCCGTGCTGCTGCCCGATCGCCCGCCCTGGGTGCTCGGCTGCGTCGGCCGCACGGCTCGCCTCGCGCAAGCCCGGCTCGAACGCGAGCTGGGTCCGCGGCTCGTCGCGATCGCGCAAACGCTGCGCGAGCGCGTGCCGACACCCGTCTGAACGATCACGATGACGAATCCGTCGAATCATGCGAAGGCCCCGGCGCCCGAGTCCGCCCCCGTCACGCTGACGCTCGATCGCGGCCTGCAGCTACTGCGCGCATTTCACGCCGAACGCGCGCCGCTGACCAACGGGGAACTCGCGAATCGCACGGGGATGTCGAAGTCCGCTATTTCCCGCCTGACCTCGACGCTGATGCAACTCGGGTATATCCGCCGTGTCGCGGGCGGCGCGCGATTCGAACTGGCGACGGGCGTGTTCGGCATCGGGCATGCGTACCTCGAAACCAATCCCGTTACGCGGCTCGCGCATCCGCTGATGCAGCAACTCGCCGACCAGCTCGACGTTTCCGTTGCACTCGCCACGCCCAACGGACTCGACATGCTATATATCGCACACCGAACCAGTTCGCGAATCTCGACGCTGCGGCTCGGGGTCGGCTCGCTGCTGCCGATGTGCCTGACCGCCATCGGGCGCGCATGGCTCTGGGGGCTGCCGGAGCCTGAGCGGCAGTCGTATGTCGCGCGACTGCTGGAGGCCGCGGGCCCGCAGCGCGAGGCAATTCGCAGCGGCATCGAAAAGGCGTTCGACGATCTTCGCGAGAACGGCGTTTGCATGTCGTACGGCGAGTTCCAGCGCAACGCGTACGGCATCGCTTTGCCGGTCAGCGTGGGCGGTTCGGCCACGCCGATGTCGCTGAGCTGCGGCGCGATCAAGTTCCACCCCGATATCGACGCCATCCGGCAGCGCATCGTGCCGGCGCTCAAGCAGGCCGCGCGCGATCTCGAGTGCGTGCTTCGCGACGTGCGTTATGGGCCGTGATGCCGTCGAGTAGCGATTAGCGGCGATTCCAGTCCTTGATGCCTGCCCACCACGCCTGCCCGACGCGCAGGCGCGAAACGGGATTGTTCACCAGATCCTGCAAGTCAATTCGCCTTGATCCGCTTTATCGCGGTGCAGCGACTGTCTACATTGATCGCACAGCAGACCGGTTGGCTCGACTAGCCGCCGGATCCGCTTAATGGCATCGAATCGACTGGAGAAAAGGATATGGGCAAGCTCGCAGGCAAAGTCGCCGTCGTCACTGGCGCATCGAAGGGTATCGGCGCAGGGATCGCCAAGGCGCTCGCGCACGAAGGCGCTTCGGTGGTTGTCAACTACGCAAGCAGCAAGGCAGGCGCCGATGCTGTCGTCGCAGCGATTACATCGGCCAACGGAAAGGCGATTGCCGTGGGTGGCGATGTGTCGAAGGCCGCAGACGCGCAAGGCATCATCGACACAGCAATCGAAACCTATGGGCGCATCGACATTCTCGTCAATAATTCGGGGGTCTATGAGCTGGCGCCGATCGAAGACGTTACCGAAGAGCAATTCCATCGTCAGTTCAATATCAACGTGCTTGGCCTGCTGCTCACGACACAAGCGTCTTTGAAGCATCTGGACGAGGGGGCGAGCATCATCAATGTGAGTTCCGTGGTGACCACCATTACGCCGCCGGGGAGCGCTGTTTATACGGGTACCAAAGGCGCCGTCGATGCGATTACCGGCGTGCTTTCGCGCGAACTGGGGCCGCGAAAGATCCGCGTCAACGCAATCAATCCAGGCATCGTGCACACGGAAGGCACGCACGCGGCCGGGATCGCCGGATCGGACTTTGAAACGATGGCCGTGAGCCAGACGCCGCTGGGCCGTGTGGGTCAGCCCGACGATATCGCATCGATTGCCGTGTTCCTCGCGTCGGACGACTCGGGCTGGCTTACGGGCGAACACATCGTCGCGAGTGGTGGTATGCGCTGACGCGACTCAAGCGTGGTAACGCCGGTCGCGCTCGATCGGCCAAGTATCAACGCCCCCTTATTTTCGCGCGCCCCTGCGTACGGCCCCGTTTCACCATCTCGACCCCCAGCCGTTTCGCCAGCGCCGAGAGAATCTCGCAAAAGGCATCGACAAAGGAACTGCCAGGCCGCAACGATGGCCGCAGTACGGAAATACGGCGCGGCGGAATCGCTTCGAGCGGAACAAAGGCCAGCCCGCTCACATCGATCGATGCGGCCGTGAGACTCTCGACGATCGCGCGCCGGCCCGTCAACTGCACCATCCGGCAGGCCAGCGCGGAGCTCGACACGCGCGCATGAATCATCCGGCTACGCTCGGCCGACGAAAGCTGCGCGTGCAATTCAGGAATGCTCTCTAGCGCACCCACCGTCGTCAGCGCGATATCGCCCATCTCGGCAACGGTCACCGAACGCCGCGTCGCCAGCGTATCGTTCGACAGCATCGCGCAGACGATCATCGAATCCAGCAAATGCTGCTCGGTCACATTTCTCATTTCCCGAAAAGGCGTGCAGATGCCCAAGTCGACTTGCTGACTCTCCACCAG
This sequence comes from Paraburkholderia sp. J63, assembly GCF_905220245.1. Classification (NCBI taxonomy): domain Bacteria; kingdom Pseudomonadati; phylum Pseudomonadota; class Betaproteobacteria; order Burkholderiales; family Burkholderiaceae; genus Paraburkholderia; species Paraburkholderia sp. J63. The sequence goes on along the minus strand of NZ_CAJMZF010000025.1, from coordinate 33,298 downwards.
GTCCAGCATCTTTTCGGCGTTCTCGATGGTGACCTCGACAAATACCTTTGGAAATTCCATCTGGAACGCTGCAATCGCTTCGGGCAGCAATCGTTCCGTTACCGCGGGATAAGCGCAGATGCTCAGGCGGCCAAGCGTGCCGGTTCGCAAGCCATCGGCGAGCTCGTTGAGGGCACGTAAGCTTGCGTTCGTCCGCTCGGTCTGATCGAAGAGCAAGATGGCCTCTGCCGTGGGCAACAACCGGCCCTTCTCGCGCTTGAACAGCTTGACGCCCAGGCTATCTTCCAGCGCCTTCAATTGCTTCGTCACCGCGGGCTGCGAGATGTGCATGTTCTGCGCCGCAGCCGTCAGTGTCCGGCACCGGACCACCTCGTACAGCAACTCGACCTGGTGGTAGTTGAGCGTCGGGCGTGCCATGTTTCCTCCGATGAATCCGCGCAATGCTCAGAGCATAACCCACGGTTATGGACTCGTGCCCAACAATGTATTGGCGTACCAATGCGTTTTGCGTTGAAATTTCAGTCACTCACCATATTGGCGCACGTGCGCATTTCGCGCCGACATTGCGGCCACTCGCAAGATGACAGGAGGCTCGTCGAGAGCCAGGGGACAAACCATGCAAACAATTCAGAAATCGCAGCGTACACAGTTGGGCAAGCCCACGAAGTTCAGATGGTTCATGGTGTTCCTCGCGTTTGTCGCGATCGTCACCAACTACATGGACCGCGCGAACCTGGCCGTCGCATTGCCGTACATGAATACCGATCTGCATTTGTCGGCGGGCGAATCGGGGCTGATCCTCGGGGCGTTCTTCTGGACTTATGCGGCATTCCAGATTCCCGCGGGCATGCTCGTCGACAGGCTGGGCGCGAAGGCCGTGTTTGCCGCCGCCGTCGTGTGGTGGTCGGCCTTCACGATGGCCACGGGCCTCGCGCGCGGCGCCGCCTCTTTGCTGGGCCTGCGATTTCTGCTGGGCGTGGGCGAAGCCGGCGCCTTTCCCGCCGCGACGAAGCTCGTCGAACGGTGGTTCCCCTCGACCGAGCGCGGACTCGCCTCCGGCATCTATGATTGCGGCGCACGCGGCGGCACGCTGATCGCGCTGCCCATCTGTACCGCGATCATCACGGCTTATGGCTGGAAGGCATCGTTCCTCTTCACGGGCGCAGTCGGGCTCGTGTGGGTCGTCGTGTGGCTCCTCGTGGCGAGCGAATTTCCCTCGCAGAACCGCTTCGTCAACGAAGCAGAAGCAAGCCATATCGAAGGCGGCTCGCCCACGCCGCAGAAGTCCACGGTTCGCATCAAGTGGGGGAAACTCTTCACCTCCAAAGTCGTCTGGGCGATGTCGCTGGGCTTTGCCTGCCAGGGCTACGTCATTTATTTCTTCATCACCTGGTATCCGACCTACCTCGTGAAGGCGCGTGGCTTTACCCTGCTCCAGCTCGGTTTCTACGGCATTTTGCCGGGCATCGCGGGACTGGTCGGCTCGTGGTTCGGCGGCTGGATCTCCGACAAGCTCGCCGCGAGCCGGTACGGCCTCAATTTCGCGCGCAAGGCCTGCATCGTCGTCGGGATGGCGCTGAGCGCAACCATCGGCCTCGCCGGCATCGTCACGCAGGCCTGGGTCGCGCTGCTGCTGCTGTCCATCGCATTCTTCGGCGTCTCGGTCGCCACGTCGAGCATCCTCGCGCTGCCCGCCGACATGTCCACACGCGGCGAACGCTCCGTGGCCGGGACCGTCGCCGGATTTCAGAACTGCATCGCCAATCTCGCCGGCATCGCGAGCCCCGCGGTCATCGGTTTCCTGAAGGACGCGACGGGATCGTTCACGCCGGGGCTCGTTTCAGCGTCGATCGTCGCGATCGCCGGATGCCTCATCTACATCTTTGCGCTCGGGCCAATCCGGTCGGACGTGCTCGAACACGTCATCGCCGATTGACGGGCCAGCTACCGCTTCCGCTTTTCGCGCGCTTTTCTCCTTGAGGTCAACATGCTTTGCGATTCACCGAAGGTCCCGTTTCTCGCCTTTCCCGTCGAAGCGGATTTGAGCCAGGTTTCCGCCACGTTCGCCGTGATCGGCGCGCCATACGGCGTGCCTTACGGGCCGGCCCTGCTGCACTGCGACTCGTCCAATGCGCCCGACAAGGTTCGCGAGCGCAGTTTCCGCTACGGGCGGCAAGCCGGGCACTATGACTTCGACCTCCAGGGGACGCTGTTCGGCGACACCGCCGCGTCGGGCGTCGATTGCGGCAACGTTCCCGGTACGCTGGACGTTGCCCGCAATGCGGCGGCCGTCACCTCGGCCATCGCCGCGCTGCTGGAACGTGGCGCAATTCCGATTGTGCTCGGCGGCGACGATTCGATTCCTCCGCTTTGCGTGCGCGCATTCGAATCGCTCGGGCCGCTCAACGTGCTGCAGTTCGATGCCCACCTCGATTTCCGCGATGAAGTGAACGGCGAGCGGCACGGCTATTCGAGCCCGATCCGGCGCATTCGCGAAATGCCATTCGTCAAGCGCATCGTGCAGGTCGGCCTGCGCGGCAGCGGCAGCGCCCGCGCAAGCGATGTCGATGACGCGCTGCGCTCGGGCAACGTGATCGTTCCCGCGGAAACCGTGCTAGACGAAGGCATCGAGGCCGTCACCCGCCATCTGGTGGACGACGCGCCCTGGTTCGTGACCTTCGATGTCGACGGACTGGACCCCGGCGTGGCGCCGGGCGTGATCGCACCGCTGCCGGGCGGACTGACGTTTCATCAGGCGCGCGGCATCCTCAAGCATCTGTGCACGACCACGCAACTCGCGGGCATTGATTTCGTCGAGTATCATCCGGCGCTCGATGTCCGCGAGATGACCGCGTTGACGATCACGCGTCTCCTGACCAACGTGCTGGGCTTCAGCGCGCGCAGGCTGGCCGCTTGAAGGCAGCGCACCTGAAGGCAGCGCACCCTGCGCCGGCCCGTCTTGGCGACGTCCCGGCGACGCGCTGGAAAAATGGCAACGGCATCACGCGCGAGTTGCTCAGGATTGCCGCACCCGGCAATCCCGATGATTTCGCACTCCGTATCAGTATCGCAAACATGGACTGCGATGCCGGCTTCTCGACGTACCCCGGCATCGATCGAATCCTCGCGATTCTGCGCGGCTCGGGCATGGAATTGATCGACGTGCCGACCGGTGCTGTCTGTCATGCGCTCCGTGGGCGCTACTCATCGGTCGCATTCGCGGGCGAGCGGCCACTCGAAGGCCGTCTGCTCGACGGGCCCATCCTCGATTTCAATGTGATGGTTCGCCGCGACACGGCGACGGCCGCCGTGAGGATCGTCGAGCACTCGCGCACCGTGCCCGCGTTGAATTGCTGCCTGCTCTTCGTTGCGCAGGGACAGGCGCGCATCGTATTCGAAGACGGCAGCGCGCTCGTGCTGGAGGAATCCGGTTTCGTCGAGCCGAGGGGCGCGGAATACATTACGACGGTAGGCGCATCGGTTGCGCTTCTGGTCGATTTTTGCTGGCGCGAGTGAGGCATGCTCTGTGCACGCCGACGTCAGGACTGAATTCGAGCTGAATGGCGGCGCGTGGTTCACGAGCGATCGTCACGATACCGGCAATCATTTGATCCTCGCGGCCGTCGGCGCGAACTATCTGCTTTCGCGCAGGACCACGCTCTATGCGCAATTCGGCGTGGTCAACAATCACGGCGCGATGAACACGGGGCCCGACGTCGACGGAAACGCGGTCGACAGCGCGCTCTACGGCACGCAGGGCACGACCGTGGGCGGCAACGTGGGGATCCGGCACATCTTCTGAGGTCGAGAGAAAGCGTGGGGGCCGGCGATTACAGTCCCCGCGCCGCGAGCACCGTCATCACCGAGTCCTTGATGCGTTCCCGCTCAACCGTGCAGGTATCCATCAATTGCTCGCGATCCCGCTTCGCGATCGCGTTCAACAAGGCACGTTCGAGATGGGCATTCGCCGACTCGCCCGGGCGATTGGCTTCGGTCGCCAGCGCGCGATAGCGATCGGTTAGCCGGATCAGCCTCAGGGCCTCGCGACGAATGATCTTCTCGGGCGACAAGTCGAACAGGCAGGCGTAGAACGCATAGTATTCCTCGATCCACGCAGCCCGCTGGCGCCCGCCCAGATAGTCGTCGAGCCTCGCCAGCATCGCGTTCAGCGCGGCCGTCTGCGCCTCGTCCGGCCACGCCATCGACTGGAACAACTCCCGCTCGATGAGGAAGCGGGCGCGGTAGAGTTGCGCCGCTTCGCTCGAAGACAGCGGCGCGACAAAAAAACCGCGGTTCGGGTCGTGCACGATGACACCCACCGCGGCGAGCAGGTTCAGCGCCTCTCGCACCGGCACCCGGCTGATGTCGAAGCGCTCCGCCAGCTCGGACTGCCGCAGTTGCTGTCCAGGCGAAAGCACGCCCAGATTGATCAGCTTGCGGATATCCTCGGCAACCTGCGCGGGGATATCGATGTCCTTCAGTTCGATTTTGCTCACGGGTATCGTCGTCTCTTTAGCCGTTGCGTGCGCCGATGTTCGCACGTCACAGCCGCTATTCTATGGCAGCGCAATCGCGTCTGCCCGCCGGGCGCGATGACCTGCGGGCAGACGCCGACCGGGGTGCGGATCAGACGCTCCCCGCCCGGCTATCGCGGATCAGGAAGATGATGAACATCAGCCACGACACGCCCAGTCCAAAATAGTCGAAATTGCGCAGCGGCCTGAACTCGGCGAAGCCCAGTCCCGTGGACCCGATGCACGCTGCAGCCGTGAGCAGCAAACAGATCCCGACTGCAATCCACGTATCCTTTTTCATATCACTCTCCAGGCTGATGCTTATCGATGTTGGGCAGCGGGCAGCGGCCGGGCGGCGACCCGTTCGTCCGCCTCGTTCTGAAAATGGCCTTTCCAGCCGTCCCACAGCCACATGGGCTTGAGTGTCGGGCGGAAGACCGAAGCCATGTATCCGCTATAGGCCAGCAGCAGCAAGCCGTTCATCAGCAGTTCCTGCGGCCCCGAAAAGAGCTGTCTCGGCGTCGCGACAATGAACGTGTTGAGCCAGAAGATCGTGACCGTGGTCGGCATCTCCAGAATGAGTGCGAGCGTCGCGAAGCGGTTCGTCAGAAGCATCGTTCCGAAGATGAACTCCATGTATTTGACCGCGGGATACAGATGGATCGTCGTGGCCGCCGCCACGTAGGCGCCGCCGACGCCCGGGATCGGCGGAACGTAGCCGGTCGTGATGTAGCGGATGCCCGAGAAAAAGAGGTGGGCTCCGAAGTAGAGCCGCAACCACATGATGACGTACTTCCATGGCGACTGACTGGCGCTGTTCATGCAATGTCTCCTGAATGCTCGTTGATAGAACTCGAAACTCCGGTCGTGAGCGCCGCTTCGTGCGACGTCATACTCCGGCAAGGCGCTCGTGAAGAGCCGCGCGAGCCTGCCGGCACCGCTCTCCAGCGAACCTGGTTGCCGCCCTACTCCCCCACGCTGACGGCCGGTCGTCCCGGCGTCCCGATGCGCGCAAGCAGGGCCTCGTCGATCTCCACGCCGTAGCCGGGCCGCTCGTTCGGATACGCGTACCCGCGATGAAAGCGTTGGGCGCCCAGCGCGAGGTCCTCGCCCGCCGGGATGTCCTCGCTGTTCCACGCGGCGTGCACCGCCAGCGGTCCGGCGCTTTCGCTCATGAACTGGCACGCCCACTGGTCCGCGACCCAAAGATGGGTGCTGGGGCACGCCTCTATGCCGGAGCCGATCAGCGTGCTGCAGAACACCGGCAAGTCGTACATGCGGCACACGGCCAGAAAGCGCTGGGCCTTGAGCAGGCCGCCGACCTTCTGCACCTTCAGGATCACGCCGTCGGCGCTGCGCCGCTCGGCGATCTCGCGCAGGTGATGCAGTTCCTGCGCGCCCTCGTCCGCATAGAGCGGCGTTTCGATGCGTTCGCGCAGACGCGACATGCCATCGCGATCCCAGTGCGGCAGCGGCTGCTCGACGAAGTCGAGATGGAACCGGTCGAGCCGGCGTATCGTGCGCAGCGCCGCTTCGTAGTTCCATGAGCCATTGGCGTCGAGCATGATGCGCGCGCCGTCGCCGAGCGCCGCGCGCACGGCGGCCGCGGTCGCCACGTCGTTGTCGAACGTGCCGCGGCCAACCTTCAGTTTGAAGGCCGTGTACCCCGCCTCCTGCGCGGCCACGGCGGTGCTCGCGACCTGTTCCGGCTCCCCGGCCGACAGCACCCAGCCCAGCGGCACCGCATCGCGCGTGCGGCCGCCGAGCAGGTCATAGACGGGTACGCCCAGCGCCTTGCCTTTGAGGTCGTGCAGGGCGCAATCGACCAGCGCTTTGGCCTGGTTGTTGTCGCGCGCCAGCGTGTCCATCGCACCGACGATCTTCTCGATGTTGCGAGGATCCTCACCGAGCAGAATGCGCGGCGCAAAGACATCGCAGATCATGCTGACGATCGATGCCTGGCTTTCGCCGCGATACCACGACGACGTGTCGCCGGACTCCGCCACGCCCACGAGGCCGGTATCGGCATAAAGGCGCAGCAACACGGTATTCAGGCACGTGATCGTCACGTTCGGCAGGCGAAGCGGCTTTTTGAGCGGCATCGACAGGGGAATGCATTCGACTCGGGTAATTTTCATGGTGCGAAAAAGAGAGCGGGGTTCGAATGGCGACGGCGCGCGAGCCAGGACAGCACGCCGCGATCGGGGAATCAGGCTTCGGCCGGGCGCAGGCGAATCGATCGGCTGACGCGCATCAGCAAGACGATCGCCAGCACGACGGCCACCACATAGCAGGCGACGAACGCATGGCCGAGCGCGTTCGGACCGGCGAACATCAACCGCGCCACGAGGGCGACCACCGTGGGCCCGAGCGCGAGCCCGAACAGGTTGGTCACGAGGTAGTAGAGCGCGGTGAGCTTGCCCATCATGTTGCCGGGCGTGAGGTTGGCCATCGTCGCGCCGCCCGCCACGGCGAACACGGCAAAGAAGAAGGTCTGCGCCGCATACGCCACGAGGCCCAACGGCGCGGAGCGGATCCACGGGAACGTGGCCGTGACCAGCGCGGCAATGGCGGTCGAGGCGATGGCCACGCGCACCGGCGCATCGACCATGCCGCGTTTGCGCAGACGATCGGCCACACCGCCCCACAACAGGAGCCCCGCCGGGGAGGCCACCAGCCCGACCGCGCCCAGTGCCTGCCCGATGACGGGGCGGCCGAACCCCATCGTCCGCGCGACGATCTCCGGCAGCCACGCCATCTGGCTGCCGATGGCGATGCCGTACAGACAGATCGCCATCCAGAGCGGCAGATAGACGCCCTTGCGCGCCCACGCGAAGCGCAGCGCGTCGCCGTAGGTGACTTTGTCGGCGCTCGTTGCGTCGCTGCGCGCCGGCTCGCGCACGAGCCAGAGCATGAGGGCGAGCGGAATGCCGAGCAGGCCCGGCACCACCAGCACGAACTGCCATGGCTTGAGCAGACCCAGCAGCGCAATCCCGGCCAGATGTCCGGCCGCCGCGAATTTCAGCAGATAGCCGCCGAGCACGAGCGCGAGGCCGGTGCCCAGCAACGGCCCGATGTTGTAGATGCCGAACGCGAGACCGCGGCGCTCGGGCGGAAAGGCGTCGCGAATCATCGACGCGGCGGCCGGCGGCAGCACCGCTTCGCCGACACCGAGGCCGATACGCGTCAGGAACAGGAGGACGTAGGTCTGGCTCAGGCCGCACAGAATCTGCACGGTCGACCACAACAGCATCGCACCGCCGAGCAGACGTTTGCGGTGCCAGTTGTCGACGAGATACCCGGCCGGAATGCCCAGCACGCTATAGAGCAGCATGAACGACAGCCCCAGCAGCCAGCTCACCTGCAGATCCGAAACGCCGAGATCCTGCTTGATCGGACCGACCACGAGCGAGATGGCCCCGCGGTCGATGAACGACACGACATACACGATCGTGAGTATCGCGAGCAGCGGCCAGCCGCCGGCGGCAACCGCCCCACGGCCCGATAGGGAGGAGTCCTGCGCGCTGCCTGGGCGATCGGCGGCGCGAGGCGGCGCATCGTGCGCCGTCGGGTTCTCATACATTGCTGTCTCCTTTGAAGCGGTGTTCTTTTTCGTCGCCTGCTTCTGTTGCGGGGAGGCCTACTGGTCCCACGCGCGTTCTTCGACTGCCGCGCGCCCCGCCGTCGTGCCCGACACGATGAACTCGGCGATATCGCCCATCGAGTTGTAGTACGGGCCCCACAGCGAGCCGCACTCGCCGATCGCATAGAGGCGCGGAATCGGCCGGTCCTCGTGGTCGAGCACGCGCTGGCGAGCGTCGTGCTTCGGACCGCCGTGCGTGTTGAGATACGTCGGGAACATCGGGCCGATCGCGTAGTACGGGCCCGTGTCCAGCGGCACGAGAAACGTGCTGCGCCCGTGGTCCGGGTCGTGGCCCTGCATGCACTGCGCGTTGTAGCGCGCGACGGTGTCCTTGAGCACCTCGGGATCGAGATGGCCGGCACGCGCCACGCCCGGGATGTCGGGCCAGCGGCACTTCAGCGCCAGTTCCTCGATCGTTTCCGCGCGCATGATCGAACCTTCCTCCAGCTCCGCGAGGTTGTCCGCGCTCCACGGCGGCGTTCGCGAGTTCAGCGTCGTCATGGCCGCGCCGCCTGCCCTGACCTTCTCGTCGAAGATCTGGAACACCGGCACGTGGCTGAATTGCGGCCCGTCCGCGGTCGTGGCGAGCCACGTGTCCCGGTTGGCCAGACCATGACGCACTTCCGCGGTGTCGGTCGTTTCGTTGTGAAAGCGCCGTGCGTTCCGGTCGACCCACAGCAGGCTGCCGCCATCCTTGAACGCCCCCGAGTTGTAGCCAAATCCGGCGATGCGGTTCAGGTCGTAGGTAACGTACACGTGGCCGCGCTTCGACTTGATGCCCCAGCTCAGCGGCCCCGCCACGGCGTTCATGTGCCAGAGCTGCGCGCCTGCCGTCTGCGCCATGCGAATGCCGTCGCCCGTGAGATTCGGACTGCCGAGGAAATAGATCGGGCAAGGCGTGATGAATTGCCGGCACATGGCATCGTCGGCTTCGAAGCCGCCGCTCGCCAGCACGGTCGCCTTGCGCGCCTTGACGCTCACCGTTTCGCCGTCGGCCGTGCGCGCCTCGACGCCGAGGATTTCACGCGTCACCGGATGCTGCACGAGGCGCGTCACCGTGGTATTGCAGCGCACGCGCGCGCCGCGTTGCTCGGCCACGGCGGCAATCGCGTTGTACAGGCCCGCCCCGCCGGGGGCCGACACCACGCTCATGCCCTGCACGCTTTCGCTTCCCGGCGCACCGGGAAACTCGGGGAAGAAGCCCGGTGCGCTGAACGGTTTCGGGTTGTCCTTCAACGGCAAGCCGAGCTTGTGCTGAAACGCAGGAATCGCTTTGAGTCCCTGCACGAAGTGCTGCAATACGCTTTCGTCGGTTTGCCCTGCGCACAGCCAGTTCATGTAGTCGAACGTGGCCTTCTCGTCGCTCGACGTCATGATCAAACCGCCCGCGACGCACACCGAGTTGCCGCCGCCGCGCTCGCCCTTCTCGAGCACCAGCACGTCGGCGCCCAGCTCGGCCGCGCTCAAGGCGAAGGTCGCGCCGGCACCGCCATAGCCCACGACCACCATATCGGCTTCCAGATCCCAGCGGGGCGAGGACCACGTCACCGTCAATTCATTGCTCTGCATCGTCTTTCTCGCTACGTACGGAGGGCGCACTCATGCGGCTTCGGTAACCAGCTGCTCGGCCGAACGCAAACGGTCGTAGATCTCGTTGTAGCGAAGCACCGGCGCATCCATGGCGAGCATGATCATCTTGCGGTCCGGCGAGCGGTCGATCAGATCCTGCTGCGCTTCGATGATGGCCTTGTCTTCCTGAAATGCTTCGTCGGCGATGCTGAAGCAATGCGCCTTGAGTTCGGCAGCCTTCGCCCAAGGGCCGAAGTTGTAGAAGAACTTCGACTTCGTCGCGCTGACCGGCGTGATCATCTGGTTCGTGCAGCGCGCGAAGATCGGTGCTTCCGTCACCGTGCCGTTGCCGCTGCGCGCCTGAATGCCAGGCGCGTAAGAATGAATCGTCAGGATGAACACGCCAGGCACGAGGAAGGTGCTCACGACGCGGTCGTCGGACGGCACCGCGCCGAAATACGGATTCGACTGCCGCCCCGAGTGCCAGCGGTCCGCCCGAACGCCGCGCTCGAGTATCTCCATGCCGCGCTTCGTTTCGCTTTCCTTCATGAGCTTGAGCGATTTCATGTCGCTCGCGCCGAAGGTCGATTCGTGCACGAAGGGGGCGTGCGAGAGGTCCAGCAGGTTGTCGGAGATGAGCTCGGCGTTCGCGTCGATGTCGAAGCTCGCGCAGACCATGGCCCAGTCCGCGTCGTCGGGTCCGATGATCGGCGGGATCAGCGACGCGTCCGCTTTCTGCGGGTCGCCCATCCAGACCCACGCCGCGCCGTGGCGCTCCTCGATCGGATAAGCGCGCACGCAGACCCTGGCCGAGATGCGATCCTGGCCGGGAATTTCGGTGCAGCGGCCGTCGGCCGCGAACTTCAGGCCGTGGTACATGCAGCGCAGTTCGTCGCCCTCTTTGCGACCGACCGTGAGCGGCACGAGGCGATGCGGGCAGCGATCTTCCAGGGCGGCCAGCGTGCCGTCCGATTTGCGGTAGATCGCGAGCGGCTCGTCCATCACCGTGAACGGCACGATCGCCTCCGCGGAGAAGTCCGCGGCCCAACCCACCATGTACCAGCAATTCCGAAGAAACATCTTTGTCTCCTGATCGATTGATGCGGCCAACTGGCCGGCGTATCCAGCACCCAGGCTTTGCGTCGAACGCGTGCGGCGCACGGCTGCGGTTACGACAACTGGGGCAATCCTCGAAAAAGGCTAAATAGTATTCAATTTAGTATGCATCATATTATTCTCAGTTTCCGCGAGGCACAAGGCCTCCGGGCGGTGGGTATACCCGGAACGCATTGGCGCTCAGAGCCCGCGCGCTTCAAGCGAGGCAAGCAGGCGCCGCTCGACCTCGCGGCGGTCTGCGAGGAAGCGGGCCAGCAGGCCCTCGCGATCGCGTGTCGCGAGGGCATCGACGAGATGGTGTTCGGGCGTGGCCGGGAAGCCGGCGCCCCACGAAGAAGTGGGCGCGAGCGCCCGGTAGCGATCGGTCTGACGCATCAGACGCATCGCTTCGCGCGCAATCACGCGCTCGGGCGAGAGTCCGAAGACGAACGTGTGAAACCGGCAATGCGCGCGCAACCAGTCGGCTCGCGCCGCCATGGCGAGCCCCGAGTCGAGGATCTCGAGATCGGTCCGCAGGTCCTGCAGTTCCTCGGCGGTCGGCCAGCGCAGCGTGCGTAGCAGCTCGGTTTCGAGCAGGCGGCGGATCTGATAGATCTGCCGGGCTTCGACGCTCGAAAGCAGCGCCACCTGGAAGCCGCGATTCGGGTCATGCTCCACGGCCGCTTCGGCCACGAGCAGCTTCAAGGCTTCGCGCACCGGCGCGCGGCTCACGTTAAAGCGCCCGGCGAGCTGGAGCTGCGGCAGCGGCGCCCCGGGAGCGATCACGCCGTCATTGATCATCTCGCGGATGCCCGCTGCGATCTGCGACGGCAGGTCGGGCGCCCTGCGGCCGGGCAAGGCAGGCGGACCGGCCGCCGACGACCAGTCGTCCGGTCGCGCGCCCTCGCCGGAACACGCGCTTCGATCTCCGGCGATGCGTGCGCCGCGCAGCATGTCAGCGCTCCCAGTACACGGCCCGAGCCGTGTCGTGAAGCACCTGTTGCTGCTCCACCGACGACAACGATGCGACCGACGCCTTTGCGAGCGCCACCATATCGGCATAGCTGCCCTTCGACTGCGCAACGTCGGAGCCCCACATGACCCGTTGCGCCCCAAACGCACGCACGACGCGGGCCACGACGGGCGCCGCGGGAAGATCCAGCGAAGCCAGCTTGCCGAGGTTGATCATCGAGTACAGCAAATAGACGTTTGGCTGGTCGTCGAGCGCGAGCAGCGGTTCGTCTACGCCATAGTCCGGCGCACCCGACTCGCCTGCGATGTTCGAGAAGTGGTCGAGCACGACGGGCGTATCCGGAAACGATTTGAGCACCGGCAGCAGCGCCTTCAGGGCGGCCTCGCGATTCCAGCGGTAGAAGTGCAGGCGCACCGAGCCGCCCAGCTCCGCGACCGTCTCCCACGCGCGCAGAGCGGCCTTCGAAGCGAACCAGCCCGGGTCCGCTCCCTTGTGCGGTTCGGTCAGGCGGATGCCCACCGAGCCCCGCTCGCGCACCCAGTGGCGCACCGTCTCGCGGATGTCGTCCGCGAGTGCGTCGACCATGCACAAGGCGCGCAAGCGCTCAGGGTAAGCGGTCGCCGCGTCGCAGACATAGTCGTTGTGAAATCCGTAGATGTGCGCGCGCTGCACGGCCAGCGCGCGCTCCACGCCATGGGCGTCGAGCAGCGCGATCAACCGTTCGGCGGTGACCGGATTGTCGAGGGCGCCGTCTTCGAGCGTGCCGCTCAACGGCGACGGTGGGTAACGGCCCGCATCGGCAGCAATCAGATGGGCGTGGCTATCTATCATCAGGTTTCCTTGATATCCAGGTGTTCAATTGGGTCTGGTGCGGTTAGTCCCGCATGGCTCACCGCCACGGGTCCACGCAAACATGGACCGCGCCTTCGACGCCGCGTCCGGCCGTAGCGAGAATTGCTTCATGCGTCTGCGCGAGACCGAACGTGTGGGAGCACACCTCATCGAGCGGGTATCTGCCCGAAGCGATGTAGCGCAAGGCCAGCTCCACGGCGCCATAGCTGCGGCCGCGCGGGGCGCGCACAGTCAGGTAGCGCTTCTTGATCTCGCCGATCGGCACCTGCTGCTGAAGGCCGTTCAGGCTCAGATACGCGCCCTTGGCGGCCAGCGCGATGGCCTGCGCGGCCACCGAGCCGTCGGGGTCGCCCGTGGTATCGACCACCACGTCGACGCCGCGCCCGCCCGTGATGCGCATGACCTCCGTTTCGAGGTTCTGGTCCTGGACGTCGACGGCATGATCGGCGCCCAGGCGCAGTGACAGATCGAGGCGGCTGCGGTCGCGCGTCATGCCCGCGAGAATGACCGTGAGCGAGCCCGCCGCCTTCGCAGCGAGCACGCACCCGAGCCCCTGCTGGCCGGGACCGAACACGAGCACCGTCTTGCCGGGTCCCGCACCGCCGTCGTTGCAGGCCCACTGCACGCCATTGCCGAACGGCACGGCCAGCGTCGCATGCGTGGCCGGCAGGTCCTGCGGGATCCGGTGCATGACCGTGTTCAGCGGCAGATGCATGTACTGCGCGTAGCCGCCCCACAGGTGGGGCGCGATCTCGCACGTCGACATGCCGAAGCGCAAGGTGTTCAGCCGGTCCTTCACGTTGAAGAAGTCGACCTCCATGCACAGACGGAAATCGCCTTTCATGCACCACTCGCAATGCCAGCACGGCAGATATTCGTGCAGCGCGACGCGGTCGCCGGCCTTCACTCCCCAGCGCCGTTGCGCGATGGAGCCGACAGCCTCCAGCGTTCCCACGTTTTCGTGCCCCATGATCAGGGGCGCGTGATCGGGCTTGCGGTACAGCTCCGGGTCGCTGCCGCCGACACCGCTCGCCTCCACGCGCAGGATGCCCGTGTCGGACTTCAGTTCGGGATAGTCGAACTGCCGCAATTCCGTTGTCTCCGCAGCGGTCTTGACCGCCGCCCATACTTTCTTCGTCATCGCTTGTCTCCGTTTCCAACCGGTCTCAACGCGCGCGGAAAAGCCGCTGCGCGTTGCGACAGAAAATGGCGTCCAGCACCGCCGCGGGCTGCCCCGCGAGACTCGCCCTGGCCAGCTTCAATGCGTTGCCGTAGCCCTCGCGCGCGCTCACGACCGGAAAGTCGCTGCCCCACATGATCCGGTTCGCACCGAACGCCTCGAGCGCCTCCCCGACGAGCGGATGGACCCGGCCGCCGAACGGCTCGCCGTCGCGCAGCGCAGTCGCGGCGCGCGGCATGAGCTCCCCCATGCCGGGCAGCTTCACCATGACGTTCGGAAAGCGCGCGAGCCGGAACACCTCTCGACGCAGCGCCCACGCCGCATCGGTCTCGACGGGCGCGCTCGTGCCGCCGAGATGCTCGAGCACGACCGGGAGGTCGGGCACGGCAGCGAGCAGCGCCGCGAACGCGGGCGCGGCGAACGTCTCGGCCGATCCCACGCAGCTCACGGGCAGGCCGCAAGACTGCACGGCGCGCCAGACCTTGGGCAGCGTGCCGTCGGGCAGGCAGGCGCCGGGACGCAGGCGCACGCCCGCCGCGCCGTCGGCCGCCAGCCGCTCGACCGTTTCGCCGACGTCCGGCGCCTGCGCATCGACCCACACGACGCTTGCGAAACGCGCACCGTAGCGGGCGACGCAGGCTTGCTGATAGCCGTTGTCGACCTGCCCGATCATCTGCGTGAGCACGGCGGTCTCGACGCCGTGCCGGTCCATGTGATGCAGCAGCGTTTCGACCGGTTCGTACCAGCACGGCGAGACGTGGGCGTGGCTATCGACGACCATCGCCGCCTCAGGCCGTCAATGCCACATCGGGATTGAGCGGCACTTCCTGTTTCCAGGTCCGGTCGTTGGCGAAGATCACCGTGGCCGCGCGAATCTGTTGCCACGGAATCGGCGCACTCAGCACGGGCGGGATTTCGTTGCGCTCGGCCAGCGCCCTTGCCGTGCGGATCATCTGCCGGCGCCAGGCGACCACGGCCACGTCCGAGGTGCCGAGATGTTCTTTCGTGCGGTCGAGAATGCGGCCCTGCGTTTCGCTGACCGCGTGATCCTGCGTGAGAATGCCCTTGATGCCCGACATCGATGCGGTCTTCATGGCTTCGCGGTCCTGCTCGTACCAGTTGTCGATATTGAGCTTCTTGCGGAAGTGCTCGTCGACCCAGTGGCCGCCCTCCTCGATGCGGTACGCCACGTCGACCGGCTGCGTCTCGTCGAAAAACCACTGGATGTGCCACGTCGATTCGTCGTCGCGCGGCACGAAGGCGTTCGCCATTCGCCGGTTCTTTCGCACACCGAAACCATCGGGCGGGATCAGCGTGAAGAACGGCAGCACGACTTCGGTCACGCGCGCGTGCAGCTTGCCCTCCTCGCGGAAGTTGCGCACGCCCGCGTAGCGCAGGCCATATTTCGTGTACTCGACCTCGATCTTCGGCTGCAGATCGCGTTCGTGGTCATACTTCGCCGGCGCGCTCCACGGCTGCTCGCGGTGCAGCACCCCTGCGTGCGCCGAGTCGATGGTGCCTTCCACCGCCTGGGCGTAGTTGCAGTCTTCGAGCACCTTGAACGGTACGACGTTTGCCACCGGATACGAGAGGAATTCGAACTCCGGGAATGCCGGCACATTCGCCGCATCGCCCATGTACGTCCAGATCACGCCGGCCACCTCGCGCGTGGGGTAAGCCAGCGCGCGGATGCGCGAGCAGAATGCCGAGCCCGCTGGCTCGGTGGGCGTGTCGAGACAGGTCCCGTCCGTGGCGAATTTCCAGCCGTGATAGAGGCAGCGCAGACCGCCTTCCGAGTTGTCGCCGAGCGCGAGCGAGGCGCGACGATGCGGACACTGCTCGTCGAGCAAGCCGACCTTGCCGTCAGTGTCGCGAAACGCGACGAGGTCCTCGCCGAGCAGGCGCAGCCGCACCGGCTTGCCGCCCGGCTCGCCGATCTCCGAGGCGAGCAGCGCCGGAATCCAGAAGCGGCGGATCAAGTCGCCGGTCGGCGTGCCGCGGCCGACCTGCGTGAGGATGGTGTTGTCTTCGCGAGAAAGCATGTTTGTCTCCTTGCCTGCATTCAATCCGGGATGTGGGGAGCGCCGCGGGGAGACCCCCGCGCAGCGCGGTCAAACCAGGGCGATGGCGCGCGCGAGCCGTTCGCGGGCGCCCGCGGTGTCGGCGTCGTTGCCGATCAGGTCATGGGCCTCGATGACGAGTTCGCGCAACGTCAAAAGACGCTGCAGCGGCGCGTCGCCAAGGCCGTTGCGGCTGGCGCCCGCTACGTCGGCGTCGAGCAGGCGCCAGACTTCGTCGAGTTCCGATTCGCGGTAGATCATGTGTTCGACTTCGCTCGACAAGCCGATCCGCTCGGCCAGCCCGCGCAGCGTCGCGGCCGAGTAGTCGTCGATGGAAGTGAGGTCTTCGGCGTGCATGGCGGCATCCGTGCGGGTGTCGTGGTGTGTCATGACCGTGTCGGCCTCAGCGGCCCTTCGGGCCGAACTTCGACGGCGGCAGATCGAGCGCGGCGCGGCCATAGTTCGTCATCGCGCTATCCCACGTAAAGGCGAAGTGCTGCGCCGCCGAATTCGTGTCGCGCCACACGCGCTGCAGCTCGGACGTGTTGTAGATGCCCGTGCCGCCGGCCGCCTCGAACAGACTGTTGACCGCCCTGCGCGCCGTCTGCGCCGCATAGGCCCAATCGCGCGGCACGCGCGCCCATTCGAGCGCCGTGATGGCCTTCGGATCGTCTGCGGTGTCGACGCGCCGGGCGTCCTCGCGCACCAGCGCGAATGCCGCATCGACTTCGGCCGCCGCCACACCGAGCCGCGCCATCGTGGCCGACTGCTCCGCCATCTGCTCGCTGTCGAACGATTTGAGGCGCGGCGCAAGCCCTTCGGAGAACGAACGGATGGCGGCGCGCGCCATGCCGAGCGGCGCGCCGATCAGCGAGAACGGTGTCACGTTCTGGAAGGGCATCCGGTAAATCGGCGCCCTGAGCGAGCCCGCCGCCTGCGCCTGTCCCGACATCATCTCTTTCACCGATACCGAGCGATGAGCGGGAATGAACGCTTCGGCAATCCGGATCGAACGGCTGCCCGTGCCGCGCATGCCGGCCGTATGCCAGTCGTCGACGATCTCGATGTCCGAACGCGGCACCACGAAGAAGCGCGGCTCGGGCGGCCCGTTTTCGCGCTGCACGGCATTGCCGACGATCACCCACTGCGCGTGATCGATGCCCGAGCAGAACCGTCCGTCGCCGTTGACGAGGCGGTAGCCGCCTTCGACTTCGGTCACGGTGCCGCCGAGCCGGAACACCGTGGCGGTCAGCGTGCGCGCATCGCCCATGACGTCGCGCTGCGCTTCGAGCGGGAAGAGATTGAGCATCCAGCTATGGCCGGCGAGCACGCCGTAGACCCAGCCGGTGGAGCCGCACGCCGAGGCGATCTCGGCGGTCACTTCCACGAGCGTCGCGAAGCCGAGCTCGGAGCCGCCGAACAGCTTCGGCGTCACGACATTGAAGAGGCCCGACTCGCGCAGTGTGGCAATGGTCTCGGCCGGCACGAGCCGTTCGGCCTCGGTGCGCCCCGCGCGGGAGCGGATGACGTCGTACAGGGATCGCGCCTTCGCAACGGCGTCTTCATGGCTGGCGAGGTGCGGCAGCGCACCGGCGGGTTGGGCTGCGGGGGAGGTACTCACAGTTTGTCTCCTTGGTGAGCTTGGTAGAGCCGTCCGTCGCGGCGCAACGGGCGCCTTCGACGGCAGCGGTGCTGCTTGTGCCGGATGGCGGCGCGCACTTGCGTGCGCACGGGCCGCCGGGTTCTTGCCGCTACTGGCCGGCGCGCATCCTGTCCTCGACCTTCTCGCGTGCGGCCACGTCGAGGAACCAGCGGTAGTGGCCGCCCTTGGAGATGGGCGGCAGCCCCGTGGCGACGGCATACCAGCTCGCGCCGTCGTCTTCGCTCGCATAGACCTCGCCGGTCGCGGTGCCGGCGATCAGCATGATCCGGTCGTCCCAGTGATAAAGGCCCATGCCTTCGATGTTGCCGATGATCTCGTCGGGCAAGCCGTTGCGGATCGGTTGCCAGCTCACGCCCGCGTCGACGCTGCGCAGCACCTTCGCGTCGGCGCTGCGTCTGGCCGCCCACTCGCGCGGCGCATTGCCGGGACCGCCGAGGTACAGCACGTTCTCGTCGCGCGGATCGATGAACATGGCGTCGGGGTAGCCGATCGCGTCGGCGCGCGTCATGAGATGGGTCCAGCTCTCGCCGGCATCCGCGCTGTAGTGCAGCCCTTCGCCGCCACACATGAAGATCTGCGCGGGATTCGAGCGGCGAATCAGCACCCGGTGGTTGTCGTGATAGAACTTGTCGCTCTCGGACTCGTAGCTGCGCGGCTCGGTCCACGTCCGGCCGTCATCGACCGTCTTGAGCAGCGCGCCCTGCTCGATGCAGACATAGAGCGTTTCCGGTTCGTCCGGATGGAACGCGATGTTCTTCACGTGCGCGACGTGCGGCGGCGGTGGAAACGTCCACTTGTCCTGGCCCGGCACGCCCATCATCGCGGCGATTTCGGTCCAGCTACGGCCGAGGTCGTCGCTGCGGTACAGCGCGGACGGCTCGGTGCCCGCATACAGCACGACGCCGTGTGCGCGCGGCTGCGCAGCCAGCGTATAGATGTGCGCGCTCTTGATGCCCTCGGCGCGCGGCGACCACGTCACGCCAAGGTCGCCGCTCACCCACAAGCCGCCGGTGCCATGCGCGCCGGCAAACAGCAGCTTCGACGCCGGTTCATAAAGCAGCGCGCTCACGTGCAGATGCTCGAGCGCCGTGCGCGTCAAGCGCCATGCCTCGTGGCCGCTCGCGCGCTCGAACACGTGCATGCCCCGCAAGGTCGCAACCAGCAGCGTCGTGGCAGGACCTTCGCCGTGCGTAACCGTGCCGCCGTTACAAGACAGGATTGCGATCAATTCCTTCTCCTCCAGTGGATGCGCCTCAGCGAGGCTCGATCTCCGCCAAACCGCGGTTGACTCTTTTCCGGCCCCTCGGGATTTCCCTTCTTCGGAGCCTTTGACTTTTTTCGTGTTAGTCGAAATAATATTCAAAAAAGAATTTCGAGTCAACCAAGAACCCGGCCGCCGGCGTAAAGCGGTTCGAAACGGACAACTGGAACTGGAGACAGCCATGAATGAGCACCAAGCCCGTGCCGACGATTTGATGACGCTGCGTCTCGCGTCGATCCACTATCTGGCGCGCGACACCCTGGCCTATGCCTTCGAGCGCCCGGACGGCGCACCGCTGCCGTCCGGCGCGCCCGGCGCGCATATCGGCGTGCATCTGCCCAACGGCCTCGTGCGGCAGTACTCACTGCTCGACGGCAGCGCGCAACCGCGTTCGTATCAGGTGGGGGTCAAGCGCGATGCGAAAAGCCGCGGCGGCTCGCAATACATGCACGAGCAGTTGCGCCCCGGCGATCTCGTGCAGATCGAGGCGCCGCGCAACAACTTCCCGCTCGACGAGCAGGCCGCGCACACGGTCCTGATCGGCGGCGGCATCGGCATCACGCCGATTCTCTGCATGGCGCGCCGGCTGAAGGCGCTCGGCCGCTCGATGACGCTCTACTACTCGTGCCGCGAGCGCGTGGACGCGGCCTTCGTCGAGGAGCTGGAAAGTTTCGCCGACATGCATCTGCACATCGACGCCGAAGCCGGCGGCGTGCTCGACCTCGCCGCCATCGCGCAGGCGCAGCCGCCGGGCGCCCACTTCTACTGCTGCGGGCCGGGTCCAATGCTCGCCGCCTTCGAGGCAGCGACCGCGGCGCTGCCGCGCGCGCAGGTTCACGTCGAATACTTCACCGCGAAGCAGGAAGCGGCGCTCGACGGCGGCTACACGGTGGAGCTCAAACGCAGCGGACGCACGTTTGCCGTCCCGGGCGGCAAGACCATTCTCAACGTGCTGCGCGAAGCCGGTGTCGACGTCGCGTACTCATGCGAGGAAGGCGTATGCGGCGCCTGCGAAACCCGCGTGCTCGAGGGCGAGCCCGACCACCGCGACGCGATCCTCTCCGACCCGGAGAAGGCCGCCAACAACACGATGATCATCTGTTGCTCGGGCTGCAAGGGCGACCGGCTGGTCCTCGATCTGTAGCCCCCCGGCCCTTCCCACCCGTCCCGCCTCGAAAGCGCGACGGGCCATCGCCATGCGGCACGAAGCGCCTGCCGGGACGCCAGGCCGCGCATTTCCCCCGACATTCCCAAGGAGACATCTGATGATCATCGATTGCCACGGCCACGTGAGCCCGCCAGCCGAGCTGTGGGTCTACAAGGCGCACATTCTTTCCCATCGCGGCGAACACGGCCGCAGGATGCCCGAGGTCAGCGACGAAGA
Source organism: Paraburkholderia sp. J63 (assembly GCF_905220245.1). Classification (NCBI taxonomy): domain Bacteria; kingdom Pseudomonadati; phylum Pseudomonadota; class Betaproteobacteria; order Burkholderiales; family Burkholderiaceae; genus Paraburkholderia; species Paraburkholderia sp. J63. The sequence goes on along the minus strand of NZ_CAJMZF010000025.1, from coordinate 13,104 downwards.
AATCCTGCACTACGCCAATCGCAAGGAGATGGGACCGGCCGGCCACATCGACATGCTCGATCGCGCCGGCACCACCGTGCAACTGCTCTCGCCGCGCCCCTTCCAGATGATGCACAGCCAGAAGCCCGGCAAGCTCGTGCACTGGTTCACGGAGGAAACGAACAACATCATCGCGCGCACCGTCAAGCTGCTGCCCAAGCGGTTCATCGGCATCGGCGGCCTGCCTCAGGTGGCGGGCGAGCCCATCGAAGACGTGCTGCCGGAGCTGACGCGCTGCGTGAAGGAACTGGGCTTTCGCGGCGTGCTGCTGAACCCCGATCCGTTCGAGAATAGCGGCAGCGAAGCGCCTGCGCTCGGCGAGCGCTACTGGTATCCGCTGTACGAGAAGCTCTGCGAACTCGACGTGCCGGCGCATATCCACGCGACAGGCTCGCATTCGGCACGCTCGCCGTACACGGTGCACTTCATCAACGAAGAGACTATCGCCGTGTTCGGCCTCGTGAACTCCGACGTCTTCAAGGACTTCCCGAAGCTGAAGATTCTCGTGTCGCACGGCGGCGGATCGATCCCCTACCAGATCGGCCGCTTCCAGTCCGGCGCGGCGCGCGCGGGCCGCGACTTTCTCGCCGGCATGCGCAATCTCCACTACGACACCGTTCTGTACTCCGAAGAATCGCTGCGCCTGCTGATCAAGACGGTGGGCGCCGACCGCTGCCTGTTCGGCGCCGAATGCCCGGGCGTGGGCTCGGTCGTGAACCCCGCCACCGGCAAGACGTTCGACGACATCAAACCGTTCATTCAGGGCTTCGACTGGCTCTCGCCCGAAGAAAAGGACGCGATCTTCTTCGGCAACGCCCGCGACCTGTTCAACCTCGACCTCGCAGCTTATCGCTGAGCGGTCCGCCAACTGGAGCATATCGATGGCGAAGATCGTATTGGGCATGGGCACGTCGCACGGCCCCATGCTCGTCACGCCGCCGCATACGTGGGGCTCGCGCGTGCCCGACGACCGGCGCAGCACGCACCATTTCGAAGGCCGGCAGTGGCAGTTCGACGAGCTCGTCGAATACCGCCGCGCCGAAAACCTGCGCGAGCAAATCACGCCCGAGACGTGGGCCACCCGTCACGCCGCCTGCCTCGCGGCGATCGAGCGCATGTCGCAAATCCTGGCCGACGCGCGTCCTGACATCGCCGTCATCGTCGGCAACGATCAGATGGAGATTTTCGACGACACCTGCGTGCCGGCATTCAGCGTCATGTGGGGCGAAACCATCGTCAACAACATGATCAGCGAGCAGAAGCTCGCCGCGCTGCCACCCGGCGTGGCGCACGCGATGCCCGGCTACATGCCGGCCGCCGCGAGCTATGACGGCGTGCCCGCCCTCGCGCGCCACATCATCGAATCGACGATCGCCGGGCAGTTCGACGTGGCCGCCCTCAAGCGGCTCTCCGAAACGGAAACGCCGCACGCGTTCGGCTTCGTGTTCCGCCAGCTGATGAAAGACCGCGTGATACCGACCGTGCCGGTGCTGGTGAACACCTTCTATCCCCCGAACCAGCCGACCGTCAGCCGCTGCTATGCATTCGGTCGAGCGCTCGTGCGCGCCATCGCGTCCTGGGAAAGCGACAAGCGCGTGGCGCTGATCGCCTCGGGCGGCCTCACCCACTTCGTCATCGACGAACGGGTGGACCACACGATTCTGAACGCCATGCAGGCCCACGATCCCGCGCCCATCGAGGCCATGGGCGAAGCCATCTTCCAGGCCGGCACGTCGGAGATCAAGAACTGGATACCGGTCGCCGGCGCCATGGACGAACTCGGCTTCGACATGGAACGCGTCGATTACATCCCCTGCTACCGCACCGAAGCCGGCACCGGCAATGCCATGGGCTTCGCGTGCTGGCGGCCGCAACAGCCATGCTGATCGAGGAGACCCGTCCATGACACAAGAAAGCGAAATCGTCCGGCGCCTGCGCCGGCTCGACTGCTGCGCCGTCTCCGACGCGCTCGACAAACTGGGGCTCGGCGGCGTGGTCAGCGGCGTGCAGCAAGCCGCGGGCGACAAGCGCGTGGCGGGCCGCGTCATCACGGTCAAGCTCGGCACCGGCGCGCCCGCGCCGGGCGAACCGCGCCATCTCGGCACGACGGCCATCGAACTCGGCGGACCGGACGACGTGATCGTCGTCGAGCAGCGCACCGGCATCGAAGCGGGTAGCTGGGGCGGCCTGCTGTCGCTCGGCGCGAAGGTCAAGGGCATCGCCGGCGTGATCGCGGACGGCCCCGTGCGCGACATCGACGAAGCCCGCGAGATGCAGTTCGCGCTCTTCGCCAACGCCTTCACGGCACGCACCGCGCGCGGCCGCATTGTCGAGAAGGCGACCAACGTGCCGATCGAAGCCTTCGGCGTGGCGGTCGACGCGGGCGACTACGTCGTGGCCGACCGCAGCGCCGTCATCTTTATCCGCGCCGCCGACATCGAACGCGTGCTGGCGAGCGCGGAAGCCATCGTCGCGCGCGAAGCCCGCATGGCCAAGGCCGTGCTCGCGCATACGCCCATGAGCCAGGTCATGGGCGGCAACTACGAATTCATGCTCAAGGACTGAACCATGGAAACGCTCCAGCAAGACCAGAACGTTGCGCGCGCCGCGCGGCTCGACACCGCGACACTCAGCGACGCAATGGACCGCCTCGGGATCAACGGGCAGTGCCGTTCGATCAAGCCGCGCGACAGCGCATTCCGGATGGCGGGCCGCGCCTTCACGGTGCTCTACGGTCCGGCTGCCACGCCGCCCGGCACCGTGGGCGACTTCATCGACGACGTGCCGCCCGGCGCGGTGATCGTGCTCGACAACGGCGGCCGCACCGACGCCACCGTCTGGGGCGACATCATGACCGAGATCGCGCATCGCCGGGGCCTGGCCGGCACGGTGATCGACGGCATCAATCGCGACGTGCAGCTTTGCCTGTCGCTCGGCTATCCCGTGTATTCGCGCGATCACTGGATGCGCACCGGCAAGGACCGCGTGCAGGTCGAAGGCGTGAACGTGCCGGTCAATATCGGCGACGTGCGCGTGGCGCCCGGCGACCTGCTGCGCGGCGACGCCGATGGACTCGTGGCGATTCCGCGCGAGCACGAAGCGCGCATTCTCGCCGTTGCCGAGGAGATCGAGGCAGCCGAAGAAGCGATTCGCGCGGCAGTGGCGTCGGGCATGCGTCTCGACGAGGCGCGCCACCAGCACAAGTACCACCAGTTGCAGACGCGCGAGCAAGGCGTGCAAGGAGAGGTCGCATGAGCGCCGCCAGCCTGCGTTTCGATCCCGCGGAGACGACCCGGCTCGATATTCCGCGCGTGGCCGCGGCCGTCGTCGAGGCCGCCCGCGCACTGCCCAGCGCCACGCTGCACGAAGCGGCGGGCAAGCGCGGCGCCCTGCCCGCGGCGATCAAGCCGGTCGCGCCGGGCTTCCGGATTGGCGGACCGGCTGTCACGGTGCACGCGCCCGGCGGCGACAACCTCTGGCTGCACCGCGCCATCTACGCCGCACAACCGGGCGACGTGCTCGTCGTCTCGGTGGGCGATGCCTACGAATACGGCTACTGGGGCGAGGTCATGTCGACGGCAAGCCAGGTGCGCCAGCTCGGCGGACTCGTGATCGACGGCTGCGTGCGCGACCGCTCGCTGCTCGAACAGATCGGCTTTCCGGTCTTCGCGCGCGGCCTGTCGATTCAGGGCACGGGCAAGGACTTCGGCGCGCGAGGCTGGATCAACGCGCCGACGCGCTTCGGCAACGTCACCGTGCACGCAGGCGATCTGATCGTCGGCGACGACGACGGCGTGGTGTGCGTCGCGCGCCACGAAGCCGCCCGCGCGATCGACGCGGGCCACGCGCGCGAGGCTGCCGAAGCCGATCAGCTTCGCCGCCTCAAGGCGGGTGAAACGACGCTCGGCATTTTCGGCTGGGAATGACCTCACACCGCACCGAGGCTCGCCGGACGCACCGCATCGGGTGAAGCCGGCTCCGACCATGACCATCGACATCACGCAATTCAAGGCGGCCATGCGCTGCCTCACAGGGCACGTCTGCCTCGTCACCACCTGCTCCGGCGACGGCCAGCGCAGTGGACTGACCGCGACCGCCGTTTGCTCGGTGAGCGCGGAGCCGCCCACCTTGCTGGTCTGTGTGAACCGCAGCAGCGCGTCGTCCGGTGCGATCCGCGACGCGGGGCGTTTCGCGGTGAACGTGCTCGGCAAGGAAAGCACGGCGCTCGCAAACCGCTTCGCCAGTCCGCTCGCGCCCGAGGACAAATTCGCCGAAGGCCGGTGGAGCACGCCCGGCACGGGCGCACCCGTGCTCGCGAACGCGCTGGCCAGCTTCGACTGCCATGTCGATCGCGTCATCGAAGCGGGCACGCACCTCGTGTTGTTCGGCGCCATCCGCGCCGTCCGGATCGAGCACCCGGATCGGGCGCCGTTGCTTTATGCGCAGGGCGGGTACGGCTCGTTTGCCTCGGCTCAGACGATGCCGGTTGCCGATCTCCTCTGGATCTCGAACTGGGATCCCGACGAGTCCAGACAAAAAACGAAGTAAAAGACACCGTGAGGAGACACCATGTTTCATCAAAGCACGTGGCGCAGACAACCGCTTGCGCGCGTACTGATCGTAGCGGGCGCCATCGCCGGAACCAGTTCGGCGGCGCATGCGCAATCGACGTTCACCATCGGAGGATTTCTGGACGAAAGCGTCGCGGGCTATCGCGATTCGAACGGCTCGCGCCTCGTCCAGATGCAGGACTCCGCCATCTTCCCCACCAAGATCTTCTTTCGCGGCAACGATGACCTTGGAAGCGGCCTGAGCGCCAATTTCAGCCTCGACTCGATGATCGGCCTGAGCAACGGCAGTCTCTCTCCGCAATCGCATGGCGCGTTGTTCGAGAACTCCGCGTGGGTCGGTCTGCGGCAGACTGGAATGGGCAGCATCCGGATGGGACAGCAGAACGACTTCAGCTTCGATTATTTCCTGATTGGCGGCATCGATCCCGCTACCGGCATCGCGGGCGGCATGCTGAACTTCCGGACCGGGAGTTTCGGCGCGGACCTGCTCGGCGTGCACGGGCCGGCGCAAATCGGTGCCGCGATTGCCGACGGCCCCTACGCGCCGATCATCACCAACGGCGTTCCGACCGGCCTTGGGGCGATCAACTGGGACCGCGTGGGCGGCGAGCGCATGTCCAACGCCATCAAGGTGGTCTCCGACGAATACGCGGGCTTTTCGGTGGGCGCGATGTACAGCTTCGGCGGCATGGCCGGCGATTTTTCGAACGGCTCGGGCAAGAGCGCCGTGCTGAGCTACCGCGCGCAGGAGACGCGCGCCGCCATCGTCTACACCGAGCAGAACTTCAGTCCGGTGAACGACGGTCACGACGGCATTGCCAACCTGCTCGCCGGCGTGCGCACCCGAATCGCGGACTTCAAGCTGACCGCCATGTACAGCCAGGCGCGCAACACCTATACCGGCGCGAGGATCTACGCGCTGGCGACGGGCGTGGGTTATGACTTCACGTTCGACTGGAACCTGGGCGTGGCGTACACGTACTCGAACGGCAACAGCCAGTTGAAGAACGTGACCGTCAATCAGGCTGCGATTCAACTCACGCACGCGCTGTCGAAGCTCACCTCGATCTATCTGACCGGCGTGTTCCAGCGCACGAATGGCGCCTATCCGGCCGAAATCGGCAACACCGTGGCGGCCGGCAATATTCAGTCGGTCGTGGCGTTGGGGATATTGGCCCGGTTCTGAGGAGCGGGGCGCGAGTGCGCGCCCCACGTGCGGCAAGCGCGGCCGGAAGCCGCCGCGCCCTCAGACGCCGCGTGCCTGCAGAACCGCCATGAGGCCCGCGAGCACGATGGCCCGGCCCTTGTCGTAGGCGTCCAGCAGCAGTTGCCGGTTCTGCGTTGCCAGTGCCTTGATCAACTGCTCTTCGATGCGCGCGTCGAGGTGCGCCCCCTGGGCCGTGATATCCGTGGCCAAGGAGCGATAGCGATCGGTCAGGCGCATGAGCCTGAGCGCCTCGCGCTTGAGAACCTTGTTTTCCGAGAGGTCGAAGATGGCGTCGTGAAACGCCCGGTGGCGCTCGATCCAGGCGTCGCGCGCACCCGTGGCGAGCAACTGGTTCAGTTCCTCCACCATCGCCTCGAGCAGCTTCAGATGCGCCTGAGTGGGCCAAACGACGGTGGCAAGCAGTTCGGCTTCCAGCAGATGGCGCATGCGATAGAGTTGCCGCGCTTCGTCGCTCGAGAGTTGCGCGACGAAGAAACCGCGATTCGCGTCGTGCTCGATGATGCCTTCCGCCGCCAGCAGCTTGAGCGCCTCGCGCACGGGCACGCGGCTGATCCCAAAGCGCTCGGCGAGATCCGACTGACGCAACTGAAGGCCCGGCGCCAGCGTGCCGCGATTGATCAATTTGCGGGTTTCCGCCGCGATCTGAGAGGGGAGGTCGATCCCGTTGAGTTCTGCAGTTGCCACGATGCCCGTCAGTCCGAATTTTATACAATCTGGAATTATATCTGGATTGCCGACTGACAGGATGCGTTTGCGTGACGCCCGGCAAGGAATCGCACCGCCCACTGCTGCGCCGGAAGGCCCGACGCAGCACCCGATGCTCAGAAGCGGGTCTGCATGCCGATACCCACGGCGGAGACATTCTCGTCGCGCATGGTCGGAGGCGGCAAACCGCCGGGCGGATAGATCGACTGGACCGCTACGCCGCCATTCAGGAGTTTCTTGTAGAACGCATAGAGCGTCGTCGATTTCGACAGGAAGTAGGTATAACTGAGCGCGAATGAGCGCACGCTCCAGTTGCCCGGCGGCGCGACGTTCTCGTCGCTCAGCCCGCCATAGGCGACCCCAAGCGCGCCGACCACGCCGGTCGGCACATTGAAGCCGACTTGCCAGGCCTTGTCGGTGAACCCCGGGTTGTTACGGCGCCATTGATAGGTGCCGTAGAGCGTGACCCACTTGAAGGCGTACTTCACCCCGAGCGCCTGTTCGAGGGTATTGCTGTCGGCGCCGGGCGCGACCGTTAGACTGCGGCCCAGGCCATAACTGGCGGTCAGCCCGCCATTCGTGTACCAGAGCGTGCCGATCTCGTACTTCGTGTTGGTGTCGGCCCCCTCGTTCGAGCCGAACGAATACCCCAGCGTGGCGCTCAGGCCACGCCATGTGGGCGAGGCGTACTGCACCGCGTTGTCCTCGCGCGCAGGGTCCAGCAAGGGGTTGAAGATCCAGGGCCTCGGCTCCTCTCCGGTGATCGATCCCAGCACAGATCCGGCGGCCATCAGAATGGGATCGAACGTCACGCCCCACGTATAGCCCTCCGTCTGCAGACGCCCTGCGATCAGCGAGCCCCAGGGACTATCGACCCCCACGTACGACTGGCGGCCAAACAGCCGGCCCCCCTCTCCCGACGTCCCGTTGTTGATGTTGAAACCGCTTTCGAGCACCGCGATTGCGGACAGCCCGCCACCGAGATCCTCCTTCGCCCGCAGCCCCCACCGCGAACCGCCGGCGCCGCCGGAATTCAGACTGCTGGCGCTCGTGGTCGAATTCTTGAAGTAGCCGTAAAAGACATCGGCCACGCCGTAAAGCGTCACGCTCGACTGCGCGTGCGCCGCGCAGGGAAGCAGCGCGCCAATAATGCATCCCGCCATTTTCTTGTGCAATTCCGTCTCCTGTCTCCGAATTTTTGCCGGACACTGGACGCCACACGCCCATCAAAGGACGGCCCGCTCCCGTGACGCCAGCGGCTCATACTTTGCTAAAGTATTCTTTTTTGAATACTTTAATCGTAGCCAATCCGGATTGGGCGGTCAATGGAGAATGACGTGGGTAGTGGTTTACGCCGCTCGCCGCGGCCCCTCCTGTCTTCATACGATTGCGGCGCGTGCCGCCATCGACCCATTCAACGCTGAGACATTCAATGGAACTTCGACAACTGCGCTACTTCGTGAGCGTCGTGGAGCACGGCAGCATGGGCAAGGCCGCGCTGGACCTTGGCGTGGTGACCTCGGCATTGAGTCAGCAGATCAGCCGGCTGGAAAGCGAGCTTTCGACCCGTCTGCTGCAACGCACCTCCGGGGGCGTCGTTCCCACGGATGCCGGACTCGCGTTCTGGCGCCAGGCGCAACTGGCGCTGCGTCATATCGACGACGCGGCCCACGCGGCCCGTCAGGCTCGCCTCTCGGGTCACGTGAGCGTCGGGCTGGCGCCGAGCACCGCGGGCGTGCTGGGCCTGTCCTTCATGAAAGCCATGCGCGAGCGCTATCCCGACGTGCGGCTGCGCATCGTGGAAAGCCTGTCCGGATACCTGGCGCCGATGCTCGGTGCACGGCAAATCGACCTCGCGATCCTGTTCCACGAGGAGCCCGCGCAGCGCTGGAGCGCAATGCCCCTGCTCGACGAGCGTCTTTTTGTGATCGGCGCTCCCGCCCTGCCAGGCATGCCTGATGGCTCCCAGGTGCGTATCTCCAGACTCGGCGAACTTCCGCTGATCCTGCCAAGCGGATCGCATGGCCTGCGCTCCTTGCTGGATGCCGTGTTCAAGCGCACCAGCTACCGGCCGTGCATCGCCGCCGAGCTCGATGGCCTTGCCTTGCTGATGGACGCCGTGCGCGGCGGTCTGGGCGCCACCATCCAGCCCGGCGCGCCGCTCGCGAGACCGGAAAACCAGGCACTCCAAAGCGTGCGCATCGCGGACAAAGAAGCCTCGAGACCCAACCTGATCGTGAGCGTATCGGACGACGAACTTTCGCCTGCGGGACTGGCCGCCCGCGTCGTGCTGGCCGATGTCGCGCGCGAAATCGTGCGTGCCGGCCGCTGGCCCGGCGCCACACTGCGCGAGGCGCCCCTTCACAAAACCTGAAGACCTCTTGCCGCCTCCCTGATGGCGGCGCCGGCTGTCGCTCTATAGAGTGCGTCTCAAAGGAGACAACTCAGATGGTCGACGTTCTCGTTATCGGTGGAGGCAATGCCGCGCTGTGCGCCGCGTTGATGGCGCGCGAAGCTGGCGCCTCGGTCCTCCTGCTCGAATCGGCGCCGCGCGAATGGCGCGGCGGAAATTCCCAGCACACCCGCAATCTGCGCTGCATGCACGACGCACCGCAAGACGTTCTGGTCGACGCCTATCCCGAAGAAGAGTACTGGCAGGATCTGCTGAAGGTGACGGGCGGCATCACGAACGAAGCGCTCGCGCGGCTCGTGATCCGCGCCTCGTCGCATTGCCGGCCGTGGATGCAAAAGCATGGCGTGCGCTTCCAGCCGCCGCTATCCGGCGCCCTCCACGTGGCCCGCACCAACGCGTTCTTCATGGGGGGCGGCAAAGCGCTCGTCAACGCCTACTACCGTAGTGCGCAGGCGCTCGGCGTACAGATCCGCTACGACACCCCCGTCGATTCGATCGAACTCGATGGTTCCCGTTTCGTCGCCGCGCGCAGCGGAGCGCAACGCTTCGAAGCACGCGCCTGCGTGCTCGCCGCGGGCGGATTCGAATCGAACCGCGCATGGCTGCGTGAAGCGTGGGGGCAAAACGAGCGCGGCGAATGGCCGGCCGACAACTTCCTCATTCGCGGCACGCGCTTCAACCAGGGCGTGCTGCTCAAGCACATGATCGACGCGGGCGCGGATGCCATCGGCGATCCGTCGCAATCGCATTGCGTGGCCATCGACGCGCGTGCGCCCCTCTACGACGGCGGGATCTGCACGCGGATCGACTGCGTGTCGCTCGGCGTGGTCGTGAATCGCGACGCCCGGCGCTTCTACGACGAGGGCGAAGACTTCTGGCCGAAGCGCTATGCGATCTGGGGGCGGCTCGTCGCCCGGCAGCCGGGACAAACCGGCTATTCGATCATCGACTCCAAGGCGATCGGCCGCTTCATGCCGCCCGTTTTCCCGGGCGAAAAAGCCGATTCGCTGCCGGAACTCGCGCGACGGCTGAACCTGCCCGAGGCCACGTTCGTCGAGACGATCACCGGCTACAACGCCGCGTGCCGGATCGGCACATTCGATCACACCGCGCTCGACGACTGCCACACCGAACAGCTCACCCCGGCGAAAACCCACTGGGCGCGTCCCATCGATACGCCGCCCTTCTATGGCTACGCGCTGCGGCCGGGCATCACGTTCACCTATCTCGGGCTCAAGGTCAACGACAAGGCGCAAGTGCATTTCAGCGGGCAGCCGAGCCAAAACCTCTTCGTGGCGGGAGAAATGATGGCCGGCAACGTGCTCGGCAAGGGCTATACCGCGGGCGTCGGCATGTCGATCGGCACTGCGTTCGGACGCATCGCCGGCACCCAGGCCGCAAAGGCCGCGCAAACCGCACAGGCCGCCACCCGACCACATGGAGCTCAACGTGCACAAGCTTGAAGCACTGACTCGCGAGGCGCAGGAACTCGCCTCGCCTTCGTCCCCCTCTCGTCGTACGTTCACGAGCGCGCCCGAAACCGCCGTCATCCGCGTGCTTCCGCTCACGTCCAACGAAGCCGAAGTCGCACGTCAAATGCAGATATGCAACGCGTGCCGCTACTGCGAAGGATTCTGCGCGGTCTTTCCCGCGATGACGCGGCGCCTCGAGTTCGCCAAGGCGGACGTCAATTATCTCGCCAATCTCTGCCACAACTGCGGTGCGTGCTATCACGCATGCCAGTACGCGCCGCCTCACGAATTCGCCGTGAATGTCCCCAAAGCGATGGCCCAGGTACGCGCCGAAACCTACGCCGAGTACGCATGGCCTCCCGCGATGGGCGTGCTCTACAAGCGCAACGGATTGACCGTCGCGCTCGCGCTCGCCGTCGGGCTGGCGGTGTTCCTGCTGCTCGGCATCGCACTGAAGGGCTCGCTGCTCGCCAAGTCGCTGGGCGGCAACTTCTACGCCGTGTTTCCGCACGACTGGCTCGCGACGATGTTCGGCGCCGTTTTCGGATTCGCGGTGCTGGCGCTGGGTGTTGGCGTGACGCGGTTCTGGCGCGACTTGTCGGCGGGCACTCCCAGTGCACCGAGTGCGCCCGCGCTCGCCGAAGCGACGAAGCACGCGCTTGCGCTGACCTATCTCGACGGCGGACATGGCGACGGCTGCAACGAATCGAACGACGCGTTCACGCTCGCGCGGCGCCGCTTCCATCACTTCACGTTCTATGGCTTTATGCTGTGCTTCGCGGCCACTGCCGTTGCGACGATCTACGACTACGTGCTGCAACTGCGCGCCCCGTACCCGTTCCTCAGCTTGCCGGTGCTGCTCGGTACGGCAGGCGGCATCGGCTTGCTGATTGGACCGGCGGGACTGCTCTGGCTCAATCTGCGCCGCCATCCGGATCATGGCGATCCCAAGCAGCGCCCCATGGACCGGGGGTTCATCGCGCTCCTGCTGCTCACGAGCGCCACTGGCCTGAGCCTCCTCACGTGGCGTGACACTCCGGCAATGGCGTGGCTGCTCGCCGTGCACCTCGGCGTGGTCCTGGCGCTTTTCGCCACGCTGCCTTACGGCAAGTTCGCACACGGCATCTACCGCTGCGCGGCATTGCTCAAATCGTCGATCGAAAAGCGTCAGGCGAACAGACTGCAAACCGGCCCGGATTGAGCGCCCAGGCGCCTGGCATCCCCGCCTTGCGGTTCCATAAAGAAGTCCACGGAGACACAACATGCATTCGTCAACGCCCGCCGCGCGAAGCGGGACTCACACGAGATCGTCGACATTCGGCGCGGTCGTTCGCGTGACCAGCGGAAACTTTCTCGAACAGTTCGATTTTTTCCTCTTCGGTTTCTACGCGACCTATATCTCGCGCATCTTCTTTCCGTCGAGCAGCGAGTTCGCTTCGCTGATGCTGACCTTCGCCGTGTTCGGCGCGGGCTTCCTCATGCGACCGCTCGGCGCCATCGTTCTCGGTGCGTATATCGACGAAGTGGGCCGCCGCAAAGGGCTGATCGTCACGCTCACCATCATGGCGAGCGGGACCATCCTGATCGCCTGCGTGCCCGCCTACGACACGATCGGCCTGCTCGCGCCCGCCCTCGTGCTGCTCGGGCGATTGCTGCAGGGTTTCTCGGCCGGCGCGGAACTGGGCGGCGTCTCCGTGTACCTCGCGGAAATGGCGACGCCTGGGCACAGGGGCTTCTATACGAGCTGGCAATCGGCGAGCCAGCAGGTGGCGATTGTCGTCGCCGCGGCGCTCGGCTACCTGCTCAATCACTGGCTGACGACGCAGGAGATTGGTGCCTGGGGATGGCGCATCCCCTTCTTCGTCGGCTGCGCGATCGTGCCGGTCATCTTCCTGCTGCGGCGAACCCTCAAGGAAACCGCGGAATTCGAAGCCAGGCCGCGCCATCCCGGCACGCGCGAAATCTGGAACGCGACGCTGAAAAACTGGCGGGCGGTATTCGCGGGCATGCTGCTAGTTGCGATGACAACGACTACCTTCTACCTCATCACCGTCTACACGCCGACGTTCGGAAAAACCGTCCTGAAACTCAGTACTGCAGACAGCCTGATCGTAACGGTCTGCGTAGGCTTCTCGAACTTTCTCTGGCTGCCGATCGGCGGTGCACTTTCCGATCGCGTCGGACGCAAGCCGATATTGATCGCCATCCCGGTGCTGGCCATCTGCACCTCGTATCCGGCGCTCCACTGGCTCTGCGCCGCGCCGAGCTTTGGGCGTATGCTCGCCGTGCTGCTCTGGCTCTCGTTCTTCTTCGGGATGTACAACGGCGCGATGGTCGCGGCGCTCGCGGAGATCATGCCCGTCGAGGTGCGCGTTGCGGGCTTCTCGCTCGCGTTCAGCCTGGCGACCGCAGTGTTTGGAGGCTTTACGCCGGCCGTCTCGACTTATCTGATCGAAGCGACCGGCGACAAGGCCGCGCCGGGCTACTGGCTCAGCTTCGCGGCCGTCTGCGGACTGGCCGCCACACTCGCGCTATACCGGCGAAGCGATACCGCCCGGCGCGCAGCCCGACATGCGATCGACGGGACTTGATGCTGTCACTCCCCAGGATATCGGCCCAACGGGCCGGCCTAACGGGCGTCCGCCCGGTTTCGGGCGGCCCGTTTCGCAAGACACG